>NZ_JAAMOZ010000001.1:1290208-1612760 GCF_011758645.1 Brooklawnia cerclae | reverse complement strand
CGTCCAGGATCGTGAGCTCACCGGTGACATCCCCGCTGTCGGGCTTCAGCGGCGAGCTCGCCGCTGAGCCCGAGGCCTCGGAGTCGCCGGCAGTGGGGGAGACGCAGCCCGCGAGAGCCCAGCTGCCGAGCGCGACACCTCCCGCCTGGAGCATGAAACGGCGCGAAATACGGTTGTCGAATGCACCCATTGTTGTGATCCTTCCTCGTCAGTAGCGGATTCTGACGTTGGCATTGGTGCGCAGGGACTCGTGGATGGCCGCGATGGCCATCGTCACCTCGTAGCCCTGCTCGATATCGGGAGTCTCCACGTCCTGTCCGTCGCACAGGTCGATGAAGTCCCGGATCATGTCGATGTGCGCCCCCACGAGGCGGCCCCGTGAATCGGTGTCCGGGGTGCCCACGTACGAGGCGCGGTCGGCGCTGTAGTGGGTGATGCCGGAATCGTCGATCGTGATGTCGTAGAGGGCGCCCTTGGCCTCGACCTCGTAGTGGAACTGGAAGACCGCGGG
Organism: Brooklawnia cerclae; assembly: GCF_011758645.1. Taxonomy (NCBI): domain Bacteria; kingdom Bacillati; phylum Actinomycetota; class Actinomycetes; order Propionibacteriales; family Propionibacteriaceae; genus Brooklawnia; species Brooklawnia cerclae. Next base: position 1,612,249 of record NZ_JAAMOZ010000001.1, on the reverse strand, counting down.
CCTGGATTCCGGGAGGACCCAACCCGAGTCGAGGGTGACGATCGAATCGTCCGACATGAGGATCGTCGCGGAGATCCGGTCCCAGGTGTCGATGCCGTCGGGGGCGAGCACCTTGCGGACGCCGCGTGCGTAGGCCTCCACCGGCCGTGCCCCGGACAACCACATGGCCATGTCGAGGGTGTGAGGGAACAGGAACCACCCCGGGGTGGAGCGTCCTGCCCACGACAGCATCTGCCGCGGCACGAACTCGGTGTCCTGCAGCAGGATCCGCTGAGCGATCAGCGGTGCTCCGGCCTGCCCCATCAGCCGCTTGACGGCCTGGAACTTCGGGTTCCACCGGTTCTCGAATCCCACCATCACCTTGCCGGGTGAGGCGCTCGCCGCGTCGCGAAGGACGCCGGCCTCCTCGACCGTGGTGGCCAGGGGCTTCTCGAACATCGCGTGGAGACCGCGTCCGAGGACGGCCAGTCCCACCTCCACGTGCGCGAAGTCCGGGGTCGCGATGATGACGGCATCCGGCGCGTGCTTGTCGAGCAGTTCGTCGACGCTACCCACGATCGGAGTGTCGAATTCCGACGCGAGACGCTCGGCGACCGGGGGTGCCGGTTCGCAGATTCCGGCGAGTTCGGCACGTGGGTGTTCACCCACGACACGCGCGAAGATGGATCCACGGATTCCGCCGCCGACAATCGCGACGCGTACCGGGTCGACCATTTGGACCTCCACATTCCCTATCCCATGAGGTCTTTCCCAAGGAGATTGTCTAGAATCATAGATGGGTTTGGGCTAGACGGCTACAAACCTGGATTACGGTTAGGTAAAACCTGAATCCCCCGTACAATTGGTCAGCGTGAGCCTGCCCTGACAAGGTCGGACTCTCGGCATCGGAAGATCGCGGCGGCGCTGCACCGTACCGGCTTCCCGTGGAAAGTGAGGTTCTTGAGATCGTATCCGTAACAAGAACGAAACAATCTCCGCTTCGCCTCCGACAAGCGAACCGACAACGATTCGGGGCGCAACGCGCCGGACGAGCGCGATGGCGGCGGATGATGGCCGCCATGACAACGGGGTTAATGTATAGCCCGATCGGAAAAACAGAAAGGATTCGACGTGCCCACGGCTCATGACATGCTGCTCAGTTCATCACATGTCGGCGATGCCAACAGGGCGCGCCTGATCCGGCTCTTGTACGTGCACGGCCCCCAGAGCCGCACCGAACTCGCCCAACACCTGGGTGTGAGCCGCTCGACCATCAGCGCCGTCGTGCAACCGCTGTTGGACGAGGAGGTGCTCGTCGAGCAGGCGCCCCGCATGCCCGGACGTTCCGGAGGCAAACCGAGTCGTCCCCTGTGGTTCGGTACCGGGCACTCGGTGGGGGCGGTCTTCCTCTCACCGGACGAACTGATAGCCGCCGTGCTCGGGATGGACGGCACCATCCGCGTGATCGACGGCATCGACCTGACCGCTCACGATCGTCCCGACCTCAGCGCGACGGTGCTCGAACATTGCCAGTCCGTGTTCGGCGACCGCCGCATGGTCGGGATCGGGGCGGCATTCGCGGGCATGGTCGACACCACCGACGGCGTGCTGCTGGAGAACTACCGGCGTCCCTCGGTCAACCGGATGCCGGTCGCGGCGAGTCTGACGAAGCGGTTCGGCGCCCCGGTGTTCGTCGACCACCACCCACGGATCCAGGCCCTCGGCGACGCATGGTTCGGCCTGGGACGCGACCTCGACAGCTTCGCCTCCGTCGTGACCGGCGAGGTGCTCGGCGCCGGGTACGTGCTGGGTGGGCAGGTGGAGCGCGGCATCAGGGGAGCCGGGGGAGAGGCGGGCCACATGGTCGTGGACATGAACGGCCTGCAATGCCCGTGCGGCCGGCGCGGCTGCTGGGAGACGGTGGCCACGCTCGGCTGGCTCCGCGACCAGGCCATCACCCTCGGCCTGCCCGATGCCGCGAACATCACGGCTGCGTCCCTGTGCGAGGGGTCGGCGGCGGGCAGCGTCCGCCACAAGGAACTCCTCGACCGCTATGCCCGGTCGATCGCCCTGGGACTCGCCAACCTCGAGCAACTGCTCGGCCTGGGCACCTACATCATGCACGGGGACGTGGCCGCGTCCGGGGAATCGGTGCGCCAGGCCGTTGAGGAACAACTCGTGAGAGCCTCTCCGCGACGTGCACCCGCTCCGCGGGTTCTGTTCGCCGACCAACCCGACCTGACGACCATCCTGGGTGCCACCGGTCTGGTGCTGTCCAAGCTGTACCGCCAGCGTCTCTAGGGCCTCTCGCGGACGACCACCCTGCGGTCCCGACAAGGCTCCGGAGGTCACGGGAACAAGGGGTGTGCCGCCCCCGAGGGCCGGGTGACGATCGTCGAGGCCTCGCCCGTGTGCTCGGGAAATCGGCCGAGGTACGCGCCGAGCCACGCCCGGGAGAAGCCCGGCGCGTCCGTCGCGCCGACCAGTGCCCACACGCTTCCGCCGAAGCCGGCTCCGAAGCTGGACGCCGCGTGCGCTCCGAGGCCGCCGGCCAGCTCCACCAGGGCTCGCGTCTCGGGCACCTGGTTGACCAGGCCTTCGGCGGCCCACCGCTGGGATGCCGCCGCCAGGCGTCCGAACTCGTCCAGGTCGGCGGCTGCCAGGGCGTGGGCGGCGCCGGGAACGAGCTCGGCGGACTCGTGGACGAACTGGGCCAGCCTGCCGGTGAGCCGGTCGTCATCGGCCACCAGCCGTTCGAGACGCTCGCCCGCATCGTCACCGGAGCCGACGGCCTGCGCGAGGCTGTCGTCCGACCGCCCGGTGGCCTGGTTCCAGCGCCGGAGTATCTCCGCGGCTCCGCTGGACGCCTGGTTGTACGCCTCCCGGGCGCTTCCCGTCTTCTCGGCCCGGACGCCGCTGATCGCCACCACGAACGCGAGGTCGTCGGCCAGGGGAACCCGCTCGACGAGCCGTGGGGGAGCGAACGAGAAGAGCCCGAGCCGGTCGGGTTCGCTGCATAGCATGGCGATGTGGTCCTCCGACCCGCCCAGCGTTCCCACGCCGCGGCTGCCCGCCAGGTCGCCGAAGGATCGGCCGTTCTCGATCGTCGCGAGGTATCCCGCGAGGTCGACGGGGCCGCGGATCGCCCGCGTCCAGCGCTCGTCCTCGTCGAAGCCGTTCATCCGGGCGAGTGCGAGGGCGCACGCGACGACGAGGGCCGACGAACTGCTCATGCCGCTGGCCAACGGCAGATCCGACTCGATCGTCAGCCTGGCGGGCGCCAGGCTCGCGAAGTTCGAGGCAAGCCGGTCGACCACGGTCTGCAGGTAGCGTCCCCAATGACCCTGCGGCAGCCCCGACGGGGTGCCGGCGCGAAGATGCACCCGATCGGCAGAGGCCGAGCTGCGTGCCTCGACGGCGTCCGTGCCGGGCTCGGCCCACACGGATACCCCCTTGTCTATGGCGCACACGAGCACGTTGCCGCCCGCGTAGTCGGTGTGCTTCCCGAGCACCTCGATGCGTCCGGGTGCGAACCACGCCGCGCCGCTCACAGGCGTACGTCCTGCCCGTCGAGGGCGGCCATGACGGCCGGCACGTCGCTGCGCCCCGACAGATCGAGCACCGCGTCGTCGGCCCGTACGACGCTCACCGCCTCCCCGGCGCTCACCAGCGCTCGGACGGCGTCGACGATCTCGTACTCGCCCCGTGGCGATCGTCCGATGGAGGCGCACGCGGGGAAGATGCTGGGGGAGAACAGGAAACAGTTCATCGAGACGAGCGCGTGTTCCCCGCGCGCCCGCAGCTCATCGGGAGAGGGCTTCTCGAGGATGTCCACGAGATGACCGTGAGCGTCGGTGTCGACGATCGCGAAGGACGCGAGGCGCTCGGCGGGGATGTTCGACCGGGCAACCATGGTGGCGGCGTCGAAACCGACGAGCGCGGTGCCCGGAGCCGCGGCCAGCAGGCGCAGCGAGGACGCGGAGTAGTAGTTGTCGGAGTTGACCATGACGAACCGATCGTCGCCCGCGAACGCCTCGGCCGCGCGGACGGCGTCACCGGTGCCCAGGGGCTCGGTCTGCTCGGCGTAGTGGATGGCCACCCGTTCCGGTCTCACGGCCGTGTAGTAGTCGCGCACCAGTTGATGCTCGGGCCCGATGACCAGGCAGACGTCGATGATCCCGGCATCGGCCAGTGCACTGATGACGTAGTCGACGAAGGGACGTCCACCTATGCCGGCCTGTTCCTCCTGTCCGATCGGCATCATGGCCTTGAGGCCCATGTCGGCGATCCTCGCCTGGGCGGCGCTGAGCGCCGTTCCGGCCCTGCGCATGCGCGTTCCCAGCCCACGCGCCAGGACCACCGCTTTCGTCGGCTGCACTCCGGTCATGCCCGCATAGTAGGAGCGGAGCGGCGCGAGCACCCCACGCGAGCACCGCTGCTGCGCGATCGATCACCTCGGCTGTCGCCGACCGAACGGGGTTGCGGTGCGTCGTTCCTCGTCAGAGCAAGAAACCAGCGAAGGAGCGCCGTCGGTCGCGCACAACGGTTGACCGATTGATCACGGACGCTGCGCACGTCTACCGCCCCGGGCACCCCCTGCCTACTGTGGCGCCATGATCGAGTTCGGAACAGGCGGTTGGCGAGCCATCATCGCCGACGGATTCACCAAACAGAACGTGCGGCTGCTCGCCCAGGGTCTGGCGAACAGGATCCTCGCGGAGAACGTCGCGCAACGTGGCGTCGTCATCGGCTACGACCGTAGGTTCCTCTCGGGGGACGCGGCGAGGTGGGCGGCCGCGGTGCTGGTCGCCAACCAGATCCCGGTGACGCTGGTCGACCGACCGGCGCCGACGCCCATGATCATGTGGACGACGCGCAACAAGGACTGCGCCTACGGGCTGGCGGTGACCGCGTCCCACAACCCCGCGATCTACAACGGCATCAAGGTGTTCACCGAGGGCGGCCGCGACGCGGACGTCGAGGTGACCCGGTCGCTGCAGGACGGCATCAACGGGCTCACACCGGACGATGTGCGCGCGGTGGCCGACTACGAGCTGGAAGACTCGCCGTTGCTCACGATCCAGCGCTCGATGAACTGGTACATCGACTCGATCCTCGCCCAGCTCAACACCGAGGTCATCCGGCACAGCCACTTGAAGGTCGTCCTCGACCCGATGTTCGGCGTCTCCCAGACCTGCCTGCAGACGATCCTGATGACCGCCCGGTGCGACGTGGACGTGATCAACTCGCGTCACGACCCGCTCTTCGGCGGCCGGCTGCCCTCCCCGAACGTCGACAACCTGCACGGCCTGCGCCGCGAGGTCCTCGAGCGGCATGCCGATCTCGGAATCGCCACCGACGGCGACGCCGACCGGCTCGGCATCATCGACGACAAGGGGAACTACCTGTCGGCGAACCAGATCCTCGTCCTGCTCTACCGCTACCTGCTGGCGGGCAAGGGTTGGCAGGGGCCGGTGGTCCGCAACATCGCCACGACCAGCCTGCTCGATCGCGTCGCGGCTCGGTACGGGCAGGAGTGCCACGAGGTTCCCGTCGGCTTCAAATACATCAGCGCCAAGATGGCCGAGACGGACGCCGTCATCGGCGGGGAGTCCTCCGGTGGTCTCACGGTGCGCGGGCACATCGCCGGCAAGGACGGCGTCTACGCCGCGTCGCTGCTGGTCGAGATGATCGCCTCCAGCAAACGCCGGCTCAGTGAGCTGTGGGACGACATCGTCGCCGAGTACGGCAGCCTCGAGATGATCGAGACCGCCTACTCGTTCACCCCGCACCGCAGGGTCGAGCTGACAGATCGCCTGTTCGAGCGCAAGGAGCTCCCGGCTTTCCCCGAGAAGATCGACCACGTGAGTTACCAGGACGGCTGCAAGGTCTACTTCGAGAACGGCGGGTGGGTCGTCATCCGGTTCTCGGGCACCGAGCCGTTGCTGCGGGTGTTCTCGGAGATGCCGACACTCGATGCGGCCCGCGAGAACGTCGAGCTCGTCGCCAGCTGCTTCGGGCTGGACGGATCCGGCGCCTCCGCCTAGGCCAGAGAGGTCTGACCCCGGGCCCGGCTCTCGGCCGGTCGGCTCGGTCGGCCCGGTCACGAACGCGATGCCCATGCGGCCCGCCTGACCTCGCGCGGGCGCCGCTTCCTGCCGCGGGCCGTACACCACCCGCGCGAGGACGCGAGACTCGCGTGAGTAACACGAGGCCCGCGCGAGGATGCGAGACCCGCGTGAGCGGCACGGCACCCGCGCGGGAGCCCCCCTCCAGAGGCGGCTCGCGCGGCACGGCACCCTGAACAGGCCCGCCGCGGCTGGAATGATGAACGGGTGAACTGGTTGCGGCGGGCGGTCCGGTGGGCGTATGCGACGCCCGCGACGGCACACCTGCTGCGCGCCTTCGACCGGTACAACGCCCGTCTGGGCAACCAACTCGCCGCTGCCATCGCCTTCTTCAGCGTCACCGCGATCGTGCCGGTGCTCATGTTCGCGTTTTCGGCGGTCGGGCTGACCCTCACCGTCCTGCGGCCGGAGTGGCTCGATTCCACCAAGGCGTTCATCACCGCGAACCTCAACGCCGGCCCGCTCCAGGAGGACGTGCTGTTCCTCGTCGAGGACTACCTCACCAACTGGCGCAGCGTGGGGTTGTTCGCGGCGCTGCTGGCGCTGTTCGCCGGCCAGGGATGGATCGCCAACGTCAAGGGAGCGATCCGGGCCCTGGGCCGACCCGATTTCGACATGACCGAACGTCGGCACACCCCGCTGCTGGAGCCCCTGATCAACGTCGTGCTCCTTCTGGCGCTCCTGCTGCTGGTCGGCGTCACGTTCGCTGCGACCGTTGTCGGCACCCACCTCGCAGGTCGTGTCGCCGATTGGCTGTCGGTGGAGACGATCTCGCAGGGTCTGGTGCAGGGCGCGTCCTTCGCGCTCTCGCTGGTCGGCGCGACCATCCTGTTCCTGCTGATCTTCCGCTTCCTGCCCGAGGAACCGGCGCCTCGCACGGCGATCGTGCGGGGATCGCTCGCCGCGGCCGTCTGCTTCGTCGTCCTGCAGGCCGCAGCCAGTCTGCTGACCACCATGTTCACGACCAACCGGGCCACGCAGATCTTCGGGCCGGTGATCGTGGCGATGCTGTTCATCAACGTGTTCGCCAGACTCATCTTGTTCTTCGCCGCATGGATCGCAACGTGGAACCAGCCGGCGATGGCACGCCGCTACAACCCCGCGGACGCGATCCTGCGCGACCGGGACGACACCGTGATGGCCGAGTACCACTGGGAGTCGGCCGACGCCGATCGCGCCCGCCGGGGCATCGAACCTCCGGCGGACGACACGGCTGTCACCGAGCCGGACCACGTCGCCGAGCCCGATGACACGCGCAGGCCCGGCGACGACACGACGTCATGACGCGAGCCGGACGCGCGGCCCGTGAGGGCCCTCGTCCGGCTCGCCACCCCGGGACCACGTCCTCGGGGTTCCGCGTCAGTGCGCCGCGACGCGAGGAGCCGGCATACCGATCTGCTCGCTGAGCTCGACGAACCAGGGCTGCGTCACGTCGAAGGGCTTGTGACCGGCAATCCGCGGGAAGTCGATCACCGACAGCACGTCGCCGGCCTCCTCGTCCTGCCCCACGACACCCGGGGTCCCCGCCAGGGCGGCGTCCACCGCCAGGACGCAGGTGCGTCCGATGAGTTCGAGGTCCTCCGGGTTGGACGCAGCCGAGCGGCTGAAGTAGCCGGACTTCTGCACCATCGTCTTGCCGGCTCCGATGAGCTTGCTGAACTGCTTGCCGAACCAGGCCCCCGGGTTGATCTTGTCGATCTGGACGTGGCCGAAGGCGTCCTGGGGCACCTCCTCGCCCGCCTGCTCCAGCTGCGCGACGATCTCGGTGACGCCGGCACCCTCCGACAGGAAGATGTTGACATTGCCGACACGGTCCATGATCGCCCGCAGACGCGCGGCCTCCGCGTCGATGTCGAGGGCGGCCTCGGGCACGTACACGGCGTGCACGTCCCAGGCCTCGCGGGACAGACCGATCTCGGGCAGCCATTCCTGCTCGTCCAGCCAGGCACGGTAACGACGCGCGGTCTCGGCAGCCAGGTAGCCGCAGTTGCGTCCCATGATCTCGTGGATGATGAGCTCGCGGGGTGCCGAGTTGTGCTCGGCGATCACGTTCTTGGCGAAGTTCGCCGCCTCGTCGGCAGCGGTCCAGGCACCGAGCGACTGCCGAACCGGGACGATGTCGTTGTCGATGGTCTTCGGCAGCCCCACGACGGTGAGGTTGAAGTCGTTTCCGGCGAGGTAGGCCGCCAGGTCGGCGGCCGTGGTGTTGGTGTCGTCCCCACCGATGGTGTGCAGCACGTCGACACCGTCGGCAACCAGCTGCTTCGCGGCCACCTCCAGCGGGTCCTGGCCCTCGGCGACCAGACCGCGCTTGACGAGATCGGCCACGTTGGTGAGCTTGACCCGCGAGTTCCCGATGGGGGAGCCCCCGAACGCGTACAGACGTTCCGCATTGTCGCGGACCGCCTGCGTGACCGGGATCGAGTCGCCCTTGAGCAGACCCTCGTACCCGTATCGGTACGCGATGATCTCGACGGCCGGAGCCACCTCGGTGTACCGCTTGATAAGGCCGGCGACAGCCGACGACAGGCAGGGGGCGAAGCCACCGGCAGTGAGCAGCGCGACCTTGTTGACCATGGGAAACGTACCTTTCTTCGTTGTCCGGGCGTTCGCCTCCCAGCCTAGCTGTGGGCGGCGGGCAACAACGAGCCAGCTGGATGGCAGACTGTCACTCGCCCACGGTCCTCACCCCTGCCCGAGGAGTCACCATGACCGCCGTGTCCGTCCCCGCACGTGTAGCGGCTCGCGCCTCGCGCGGCATGAGCCTGTCGGTGCTCTTCGCCCTGCTCGTTCCGTCGTTGCTGCTCGTCTGCGGGCTGGCGATCGACGGCGCGTCCAAGGCGGCCGCGGACCGGCGAGCCGAGGCGGTCGCGGCGCAGGCGGCCCGTGCGGGGCTCGATGCCGCGGCACCCCTGGTGATCAGCGGGCAGGACGGGGCCGCAACGGCCACCACGGCCGCCCGGTCGGTGGTAGCGGCGCACGCAGGAATGAGCGGTTCGGCCACCGTGGACGCCGATGGTCGCCTGACGGTGACGACCGAGACGTCCGTGGCGACGACCTTTCTCTCCCTCATCGGCGTCGACACGTTGCCTGCCCGGGGATCGGCGGTCGTCGAGCTGCGTCCGCGTTGACGAACGCAGCGGCCACAACTGACCTACTCTGGGGGAATGGCCCGCTACTTCGACGTGAACCCCCAAAACCCGCAGTCGCGTGCGCTGGATCAGACCGCGGCGATCCTGCGCGACGGCGGTGTCATCGCCTATCCGACGGACTCCGGCTTCGCGCTCGGTTCGCTGTTCAGCAACCACTCGGGGGTCGAGCGGATCCGTCACATCCGGCAGGTGGATGCCCACCACAATTTCACCGTGGTGGTCAGCGACTTCGCCCAGGTCGGACGATACGTCCAGCTCGACAACTGGGCGTTCCGTGCGATCAAGTCGGTGACCCCCGGCCCGTACACCTTCATCCTGCCGGCCACCCGCGAGGTGCCGCGCGCGATGCAGCACGCCCGGCGGAAGACGATCGGTGTGCGGGTGCCGCAGCACACGACCGCACTCGCCCTGCTGGACACGCTGGGTGAGCCCCTGGCGTCGTCCACGCTCATCCTGCCCGGTCACGAGGAACCCATGGACGACGGCTGGACGATCAGCGAGGAACTCGGGCACGTGCTGGACGCGGTGCTGGACTCGGGTGACGTCGGCTCCGAACCGACCACCGTGGTCGACCTGACCGACAGCTCTCCCGATGTGGTGCGCGTCGGTGGGGGAGACCCGTCGCCCTTCGAGGCCTGAGGTCAGCCCGCCCGGGGCGGGGCGAGAGGATCTGCGGCGGCAGCGCCCAGATACTGGCCGCGACCCGACGGCTCGCCCTCGGCGATGTCGGCGACGAGCACCGTGATGTTGTCGAGGCTGGCGGCAAAGCACTCGTCCACGAGAGCGTCGGCGGCGACGCGCGGATCGGGTGTGGATGCGACGATGGTGGCCAGCACCACCTCCGGTAGGTAGTCGGTCAGCCCGTCGGTGGTCAGCACCCACCGGTCGCCGAGCCGGACGTCGACCGGCCAGACATGCACGTAGCCGGGGTCGGCCAGGCTCCCGGACAACGAGTGCAGGAGCAGGTGACGCATCGGATGCCGGGGCGCGTCCTCGGGGGCCAGCAGGCCCTCGTCGATGAGCATCTGCACCCAGGAATCGTCGGTGGTGACCTGCTCCAACCGCCCGTCGCGCAGCCGGTAGGCACGCGAGTCGCCGAGGTGGACGACGAACGCCTGCCCGCCGCACAGCACGAGCCCCGTCAACGTGGTGGCCATGCCCTGCACGTCCTGGTCGGCCTGCATCGTGGTGTGCAGCACCGAGTTGGCAGCGGACACCTGGTCGCGCAACCGCTGCTCGCCGCAGGATTCGATGCGCGACAGGCCTGCGGCCAAATTGGCCACGACCGTGGACGAAGCCACATCGCCGGCGGGTGCGCCTCCGACGCCGTCGGCTATCAACAGCATCCGGTCGCTGACGAAGCCGGAATCCTGGTTCTCGCGTCGGCGCGGCCCCACATCCGAACGCGCACCCACGTCGAGGTGCCACAGACAGGTGGGTTCCATGGCACGACGATAGTCCGACAGGCAAGCGAGCGCGCAATTCGGGGCGTGCTCGCTGCGGCCCGGCGCCCTGTCGGCATCGAGTCGGAGCTACGGTGCCAGCGTCCTCAACGTGTCGCGTCCGCGCTTGACCAGCAGCTCATCGGGAGCGAAGACGACCGACGGATCCTTGTCGGTGTAGTCGAACTTGTCGAGGAAGGCCCGCATGGCGTTGAGGCGTCCGCGCTTCTTGTCGTTCGCGTTGATCCATGTCCAGGGGGCCAGCTCGGTGTCGGTTTGCTCGAACATGCGCTCGGCGGCGGCTGTGTACTCGTCCCATTTACCGAGGGATGCGACGTCCATGGGTGACAGCTTCCAGCGACGCACCGGGTCGAGCTGGCGGATGGCGAAGCGCGTCCGCTGCTCGTTGCGGGTGACGGCCAGGTAGAACTTCGTCAGCGAAGTGCCCGACTCGATGAGCATCTCCTCCAACGCCGGCGCCTCCCGCATGAATCGCTGGTAGTCGTCCGGGCTACAGAACCCCATGACGGGCTCGACCCCCGCCCGGTTGTACCAGGACCGGTCGAACAGGACGATCTCGCCGGCGGTGGGGAAGTGCTCGATGTAGCGCTGCAGGAACCACTGCCCGCGCTCTCGCCTGTTCGGCTTGGGCAGGGCCACGATGCGCGCGTACCGAGGGTTCAGGTGCTCGGAGAACCGCTTGATCGTCCCACCCTTGCCCGCCGCATCGCGTCCTTCGAAGACGACGATGTGCCTGGTGCCGGTCTCGCGCGTCCAGTCCTGGAACTTGATGAGCTCGACCTGCAGGGAGTATTTCTCGGCCTCATATGCCTCGCGGTCCAGGCGATTGTCGTACGGGTAATCGTCGCGCCAGGTGTCGATCGCGCTGCCCTCAGGAGTGATCAGATCGGGATCGGACCCGGTGATGTCGTGCAGGACGGTGTATCCGCCGGCCCTGAGCCAGTCGATGTACTCCCGGAACTCGCGTTGGTCCATGCCCCCTCCTCACGACGACCCATCCGCAGGGACCCTAGCGGTCACGAAGCCCGTTGTCGGCCCAGGACGGCAAGGCTTCCCCCAGAGTTTCCCCAGGGTTCACACGAGGGAGTACTTGGCCACCACCGCGAGGACGATGACCACGGCGACGATCGCGAGCCCCGGCCATACCAGAGACGGCTTCCGCATGGCGGCGCGCCGGGCGTCGAGCGCCAGCACACCGGTGGCGGCGAGCCCCGCGAGGAACCCGCCCAGGTGGCCTTGCCAGGCGATTCCCGGGACGAGCACGGCCATCGCCGCATTGAGCCCCAGGAGGATGAGGATGGGCTTCACGTCACCCTTCTGGATGAGCGTGATGACCAGCAAGGCGCCGAACAGCCCGAAAACCGCGCCGGAAGCCCCCACCACGCCGGAGTACCAGTTGGTTCCGTAGCCGCCGGCCCCTTGGCTGGGCGGGAACGCGAGCAGGACGAACAGTGCGCCACTGCCCAGTGCCGAGATCAGGTAGATGGCGAGGAACTTCGCGTGTCCCAGCAGCGGCTCCAGCATTCGGCCCAGCAGCCACAGTGCGAGCATGTTGAAACCGATGTGGGTCAGTGACCGGGGTGCGTGGGCGAAGGCTGAGGTGAGGAACCGCCAGGGCTCTTGGGCCCCGAGCGCCGGGATCAGCGTGACCATGTCGTTCACCTGGTACGACACGTTCTGCAGCATCCACACGACCACGCAGATCCCGATGATGACGCTGGTCACAGAGGGTTTGTCGCCTGCCCTGCGGAACACCATCCGGCCGTGCATCGACGGATGCGACGGAGGGATCACGCGCGGGGGTTGGTATCCGCCGGCGCTGGGCGGCCACGGTGCCGACCCGGGGGAGCGTCGGAACGACTGGCCGGCGTCGGGCTGCCAGGGGCGGGACGACGGGCCCGGCGCGGCCGTCGCGGGCGGCTGTTGTGAGGCAGTGCCTCCGGGCGGGACGACGGGCCGCACCGGCTCGTCGGGCTTTCCCGGCGCCTCGTCCGGGGACTGCTCGAATTCGGGCGGGATGAAGTCGGGCCACCTCGAGTAGTCGTCGGTGCCGTTCTCGTCCATTCACCCAGCCTACCGCCGGGCCACAGCCCGGCCACAGGCCGGGCTCGTCCCCTGTGCGGATCGTCCCCGGAACCAGGCGACGGGACGGCACCCGGTTCCCGCGGGTGCCGTGTCATTCACGCGAGTGCCGTGTGCTCCCGCGGGCGGTGTACGGCCCGCGGGAAACTCTGGGACCCGCGCGAGGTCACGCGGCCCGCGTGAAGCCGGGCGGGAGCCTTGCTCGGCTTCACCGCCGCCTCTGCCTCACCAGGTGCCGGTCTCGTGCACCTTCTTGAGCATCTCCTCGAAGTCGCCTCCGGGATCGAAGTCGTCGTCCTGCGTGGTGCGCGGGCGTGCCGGGGCCTGCGCGCCGCCCGACAGCGCGGCGACGAACAAGCCGACCGCTTCCCGGACCCTCGAGTCGAGGGAGTGCGGATCGGCCCAGTCGTCGGTGGCCGCGAACACGGGTGACGGCAAGGGGACGGCTCGCAGGTAGTAGAACAACGGAACCATCGACTGGTCGATGGCCAGGCTGTGCCGGGCCGTGCCGCCGGTCGCACCCAGCAGCACGGGGACGCCGCGCAGGCTGCCCTCGTCCAGCACGTCGAAGAACAGCTTGAACAGCCCCGAGTACGCCGCGTTGAAGACCGGCGTGACGGCGATCACCCCGTCGGCGTGCGACACCTGGTCGAGCGCCTGGCGGACGGGCTCACTGCGAAGGCCTGAGGTCATCGCGGTCACCAGATCACCGGCGAGCTCCCGGACGTCGATGGTCACGACAGACGCGCCGGGCAGTTGCTCGGCGACCACGCCGGCCATGCGGTCGGCGAGCTTGCGGGTGGACGAGGGGCTCCCGGCCCCCGCGCTGATCACCACGATGTTCACGATTTCGCCTCCAGTCGGAAGATGACGGTCACTGATGCCGGGTCAGGCGACGGTGTCGCGATCGGAGGTGCCGGTCACGTCGTCGGCCGCCGCGTGGACGGTCGAGTCGTGCGCGCCACCGGCTGCAGCGACCAGCGAGGCGTGCGTGGGGGCGTCCGGGACATCGGCCGGGCGGCCCTCGGCGTACCCCTTGCGAAGGTCGGGCAGGATCTCACCCAGCAGGTCGAGTTGCTCCAGCACAGTCTTGAGCGGTAGCCCGGCGTGGTCGAGGAGGAACAGCTGGCGCTGGTAGTCGCCGACGGCGTCCCGGAACGACAAGGTGCGCTCCAGCACCTGCTGGGGGCTGCCGACGGTGAGCGGCGTCTGCGCGGTGAAGTCCTCCATGCTCGGCCCGTGCCCGTACACCGGGGCGTTGTCGAAGTACGGCTGGAACTCGCGCCATGCGTCCTGCGAGTTGCGTCGCATGAAGAACTGGCCGCCGAGGCCGACGATCGCCTGGTGGTAGGCGCCGTGGCCGTAGTGCTCGTAGCGGCGTCGGTACAGGTCGACCATCCGCGCGGTGTGCTCCATCGGCCAGAAGATGTTGTTGTGGAAGAACCCGTCACCGTAGTAGGCGGCCTGTTCGGCGATCTCTGGGCTGCGGATCGAGCCGTGCCACACGAACGGGGCGACGCCGTCGAGCGGACGCGGGGTGGAGGTGAAGCCGGCGAGCGGGCTGCGGAAGTGACCGTCCCAGTCGATGTCGGTCTCGCGCCACAGGCGGTGCAGCAGCGCGTAGTTCTCGATGGCCAGGGAGATGCCGTTGCGGATGTCCTGGCCGAACCAGGGGTAGACCGGGCCGGTGTTGCCGCGGCCCAGCATGAGGTCGGTGCGCCCGTCCGACAGGTGCTGCAGCATCGCGAAGTCCTCGGCGATCTTCACCGGGTCGCTCGTGGTGATCAGGGTCGTCGACGTCGACAGGACGAGTCGCGAAGTCTGGGCAGCGATGTAGGCGAGCGTGGTCGTGGGCGACGAGCTGAAGAACGGCGGGTTGTGGTGCTCGCCGATCGCGAAGACGTCGAGGCCGATCTCTTCGGCCTTGCGGGCGATCGCGACTTCGGCGCGGATACGCTCGTGCTCGGTGGGGGTGAGACCCGTGGTGGGGTCGGTGGTGATGTCGCTGACGCTGAAGACGCCGATCTGAACGGACACGATGGCTCCCGGTAGTAGAAGATTCAACTATTTAACATCCGGGCCCACGGGGCTATTCCCCGGTCGTCAGCTGAGGCCGAGCTGCCTCGTCAGGCTGTATCCAGTATCGAGATCGGTGATGGTCACCGAGACGATGCCGTTGCGGTCGATCACATACGACTCGTTGATGAGGTCGCCTTCCCCGACGCGTTCGACCGGGATCGTCCTCAGGTCGAGCCCCGAACGCTGCAGGTCGGTCTGGAAGGGGAACAACACATCGTCGAAGGGGACGATATCGCCGACCGGCTGAGCATCGGCAAGCTCGGCGTACTCCACGAACCGGTACCAGCCCACGTTGTGAACCGCGCGGTAGCGCCGCTCGACCCGCTGCTCATGGCCCAGGACGGCGTCGCGGTCGAAGATGGAGTCGAATCGCAGCCGCTCGCCGGACTCGGCCTCGCGAAACACGCCGAAGCCGCGGGACAGGCGATCCGAAAGGGTGTATCCCGAGCCCGGATCAGCGGCGATGGCCAGGCCGATGGCCGTGGACGCGGCGGGGAACGGTGAGCGGTTCACCCGGCGTCCGAAGGTCTCGCGCAGCAGGCGGGGCACGAGGGGAAGCGAACTCGCACCACCGACCAGGTACAGTCCCGCGATCTGGCTGAGGTCGGGGTCGCCGTCGTCCAGCCCGTCGACGAGCGGCGCCATGGCCGCCACCGACTGCTCGACGAGCGGAGTGACGGCCTCGTAGTAGTCGGCCACCGGGATCGTGACCGTGGTGTCGGCGACATCGAGGACGATGCGCTTCGACTGCGGCGACAGTTGCTCCTTCGCCGCCTGCGCGTCGGCCAGCAGCTGGAAGTAACGTTCCAGGCCCAGCGCGTCAGGGCCGACGCCGGCCAGCTCACACGCCAGATCAGCCAGGACGACGTCGAAGTCGTCACCACCCAGGCGGTTGATGCCGATGGAGCCCAGCACCGCGTGGCTGCGGTCGTGGATCGACACCAGCGAGGCGTCGAACGTGCCGCCCCCGAGGTCGTAGACCACCAACCGGGTGCGTTTGGCGCTGACGGCGGAGCGCAGCCGGTGGGTGTACTCGAACCCCGCCGCCGAGGGCTCGTTCATCATCGCGGCGACGCTGAAGCCCGCTTGGCGGTACGCCTCCAGGGTCAGGTACCGCTGGGCGCTGTGAGCGTGGGCGGGAACCGCGATCACGACCTGGCCGAGTGGATCGTCGTGGAGCAGGGGACCGACCGTCGACGAATGGTGCAGGGCGACCAGCAGGTCGCGCAGGAACACGGTGAGCACCTCGAGCAGGCGCACCTGGGTCGAACCCAGGTGGACCAGCGTGGAGGTGTTGACGGCAGGGGAGGCCAGCGCACGCTTGAACGACCGCAGGACGGGGGCCCCTGCGGCCCGGGCACGCTGGGCGGCGAAACCGCTCACCAACCCGTCGTCGGTCAGCGCGACAAGGGAAGGGACGTATTCATGGGCGTCGCCGCCCTCGTCCATGAACGCCACGACCGGGAAGTTGCCACGATCAGCGTGCGCCACGATGGTCCGCGTGGTTCCGAAGTCGATGCCCAGCTGCATACCGACACCCTATCGGCCCGGGTCCCACCAGCCACGTCACCTGCCACCAGCCGGGGACCGCACCGGTACGACACGATGCCGGGGCCGGATCCCTTGTGGAACCGGCCCCGGCATCGTGGTGGTGTCGTGGGCGACCTCGCTTGTCAGTACGTGCCCATGAGGGCCAGCAGCACACCGCCGGCAACCGCGGAGGCTACCTGCCCGGCCGCGTTCGCCCCCATGGCGTGCATGAGGACGAAGTTGCCGTCGTCCTCGCGGGAGACCTCGCGCTGCACGACGCGTGCGGCCATCGGGAACGCGCTGATGCCGGCCGCGCCGATCAGCGGGTTGAACTTGCCCCGGCTCACGACATTCATGAGCTTGCCGAACAGGACGCCGGTCGCGGTGTCGAGGCAGAAGGCGATGAGCCCCAGCACCAGGATGAACAGGGTCTGCAGCTGGATGAAGTCCTCGCCCACCATCGTGGAGCCGATGGCCAGGCCGAGGAACAGCGTGACGACGTTGTTCATCTCGTTCTGGGCCGCTCCGGTGAGCCGCTCGACCACCTTGGACTCGCGCATCAGGTTGCCGAGCATCAGGCTGCCGATCAACGGCAGGGCGAACGGCACCAGGATCCCGACCAGAATGGTGACGGCGATCGGGAAGATGATCCGGGTGCGCTGGCTGATCTCGCGCTGCGAGTAGGGCATGCGGATGGTGCGCTCGTGCTTGGTGGTCAGCAGCCGCATGATCGGCGGCATGATGATCGGCACCAGCGACATGTAGCTGTACGCAGCGACCGTGATCGGGCCCAGCAGGTTGGGTGCCAGCTTGCCCGACACATAGATGGACGTGGGTCCGTCGATCGCGCCGATGATGCCGATGGAAGCGGCCTCGTTGCGATCGAAGCCGAGCAGGATGGCCAGGATCAGCGTCAGGAAGATGCCGAACTGTCCCGCCGCCCCGAGCAACACCATCTTGGGATTCTCGAGCAGCGGACCGAAGTCGGTCATCGCCCCGATGCCGATGAAGATCAGCAACGGGAACAGCTCGTTACCGACGCCGACGTCGTAGAAGACGGTGAGCATCCCGTGTTCCCCGACCATCATCGACACGGGGAGGTTGGCCAGGATGCAGCCGGCACCGATCGGGAGCAGCAGGAGAGGCTCGTACTCCTTGGCGATCGCCAGCCAGACCAGCAGGAGGCCGACGGCGATCATCACGAGTCCCTGCCACTGCACGTTCAGAACGCCGCGCAGAAGGTTCTCGACAGTGGATTGGTCCATTCTCAGTCCTTCACGAACCGCAGCAGCAACTGGCCATACTTCACCTGTTCACCCGAGGCGACGAGGACGTCCTCGATCACGCCGGTGCGGCTGGCATGCAGTTCGTTCTTCATCTTCATGGCCTCGAGCACCATGACCACGTCGCCCTTGGCGACCTGGGCCCCGGCGGTCACGTTGACGTCCAGGATGACCCCCGGCATCGGAGCACTCATGGAGTAGGCCAGATCGGTTCCTCCCGCAACGGCCGGCGACGGTGTGCGCGGATTCTCCGACCGCAATGCTGCGGGAACCTTCGGGGCGGTGGCCACGGCGACCCCGACGCCCGTCGGGGGATCGCTGAGCGACCTGTGGGACGCCTCGATCTGCGGGGCGATCAGCGCGTCGGCGGCGTCCTGCTGCGACGTCAGTTCGACGTCGACGAGCTTGCCGTCGATCTGCACCTGGAACTGGGAGGCGCTGACCTCTTCGACGTCGATCTCATACGGATTGTTGTTGACAGTGACTGTGTATCGACGCACGGTCATCTCCTCTGGGTGTTGCGCATCTGGGAAGAGCGTCCCATCGACACCCAACGGCTCGCCCACAGGCGAGAACCGGGAGCATGGACGCGATTGACAGGGGCACCCTGCTTGCGGCGCACTTCGGCGTGGGTGGCGACGGCGACCGTGATCGCCGCGATCTGGTCGCGCGTCAAACCGCTCGGGTCGCGGAACTCGATGGCCGGGACGGGCGCGGCGGGCGCCACACTCGCGGGCGCCTCCTCGACCTCTGCGACCTTCGTCTTCCGGAGGGTGTCGATCCTGCCGACCAGGATCAGGGCGATCATCAGGATGATGAGCATCAGGAACACCGTTCCCATGCCCACCACGGTCATCTCAAGACTCCAGAAAAAGTCCTCCATGGCTTACACCGGGAACAGGCCGTGCTTCTTGGGCACAGCGGTCGAGACCTTGGTCTGCAGCACCTCGAGCGCACGCACCAACCGGGGTCGTGTCTCGCGGGGCTCGATGACCTCGTCGATCTGTCCGAGATCGGCAGCGCGGTACGGGTTGAAGAAACGCTCCCGGTATTCCGCGATGAACTCCGCCTCGGTGGCGGCCGGATCCTCGGACGCCTTGATCGCCTTGCCATGCAGCAAGCGCGCTGCCCCCTCCGGGCCCATGACCGCGATCTGGGCGGTGGGCCAGGCGAACGCCACATCGGCGCCCATCTGCTTGGAGCTCAACGCCACGTACGAGCCGCCGATCGCTTTGCGGGTGACCACCGAGATCTTCGGCACGGTCGACTGGCAGTAGGCGTAGATGATCTTCGCGCCGTGGCGGATCACACCGTTGTACTCCTGCTCGACGCCCGGCAGATATCCCGGGCAGTCCACGAACGTGATGATCGGGATGGAGTAGACGTCGCAGATGCGGATGAAGCGGCTGATCTTGTCGGACGAGTCGATGTCGAGGACGCCGGACATCACCATAGGCTGATTGGCCACGATGCCGACCGGACGGCCGTCGAGCCGCGCGAACGCGACGATGGCGTTCGGTGCGAACGACTGGTGCACCTCGAGAATGCTGTCCGCGTCGAACACGGCGTCGAGGACGTCGCGCATGTCGTAGGCCTTGCGGTCGTCGTCGGGGACGAGCTCGTTCAGGTTGTCGTCCATGCGGTCGGGCGAGTCATCGGTGACCAGCGTGGGCGCGTCCTCGGAGGTGTTCGACGGAAGGTAGCTCAGGAGCAGCTTGGTCAGCTCCAGTGCCTCCACCTCGCTGCGGGCCTCGAACTGGGCCACACCGCTGCGGCCGGCGTGCACGGCAGCACCGCCGAGCTCCTCGGCCGTCACCTGCTCTCCGGTCACCGACGCGACGATCTCCGGCCCGGTCAGGAACATGTTCGACGTGGTGTCGACCATGACCGTGAAGTCGGTCAACGCCGGGGAGTAGACGGCTCCGCCCGCGCAGGGGCCCATAATCAGGCTGATCTGCGGGATGACGCCCGAGGAGGCCACGTTGCGCTGGAAGACCTCGCCGTAGGCGGCGAGGCTGCGGACGCCCTCCTGGACGCGGGCGCCGCCGGAGTCGTTCAGACCCACGATCGGGATACCGCTTTCCAGAGCCAGATCCTGGATCTTGTTGATCTTCTGGGCCTGGACCTGGCTGAAGGAGCCGCCCAGCACCGTGAAGTCCTGCGCGTAGACCGCCACGCGGCGACCGTTGATCTTGCCGAATCCGGTGATGACGCCGTCGCCGGGAAAGCGCTTGTCGTCCATGCCGAAGTCGGTCAGTTGATGGGTGGCCAAAGCACCGAGCTCCTGGAAGGAGCCCTCGTCCAACAGAATGGACAGCCGCTCACGCGCTGTCATCTTCCCCTTGGCGTGCTGCGCCTCGATGCGTTTGGTTCCACCCCCTTGAATGGCCTTCTCGCGCATCGCGCGCAGTGTCGTCAGATGGTCGTTGGACGACTGCTCTGGCGTCACGGTGTCAGTCATTGTCACCTCGCTGTTGCAGAATTTTGGCGCCTCTCGGACGCGTATGAAGAAACTAGCATGCTGCCCATGTCAGCCCGGTTTCAGGGCAACTTGTTGCACACCCACGGACAACCGGAACGGCACACCGGCGTGTGACAACGCCGGAGCGCCGCCCGTCTCACCCTCGAGTGCCCGGGCGCCGGCGTCTGCAGGCCTCGTGCCTGTCGATCGCCAACTCGTAGAAGCCTACGAGTGCCTCGGTGGACGCGCGCCATGTGTACTTATTGGTCGCGATCCTCGCCGCCTCACCCATACGCCGGCGCAGAGGCTCGTCGTCCACGAGCCGCGAGATCGCCGCCATGATCTCGTCCGCGTCGTGGGGGGTGAACAGGATTCCCTCGACACCGTCGTCGAACAGGTGCGGGATGCCGCCGGCGCGCGCCCCGATCACGGGGACGCCGCTGGCCATCGCCTCCAGTCCCGCGAACCCGAGGGTCTCGGTGGTCGAGGGGAACACGAACATGTCGGCGCTGGCATAGGCCTCGGCCAACTCGTGCCCGGTGAGGTATCCGGTGAACACCGTGTTCGTCCCGGCGAACGCGTGCTGCAGTCGCTCGCGTGCCGGGCCCGACCCGACGAAGGCAAAACGCACGCCGCGCAGACGGTGCACCGGCTCGAGCAGGTCGTCGATGCCCTTCTCGTTCGACATCCGGCCCACGTAGATCGCCAGCGGCATGTCCGGATGGTCGTCGGTGAGCCGCCGGCGCATACGGTCCGTCCGCGCGTCGGGGCGGTAGGTCTTCGTGTCCACCGCCTTGGGCCACAGATCGACGCGTTTCACCCCGGCGGCGATCGCGGCGTCCACCATCTGCGGTGAAGTGCACAGATTGACCTCGGCCCGGTTGTGGAGCGAACGCGTCCACCGCTGGGCCGTGCCCTCGAGCCACCCGAGGTGCATCTTGCGGGTGTAGCTGGCGACCTGGGTGTGGTAGGACGCCAGCAGCGGCCTGTCACGGTGCTCCGCGGACAAGACTCCGTAGGCCGCCAGCCAGACCGGGTTCACCGCATGGACGACGTCGGGCCGGAAGTCGACCATCCTCTCGGCGATCCTCGGTGTCGGCAGGCCCACCCGAACCTCCGGGTACACCGGGCGGAACGGCAGGGAGCGCACCCTGACGACCTCGAAGCCCGCGTAGTAGGGCGGGGGATCCCCGGGTGCGAACACAAGCACCTCGTGCCCCATCTCCGACAGCTCGTCCAGCGTGCGGAGCACCCGGGTGACCACACCGTCGATCTTCGGCAGGAAGACCTCGGTGAACATCGCGATGCGCATCGGGCCGCGGCGATCAGGCGTCGAGCTTCACCGAAGCCGGGATTCCCGCCTGTTGCTCCCGCGTCCACAGCGACGTCGCGGGAATGTGTGTGAGGTCGGCCCTGTCGGCGTACTTCGCAGCCGTCTCGTTGATCTCCCGGAGCAGGCCCTCGTCCAGGGTGATCGGGTGGAGGCCCAGGGCCAGGAACTTGTCGTTGTGGACGATCAGCTCGTTCTCCAGCGCCTCCTTGCGCGGATCCGGAACCGTCTCGATCCTGGCGCCGGTGAGCCGCGACACGATGGCGGCGAGGTCTCGGACGCGGTGGGTCTCGGTCATCTGGTTGAAGATCTTCACTCGATCGCCCCGCGACGGCGGGTTGTCGAGGGCCAGCGCGATACATCGCACCATGTCCTGGATGTGGATGAACGCACGCGTCTGGCCGCCCGTGCCGTGCACGGTGAGCGGGTAGCCGACCGCGGCCTGCATGAGGAACCGGTTGAGCACGGTGCCGTAGTCGCCGTCGTAGTCGAAACGGTTGACCAGACGCTCGTCGAGCTTCGTCTGCTCGGTGTTGGTACCCCAGATGATGCCCTGGTGCAGGTCGGTGATGCGCAGTTCGTCGTTCTTCGCGTAGTAGGCGAACATCGTCTGGTCGAGCACCTTGGTCATGTGGTAGATCGACCCTGGATTGCTGGGGTAGAGGATCTCGGTCTCGACGACCGCCTCGGGGGTCGGCACCTGGATGTTGAGGTACCCCTCGGGGATCGACATCCCGGCGGTGCCGTAGCCGTAGACCCCCATGGTGCCCAGATGCACCAGATGGACGTCGCGTCCCGACTCCACGATCGCGCACAGCACGTTGTGCGTCGCGTTGACGTTGTTGTCGATCGTGTACCGCTTGTGCTTGCCCGACTTCATCGAGTACGGCGCGGCACGCTGCTCGGCGTAGTGGACGATCGCGTCGGGACGCTCGTCGGTGATCAACTGGAGCAGGCCGGGGTAGTCCTGGGCGATGTCGAGCTCCACGACGCGGACGTCGCGCCCGGAGATCTCGCGCCAGGCCGCACGACGCTCGACCATCGAGCGGATGGGTGTCAGCGACTGCACCCCCAGTTCCTCGTCGATCCGGCGGCGGGAGAAGTTGTCCACGATCACGACGTCGTCACCCCGCGCCGACAGGTGCAACGACGCCGGCCAACCACAAAAGCCGTCCCCGCCCAGAACCAGAACCTTCATCGATCACTCCCGCCTTCCCCGCGTGCTTCCACGGTCAGCGTAGCCAAAGTCCTGTCGTCCCGTCGGCCCGCAAACCGGCCCGCCGCGTGTCCCCAGCACGGTGGCGACATCTCATCGTCACAAAAGTTGCACTATTCTTTTCGCGTTCACCGCTCGGTCGCGGAAGTTCAACCGCCGTTCATGAAACGAGGAATTCAACATGCGCCGACTTCTGGTTGCCGGACTGGCAGCCGCACTCGCACTCACCGCCTGCAGCAGCGGTGGGGACGCCACGACAGGATCGTCGTCCGGTTCGGACTCCAGCACCGACCGCACCTACGACGTGTCGGGAGTGGAGAAGGTGGACGACATCGCCGCGCTGCTGCCGCAGGACATCAAGGACAAGGGCACGCTGGTGATCGGTGCCTCCATCGACTACGCGCCCGCGGAGTTCCGTGCCGACGACCTGCAGACGGCCATCGGCTACGACGTCGACCTCGGCAAGGCGCTCGGCCGGGTGCTCGGCGTCGAGACCGAGGTCAGTGCCGCCGACTTCGCCAGCCTGCTGCCCGGCATGGGCACCAAGTACGACATCGGTATCTCGTCGTTCACCGTCACCCCCGAGCGCGTGGCGAGCTACAACATGATCTCCTACATCACGGTCGGCTCGTCCTTCGCGGTGCAGAAGGACAACCCGCAGGACTTCGACCCCGATGCCCTGTGCGGTCAGACGATCGGCGTCCAGACCGGCACGTGGCAGGCCGACGAACTCGACGCCGCGAGCACCGAGTGCACCCAGGCGGGCCAGGACGCGATCGACGTCCTGAGCTACAGCTCCCAGTCGGACGTGACCACCAACCTCATCGGCGGCAAGATCGCCGCGTTCTACGCCGACTCGACCGTCTCCAGCTACGCCGTTGCCCTGACCGAGGGCCAGATCGAGGTGGTGGGCGGGGTGCGCGACGCCGCGCCGCAGGGCATCGTCGTCCCGCAGGACGACCAGGAGCTCACCGAAGCCGTGCAGCAGGCCGTGCAACAGCTGATGGACGACGGCACCTGGGCCGCGATCCTCGACAGCTGGGGCGTCGAGGACGCCGCGCTGACCACCGCCGAGCTGAACCCGGCGAGCTAGGTCGTGGACGAGCGCACGCCCGATCTCATCAGGGCCCGCCCGGTTCCCAGACCCGACCTGTGGGTCTGGGCGGGCGTGGTCGTCGTCCTGGCGGCGATGCTGGTGCACGGGCTGCTCACCAACCCGAACTACCGATGGGACGTCGTCGGCCAGTACATGTTCGACCCGCGGGTCGTCTCCGGTTTCGGATGGACGCTGCTGCTGACGGTCGGTGCGATGGTCATCGGCATCGTCCTCGCCGTCAGCACCGCGATCATGCGCATGGGCGCCAATCCCGTCCTCAAGGGCGTCGCCTGGGTCTACATCTGGATCTTCCGGGGCACACCCATCTACACCCAACTCGTGTTCTGGGGGCTGCTGCCGGTGCTGTACCCGAGGCTGAGCCTCGGCATTCCCTTCGGCCCCGAGTTCTTCGTGTTCACCACCCAGGACGTCGTCAACGCGGGCGTCGCCGCGGTGCTCGGCCTGGGCCTGAACGAGGGCGCCTACCTGTCCGAGATCGTCAGAGCCGGCCTCAACTCGGTCGACAAGGGGCAATGGGAGGCCGCGACGGCCTTGGGGATGCGGCGCGGCGCCGTCCTGCGGCGGATCATCATCCCGCAGGCGATGCGGGTCATCGTCCCGCCCACCGGCAACGAGACGATCTCGATGCTGAAGACGACCTCGCTGGTGCTCGCGGTGCCGTTCACGCTGGAACTGACGTTCGTGACGAACGCGATCGGCAACAAGAACTTCCTCCCGGTGCCGCTCCTGTTGGTGGCGGCGATCTACTACCTCGTCATCACGTCGGTGCTCATGGTCGGGCAGCACTACCTGGAGGCCTACTACGGGCGCGGCTTCGACGGCAGCGGATCGGCCGCGACGAGACGCCGGGGGATGGCCTCCAGACGCCAGCAGGCGATCCTCGAGGCGGGCACTGTACGCGAGGACGCCAACCTGGATGTGACACCATGACCGACCCGATTCCCGCGGACGGCGAACAGGCCGTGCCTATGGTGGATGTGCGCGGCGTCCACAAGTTCTTCGGCGACCTGCACGTCCTCAAGGGGATAGACCTCGTGGTCGCCCGCGGTGAGGTGTGCGTCCTGCTCGGGCCCTCGGGCTCGGGCAAATCGACCCTGCTGCGCTGCATCAACGAGATGGAGCAGATCAGCGCCGGGCGGCTGTACGTGGACGGGCAGCTGATGGGCCTGCGCGAGGTCGTCAAGGACGGGCACGTGACGCTCCACCGGCTGCGGGACGAGCAGATCGCCCGCCAGCGCTCGCGCATCGGCATGGTCTTCCAGCGTTTCAACCTGTTCCCGCACATGACGGCGCTCCGCAACGTCATGGAGGCTCCACGGCAGGTGCGCGGGCTGAGCAGGCAGGCCGCCGAGAGCGAGGCCAGGCGGCAACTGGAACGGGTGGGTCTGAGCGACCGTGCCGACCACTATCCCTCCCAGCTGTCCGGAGGGCAGCAGCAGCGTGTCGCGATCGCCCGGGCGCTGGCCATGGAACCCGAACTGATGCTGTTCGACGAGCCGACCTCGGCACTCGACCCCGAACTCGTGGGCGAGGTACTGGAGGTGATGCGCGGGCTGGCGGCCAGTGGCATGACGATGATCGTCGTCACCCACGAGGTGGGATTCGCCCGCGAGGTGGCCGACCAGGTCGTCTTCATGGACGACGGCGCCATCATCGAGCGGGGGAACCCCGCCCAGGTGATCGACCAGCCCACGCAGCAGCGCACCCGGGACTTCTTCGCGAAGGTGCTGTGACCGACAGCGCCGTGCCGGTATCGGTCAGCCTGCGTCGGCCCTACGGCCGGGAAGCGATCGGTGTGCGCTCAGGACGGCGGCGATGAGACCCGCGGCCGCGACGACGGCGAACGATGCACGCAGGCTCGCCACCTCCGCGATGCCGCCCACCACGGGCGACCCCAATGCCAGACCGATCCTCAGGGCGAACCCCACCAGGGTGATGCCCGTCCCTGCTGCCAGCCCCGGCAATCGTCCAGCGGCCGCGTAGGCGCCCGGGATCAGGCTCGCGCACCCCAGGCCGTTGAGCACCAGACCGGCGTAGACCGCGGCAGGCGCCGGGGCCAGGGCCATCGTCAGCGAACCCAACGCCACGAGTACGCCGCCGGCCGCCGCGACCCGCTCCGCGCCGAACCGGTCGGTGAGCGGGTCGCCCGCCAGGCGTCCCTGAATCTGGGAGACCAGCATGACCACCACGGCGAGACCCGCGAGGGAATAGCCGACGCCGAACTCCTGGACGAGGTACACCGCCGACCAGTTGTTCGCCGTGTCCTCGGGTATGACCCCGCACAGGGCGATCACGGCAAGCGGGAGCACCGGGAGCAGTCGTCGCCAGGTCGTCGGGGCCTGCTCGTCCCGCCGGGCGCGGACGGCGGCCTGCTGATGACGGACGTGGTCGGGGATGGTGCCCAGCCGGTAGCAGACGATCGCCAGCGTCCCGACGATCACCGCCATGCACACGGTCTGCACGCCGATCCCGATACCCATTCCCGCCGCCGCCGACCCGATGATCCCGGCGGTCGCCGCGCCGACGCTCCAGGTGGCATGAAGGGAGTTGATGATCGTGCGCCCCGTCCACTCCTCGACGGCGACGCCCTGGGTGTTCTGTGCCGCGTCGGCGCACGCGTCGGCGAAGCCCATGCCGAGCAGAGCCGCGGCGAACACCGCCGGATGCGGCGCGAAACCGGCGACGACGAGCAGCCCGGCGCCCGCCAGGGTCCCCACCAGAGCCACCCGCAGGGCACCGAAGCGACCGATGAGGCGTGCAGGGAAGGCGAAGGCGGCGATCGCGCCCACCCCGCTCGCCGCCATCATGAGCCCGTAGGCACCGTCGCCGAGCCCGAACCCCTCCTTCACCTCGGGAAGGCGAGGCAGCAGGTTCAGCATCAGCCCGTTGGTCAGGAAGTTCAGGGAGACACCCAGTCTGGCGCGCCCGGGTGATGCGATGGGATGGGGTGACACGAGCCGTACAGTATCAGCGTGGATGTGACCACCCTTGCCGTCGACTGCGGCGGGTCCGGGATCAAGGCGTCGGTGTTGGACGCGGCCGGCACCCTGCGCACGCCGGTGATCCGCGTCCCCACCCCCTATCCGCTACCGCCGGATCGGCTCGTCGAGGTGATCGCCGATCTCGCCTCCCGACTGCCCCCGGCAGACCGGGTGACCGTCGGCATGCCGGGGATGCTGCGTCACGGCGTGGTGATCACGACGCCCCACTACATCACCGAGCGGGGGCCGCGTACTCGGGTCGACCCCACCCTGGTCGTCCGATGGGACGGCCTGGACATGCGCTCAGCGGTGCAACAGCGGCTGGGCATCCCCGCACTGGTGCTCAACGACGCCGAGGTGCACGGCTCGGGGGTGATCAGCGGCGCCGGGCTGGAACTCGTCCTGACCTTCGGGACCGGTCTGGGCTCGGCGCATTTCGACGGTGGCAGGCTCGCCCCGCACCTCGAACTGTCGCGTGCCCCGGTACGGATGACGACCTACGACGAGTTCGTCGGCGAGCCCGAGCGCCGCAGGCTGGGAAACGCCATCTGGTCCCGGCGGGTGCGGCGCGTCGTCGACGGGCTGCGCCCGGTGTTCGTGTGGGACCGGGTCTACCTGGGCGGCGGCAACTCCCGCTGTATCTCGCCGTCGATCCTCGCCCAGCTGGGCGACGACGTGGTGATCGTTCCCAACTCCGCCGGCATCGTCGGGGGAGTGCGGGCCTGGGCGCTCATCGGCTGAGGAACGGGCCCGGAGGCAATAGCGGATAGAAGACGACGTCCGGACCGCTGGGCAAGGGTCCGGACGCCGGTCGGATCGGTTCGGCTCAGGCTTCCTGGTCGCCGTCGTCCGGTTCGTCGTCGTCAAGGCCCTTCAGGAACTCCTCGACCTCGGCGCCGATCTCGTCGGCACTGGGCACGTTCGCCTTCGAGACGAGCGCACGCTGCGACATGAACTGCTCGTACTGGGATTCGAGGCGGCCGATCACTGCCTGGACCTCCTCGGACTGGGTGACCTGAGCGTCCACCAGGCCGCGGTTGGCCGCCGAAGCCTGCGCCAGACGTCCACCACTCGGGAGTTCGAGGCCCGAGACCGAGCCGACCTGGTTGAGCAGTGCGATCGCGGCGTCGGGGTATTCACCCTCGGCGAGGTAGTAGGGCACATGGGCGACGAGGCCGACGACCTCATGACCCTGCTCGCCCAGCCGGAGCGTGAGCAGGCTGCCGAACGACGCGCTCATCTGGAACGTGCCGGGCATGCCGCCACGATCTCCCAGCAATGCCGGGTCGGAGGCGAACCCCGACACGTAGACGGGACGCGTGTGCGGTGCCGGAGCGGGCATGGCCTGCAGGAACACCACCCGCTTCACGTCGAAGACGTCCACCAGGTGGTTGACGGCGGCCGCCATACGCTCCCACTGGAGAGCCGGCTCGGGGCCGCTGAGCAGCAAGAACCGCGTCCCGTGCCCGTCGGTGACCTCGTGCAGGGCGATCTCGGGAGCCTCGAAATGCTTGAAGTGGTCGTGGTCGAACACGATCTGCGGGCGATGGCCCGCGTAGTCGAACAACTGGTCGATGTCGAAGGTGCCGAGTCTGTGGTTGGCGAACCCGTCGAGGAGGCGTTCCTCGACGAGCTTGCGGGTCTCCCCGGCGTCGGCGAAGCTGCCCATGGTCACCAGAAGGGTCGGATGATCGCCGGACTGCCGCGCGCGGTCGGCGGGGTCGACATACGGCGACCAATTGAAAAGCGCACTCGGATCGAGCATGGGACATCACCTCTGCGGAAGTTGCCTACGTGATTCACAACGATGCGACCCTGGACGCTATTCCCCTAGCAGAGACTCACGATTGCAACACGACAGCAACACTTGGTTCGTAGACTCCGGCCATGGATAGCCTTGTTGGTCGCTATCGGGCTCCCGAGGGAGTCTACGACGAGATGTTCGACGGACAACGGCCGCGCCCCGCCTACCAAGCCGCCTACCGGCTGATGCAGACGATGACCGACGACGGGCTCGTCGAGCGCGCGGAGTACGTGCGGAGCACCTACCTCGATCAGGGGGTGACCTTCGACGTCGGTGGGGTCGAGCACCCGTTCCCGCTCGACGTCGTGCCCCGGATCATCCTCGCCCACGAGTGGCAGACGATCGAGGCCGGCGTCCAGCAGCGGGTGACCGCGCTCGAGGCCTTCCTCTCCGACGTCTACGGCAAGGGGGAGGTGTTCAAGGACGGTGTCATCCCCCGGAAGGTGATCACCACCTCACGCCACTTCCACCGGGTGGCGCACGGCATCCAGCCCGCCAACGGGGTGCGGATCCACGTGTCCGGGACCGACCTCGTCCGCGGAGCCGACGGCACCTTCCGGGTGCTGGAGGACAACGTCCGCATTCCGAGCGGGGTCAGCTACGTGATGACCAACCGCCGGGCGATGAGCGCCGCCTATCCCGAGCTCATGAGCCTCCACCAGCTGCGTCCGGTGCACGACTACCCCCAGATGCTCCTGGACGCGTTGCGCGCGGCGGCCCCCAAGGGGGCCCACGAGCCGAACGTGGTGGTGCTGACCCCCGGCGTCTACAACTCCGCCTACTTCGAACACGCCCTGCTGGCGCGCATGATGGGCGTCGAACTGGTCGAGGCCGGCGACCTCTACTGCGAGGGCGGTCAGGTCAAGGCCCGCACGACCCGCGGCTCCCAGACTGTGCACGTCATCTACCGCCGGATCGACGACGACTTCCTCGATCCCATGCACTTCCGGTCCGACTCCCTGCTCGGAGTGGGTGGCCTGCTCAGCGTCGCCCGCGCCGGCAACGTGACGATCGCCAACAGCGTCGGTAACGGGGTCGCGGACGACAAGCTGGTCTGCACCTACGTGCCCGACCTCATCCGCTACTACCTGTCGGCCGAGCCGATCCTGCCTGGCGTGCAGACCTGGCGCCTCGAGAACCCGGCCGACCTGGCCGAGGTGCTCGACAGGCTGGACGAGTTGGTCATCAAGCCCGTGGACGGCTCGGGAGGCAAGGGCGTGGTGATCGGCCCCCAGGCGAGCGCGGCGGAACTGGCCACGTTGCGCGCCCAGGTGCTCGCCGATCCCCGCACGTGGATCGCCCAGCCCGTCGTCCAGCTGTCGACCGTGCCCACCATCGTGGGTCACGATCTGCGGCCCAGGCACGTCGATCTGCGTCCGTTCGCGGTCAACGACGGTGAACAGGTGAAGGTGCTGCCAGGCGGCCTCACCCGGGTCGCACTCAAGGAGGGCCAGCTGATCGTCAACTCGTCCCAGGGTGGCGGCTCGAAGGACACCTGGGTGCTCGTCGACAGTGATGCCGGGGCCGCTCCTCCGGGGCCCCAGGTCGAACGGGGCATCCAGGTCTCCGCCGTCGGCGCGTCCCTCAGCGAGGTGATCTGAGATGCTGAGCCGAATCGCCGATTCTCTCTTCTGGATCGGACGCTATCTGGAGCGGGCCGAGGACACCTCACGGATCGTCGGGGTGCACCTGCAGCGCTTCGCGGAGGATCCCACCGTCGACGAGCGAGTCGCCCCGGTCGCGATCCTGGCCGCCATGGGCGTGGACCCGCAGGACCTCGTCCACGAGCGCGTGGACATGGGGATGATGCTGGAACGGCTCTGCTACGACCCCGACTCGCCGACCTCGACCCGGGCGGTGCTGCGCGCGGCCCGCGAGGCGGCGCGCAGGGTTCGCGACGTCATCTCGCCGGAGCTGTGGGAGGCCATCAACGCCGCCTACCACGAGTTCATGGCCCCGTCGTTCACCAGCATGCGCCCGACCGCGGCCCTGCAACTGATGCGCACCCGCTGCGTCCAGATCGCCGGGATCGCCGACAGCCTGATGACCCGTGACGAGGCCTATCATTTCCTCGTGCTCGGACGGTACCTGGAGCGGGTCGACATGTCGTCCCGCTCGGTCAGCACGGTGCCCGATCACGGCGACCAGCTCGTGGCCTGGACGGTCGCGCTGCGGGCGTGCGGCGGCTTCCACGCGTTCACCCGCACGTACGCCGGTGCCGGTGACGCGGTCGACGCGGCCCGCTTCCTCATCGTCGACCGCAGGTTCCCCCGGTCGCTCGTACACGGCATGCAGGCGGTGCAGGACGCGCTGGCCGAACTCGACCCGATCAACGTGAACCTCCGCCTCGACCCGACCGCCCGGATCATCGCCCGGGTGCGCAGTTGGCTGGAGTACATGGATCCGGCGGAGCTGGTGATCGGCCTGGAGGACCGGATGGAACGGGTGCAGACGGCATGCGCCGAGGTCAGCGACCAGGTGTTCAACCGCTATTTCGAAGGCCCGGGCGTGGTCGCCTGGCACAAGGAGGTGACGGTATGCGACTGAGACTGACCCACAGGCTGGTCCTGACGACGACGCGACCGATGCTGTCGTTCCACGGGGAGTTGCGCCTCACGCCGTGTTTCCTCGACAACCAGAGCCTCATCACCCCGGTGGTGGACATCGAGCCCTCGGCCTGGCGACACGAATACGTCGACTACTGGGGCACCGCGGTGACCGCGTTCAACGTCTCCTCGGCGCGCAAGGAGCTGCAGATCACCGCGACCACCGAACTCGATCTCGGCATCCCGGCCGCCTGCCCACCCGGCACCAGCGGCTGGGACGACCTGGCCGACCTCACGCTCACCGATGCACAGGCGGAGTACCTCCAGGGCCCAGACGAGGAGGTGTCCGTCCCCGGCGCGTGGCAGGAATGGCGCGACTCGGCGGCCACGCCGTGTGAGTTCGTCCGAGGCATCGTTGATCACGGCCTCGTGGCACCGGATGCCGTGCTCCTGGTCGATCGTGTGATCCAAGCCATGAGGTGGGCCGGCATCCCCGGTCGTTTCGTCTCCGGATACCTGGTTCCCGAGGGCCTGGACGTGGGTGACACCGCCGAGGCGACACCGCACGGATGGCTGCAGTACTGGGACGAGGGCTGGTGCGACTGGGACCCCGCATTGGGCGCAAGCCCCGATCAACGGCATCTGGTGGTGGGATTCGCCCGCGATCGCGACGACATCCCGCTGCTCACCGGCATCCACGGCGCGGGTGAGGACGCGACGACGAGCGGAACGGTGCGGGTCCGGCGGCTCGCGTAGGGCGCCGAACCTCGGCCTTCGTCACGCTCAGGGACCCTTCAACAGGCTCAGGGACCTTCCACGCTCGGGGCCCTTCGACAGGCTCAGGGATCCGGGATCGCGAACCCGGCTCAGGCGTCGGCGGAATCGGGTAATCGCCTGACCTCGACGGCGACGTCCAGGGTGCTGTCGTGCCCGCTGCTGAAGATGACCCCCTTCAGCGGCGACACGTCGCGGAAGTCGCGGCCCCAGGCGGTGACGATGTAGCGCGAGTCGGCCAGATGATCGTTGGTCGGGTCCAGATCGACCCAACCCATGTCGGGAACGAGCACGGAGGCCCAGGCGTGTGTCGCGTCCGCACCGGTCAGCACGGCGGGCTCGCCCGGGGCCGACGTCTCGATGTAGCCGCTCACGTATCGCGCGGGCAGACCGACCGCCCGGAAACAGGCGACCGCCAGATGGGCGAAGTCCTGGCAGACACCCGCCCGGGCGCCGATGACCTCGGGCAGTGTCGTCTTCACACTCGTCACGCCCAGGCTGTACTCGAATCTCTCGTGGATGGAGTGGTAGACCGACTCGATGGCCTCGCCGACCGGGCACCGCGCGTCCACCATGGTTGACGCGAAGGCCCTCACCTCGTCGGTCAGCTCGATCACCGGGGAGGCGAGCAGATAGGTGGCCCGTTCCGTGGGGTCGAGGGACGGGTCGCGCGCCAGACGGTCGGCCGCGTCGGCGACCGTGAGGTCGAGCGCGGACAGGTCGACGGCGGGCCAGGCGACGTCCACCACGGAGGTCTGCCCGACCGACAGGATCCGGTGCGGGGTGTGGATCTCGATGTACTGGCTGTAGTTGCCGAAGAAGTCGACGTGCTCATCCGAGATGTCCGGGGTGGGGGAGACCACCACCTCGTGCCGCAGCACCTGCTGGGTAGGGGTCGGACGCGGCCTGAGCCGCGCCCGCGCGAACGAGGACGTCACGTCGGCGTCGTAGCAGTACTCGGTGCGATGGGTCACCTCGTAGCGGTGCGTGAGCGAAGGGCTCTGGTTCATCGCCTGCCCCCGGTGTTCTCCTGCACCGCGAACCACACGGCGGGCTGCTGGATCTGGAAGTGCTCCTGCTCGATCTGGTCGGACAGCAGGCGCAACTGCTCGTCCAGTTCGTCGAGCAGTCGCCGTAGCGGGGCACGCTCGTCTGCCCGGAGGACGTCCATGTCGGCATCCACAAGCAGATCTCGCACCTGCGCGGCGAGCGAGTCGACGCCGGGAGCAGGGGTGAAGCGCAAGGCGTCGATCAGACGATCGATCTGGTAGCGCACCGACCGCGGATTGTCCGGGTCGAGGAGCAGCAACGAGGCAGCCGCCTCGGCCGGTGAGCTGGCGCCCACCCCCGCGGCCATCCTGCGCGCGTACGTGATCAGGCTGTCACCGACCTCGAGCACCGACTCGACCAGCAATGCCTCGGCCACCGGCGCGCGCACCCCGGCCAGTGTGTGCCGCAGCATGCGCACGGTGGTCTGCGCGCGCTCGATCCGGCGTCCGGACTCGACGAACGTCCAGGTGGGCTCGCGCACCAGGCTCTCGCCGACGATCCCGGCCAACGCCAGCGTCGACCGCAGCACGTCGGCGATCACGTGCTGCACATGAACGTCCGCCCCCGCTCGAGCCGCCGACAAGGTGGCGTCGAGGGCGTTGAGGACGCTGAAGATGTCGGCGCTGATGACCTCGCGCACATCGGCGGCGGCTGCGGTCGTGCGGCCCGCACCGTAGGCGACGGTGCCGGGGACCCACTCGTCCAGCAGCAGCGAACGGACCTGGGGCAGCGGGTCCGCCAGACGCTGGACGGCTCCCTCCCCGGTGAATCCGGGGCGGACGGAGGTCACGGCGGTGAGCGACTCCAGCATCGCGCGCATCGCGGAATGACCAGGGGTGCCGGGGCGATGCAGGTTGTCCTCGATGAGCTTGTCCGACACCTTGAGCATGCGGGCCGTGGCCTCGGTCCGTTCCGAGTACCGCCCCAGCCAGTACAGCTGGTCGGCGGCGCTCGGCGTGAGGCCCGGCCTGGACGTCGGCACCTCACCCTCTCCGCGACGCCGGGGGCTGAGATCCAGCGGCCGGACGGTCTCGTCCGCCGCCTCCAGCACCCAGACGTCCTTGCTGATCGCTCCGTCACGGTTGGTGATCACCCAGGACTCCTCATCCGGCGCGACCCGGGCCAGCCCGCCGGGGAGGATCGCGTAGGTGGACCCGGCCGATACGGCAAACGTACGCAGCAGCGTGCGGCGCGCTTCCAACCCGGTGGGGCCGACGACCGGGCTCGTGCTCGGCTCGACCGACTGCTGTGCCGCCCAGCGTCCGGGCTCCGCGGTGATCCGCGCCACCAGTCGCTGTCTGTCCGGCTCGTCGAGGTCGACCGGGCGGACGCCTCCCCGACCGGCCCGCCGGTCGACCGGCTTGATGACGAGTTCGTCGAGGTGCGACAGGACATGAGCCAGGTGCTCCGGGTCGCCGCACCACCAGGTGGGCACCGATGCAAGGCGCAGGGGTTCACCCAGCACGTGCACGGCGATGCGGTCGAGGTAGGCGAGCAACCCCGGGTTCTCCAGCACAGCCGATCCCAGGGGGTTGGCCACACCGACCCGCCCCTGCCTGGCCGCCTCGACGAGCCCCGGCACTCCCAGCCGTGACTCGGGACGCAGATCGAGCGAGTCGGCCCAGGACGCGTCCACCCGCCTCTGCAGGACGTGTACCGGCTCCCGGCGCCCGGTGGTGCGCAGCCACAGGCGTCCGCCGAGCACCTCGAGATCACCGGACTGGGCCACGGGATGGCCGAGAAGCGTCGACACGAGCGCCTGATCATAGGCGGTCTCACTGGCAGGCCCCGGGCTCAGCAGGACGACGCGCGGGTTGTCCTCGCCCGCGGGCGCGCAGGTCTGAAGTGCCAGCCGCATGTGATCGAAGAAACCCCGCAACCTGCGTATCGGTGCGTCGCGGTAGTCCTGCTCCAGGATGCGGGCCACGAGCCGCCGGTTGGCCATCGCGTAGCCGGCCCCGGACGGTGCCTGGGCGCGATCGCCGAGAGCCATCCACCGACCGTCCGCGCCACGCACCAGGTCGGTGGCGGTCATCACCAGCTGCCGTTCGGCGTTCATCCGGATGCCGTCGACGACGGGCAGGAAACCGCCGTGGCCGAGCACGAGTTCGGCGGGCAGCACCCGCTCGCTCAGGAGACGCCGCTGCCCGTAAACGTCCGAGAGCACCTCGTCCAGCAGCTCGGCCCGCTGACGCAGGCCTGCCTCCAGCTCACGCCATTCCTCGCCGGGGATCACCAGCGGCAGCAGGTCCAACAGCCACGGACGCGCCAGCTGCCCGGCGGGGGCCCCGCCGTAGGTGATCGCCTCGGCGCGGACCAGGCGTCCCAAGGAGCGCTGCCGCCGGCGCAGGTCGTCGCCACCGACGCCCGCATCGACCGGCGACCGGAAGCCGGGATCGTCCGCCAGTCGGCCGAACTCGTCGTGCTCACCGGCGCGCCGCAGATAGTCCGCGAGCACCGAGTCGCTGGCTTCGGCTGGAACGATCACGCGAACACTCTACGAGGCATCCTCAACAACACGCCCCACCCGTCTCGTGTCCCCGGACCACGAGATCGGGATCGCCGCTGCCGTCCCGTGCCAGCATGGGTGACGTGTCACGTCCCACGCCGGCAGAACTCAGGGCGGTCCTCGACCGTCTCCCCGATCCCACTCGACTCAACGTGCCCGACATCGTCGGGGACGGCATGGCCATGCTGATCGTGGGGATCAACCCCGGTCTGTGGTCGGCGGCGGTCGGGGCACACTTCGCGCGTCCCGGCAACAGGTTCTGGCCGGCACTGCACGAAGCCGGGATCGTCGACCGACCCGTCGATCCGTCGGAGGGACTGTCTGAGGACGACCGCGACTACCTGGTGGGCAGGGGAGTGGGCCTCACCAACCTGGTCGACCGCCCCACGGTGAAGGCGGACGAGCTGGACGACGCCGAGGTGCGCGAGGGTGTGGTCAGGCTTCGGGGGATCGTCGAACGCTATCGTCCCCGCGTCGTCGCGATTGCGGGCATCGGCGCTTATCGGGTGGGATTCGCCCGCCCCCGGGCGCGTCCGGGCGAACAACCCGAGCCTCTCGCTGGCGCCCGGGTCTGGGCGCTGCCCAACCCGTCCGGCCTGAACGCGCACGAGAACATCGCCTCGCTCGCGCGGGCTTACGGGGCCGCTGCGGACGCCGCGGGCATCATCCGGGTGCCCGGCGGCGCGATCCGCGAGGCAGGTTAGTGCGTCCTTCCAAGTGAAGTGCGAGTGGAACGACGAACGGCGACGTAGGGTGGGTGCCCTCAGACACGAGCGGGAGGACGAACGCCATGGCCCGGAAGGTGTATTACGGCCCGCTTGTCGATGTCTCCTTCGACGGGGACGTCTGCAGGCATGCCGCAGAGTGCGTCCGGGGCATGCCCGAGGTGTTCAACACCTCGAAGCGACCCTGGATCGATCCCGTCAACGCCGACACCGCCGAGCGCGCCGACTACCTGCGTGAGGTGATCGGACGCTGTCCCTCGGGCGCCCTCGTGGTGGAGGAGCACCCGGCGCCGGCCCCCGCCTCGACCCCCTCCTGCGAGGTGAGCGTGATCGACGCGCCCGAAGCCAGCAGGTTCGAGGCCAGGATCGACGGCGTACTGGCAGGTTTCGCGGAATACCAGCTCACCGATCAACTGGTGGTCTTCACCCACACCGAGGTCGATCCCGCCTTCGAGGGACGCGGCGTCGGCTCGGCTATCGCCCGGTATGCCCTCGACAAGCTTCGCTCCGAGGGCACGCACAAGGCGTTGCCGCTGTGCCCGTTCATCAAGGGGTGGATCGAGCGTCACCCCGACTACCTCGACATCACCTACGGAGCGCGGCCCGCACAGGCGCAGTGACCGCGCCGACCTGCGGGCCAGGTACCGCGCGACAAGGTCCCTAGGGAAATGCTGATCAATGATCCCTGAGCCTGTCGAAGGGTCGTGGAACCGTCGTCCGGAAACGGGCTTCGACAGGCTCAGCCAGCGTTGTTCGCATTGATCAGCGTTTCCCTAGAGCCCCAGCGCGGTGCCGAGACGCCGGGGAAGCCCGTCGAGGGTGTCCTCGTCCTCCTTGCGGTACCGCAGGATCGAGCCCGGATCGCCCGCCCGTACCTTGACGGCCCACGCGGGATCCGAGAGCACCGCGCGCCCGACCGCGAGCAGGTCGAACTCGCCGGCCGCAACACGGCGAGCGGCCTCGGCGACGTGTGCCGTGCCGTCGCCGCTCGTCGGGGAGGGGGCACTGCCGTTGCCCGAACTCCCAGGGCTGTCGATCCCGGCCGAGCCGACCGCGATGGCGGGCCTGCCGGAGACTTTCGCCGCCCACCCGGCCAGCGTGAGGGGCGACCCGTCGAACGCGGGTGCCCAGAAGCGTCTCGTGGACGCGTGGAAAGCGCTGACGCCCGCATCGGCCAGCGGCCTCAGGATGCGGGCCAGTTCGTCCGGATCGTCGGCTATCCGTGCGTCGTAGGCGCCGTTCTTCCACTGGGAGAAGCGATAGAGGATCGGGAATCCCGGCCCGACGGCGTCCCGGATCGCGGAAACCACCTCGACGGGGAACCGCACCCGGTTGGTCAGGACGCCACCGTATTCGTCCTCACGCCGGTTGGTCCGCGTCCACACGAACGAGTCGAGCAGGAAGCCGTGGGCACCATGCACCTCGACCCCGTCGAAGCCGATCCGCTGGGCGTCGGCTGCCGCCTGGGCATACGACTCGGTGATGGCCCTCAGGTCGTCCCTGGTCGCGGCTCTGCCCACCGTGTGTCCGAGACCGTCGACGCCCGAGGGCGACAGTGCCGGGACGCCCGGGTGCAGCGGACCGTCCTGCCTGCGCGCGAGGCCCACGTGCCACAGCTGCATCGCGATCCGCCCTCCCGCCTCGTGCACGGCCTCGACGACGCGTCCCCAGCCGTCGAGAGCGGCCGAACCATAGGCGTGGGGGATGTCCTGGTTCGAGCCCGACGACGGATGCGAGATGAAGGCCCCCTCGGTGATCAGCAGGCCCATGTGCGGCGCGCGCCGGGCGTAGTAGCGCGCGACCTCGTCACCCGGGACGCCGCCGGGGGAGAACCACCGGGTCATCGGCGCCATGACCAGGCGGTTGGAGAGTTCGAGACCCTCGAGCCCGAAAGGTCGGAACAAGGCGCCCGAGTCCACCGCCGCGATGGTCGCGGGTCCTGGTCCGGTCGCCGCCGGGGTTGCCTGGTGATCATCCATGACAGGGTTCCTTCCCGCAATGGCGCCCTCGCACGACGACGACCAGCCGGGCGCGAACGACTACTGGTCGAAACGATTAACCAGGTTAATGATATTGCGTCGCCTCACGTCCGATCGTCATCGCCTGTCATACGGCGCAGGAGCCGGATCAGCTGCGAGCGATCACGGGAGTTGAGCCCACGCAGGGAGCGATCCTCGGCGTCGAAGAACGCGTCCAGGACGCCGTCGAGCAGTTCCTGGCCGGAGGCACTCAGCCTGATGACGAGCCTGCGGGCATCGGCGGGATCGACGTCCCTTTCCAGCAGGCCGAGCTCGTAGAGCGTTGCCAGGCGCTTCTGCATGCCCGGCGGTGACAGGGTCATCTGGTCGGCCAGCTCGGCCTGCGTGAGCCCCGCCCCACTGTCCTTGCGAGCGCGATGCAACGCTGCGAGCACGTCGAACTGCCCGCGGCTGAGTCCGCGCGCGGCCAGGACGGCATCCGCGTCACCGGTGACCTGCGCGGTGACTCGTCGCAGCAAGGTGGCCAGCTCGATCGTGTGCGGATTGCGTCCCTCCCGGGCCCACGCCTCGGCGAGTTCTCGAGCACTCGAGCGCCCTTCACCTCGTCGCCTCACGCGATCGAGGCTACCCGGGATCGCCGCCGGTCCGGCCCACGACCTGTCCATCAACAGGGTGTGTTCACACTCTGGACGAAATATCCCACATAATGGTCTACGCAAAGGAGACCATCACATGACCACCACCATCCCGACCAAGGCGCCGCTCAACTCCCCGGCGCGTGTCATCACGGCGAGCCTCGTCGGCACCACCATCGAGTTCTACGACTTCTACGTGTACGCGACCGCCGCGGTGCTCGTCTTCCCACAGCTCTTCTTCCCCGTGGGCAACGACACCACCGCTCTTCTCGCGTCCTTCGCTGTCTTCGGCGCCGCCATGGTGGCCCGGCCGATCGGGGCCATCGTCTTCGGTCACCTCGGCGACCGGCGGGGGCGCAAGACCACGCTCGTGATCAGCCTGCTCACGATGGGCGTCGCCACCTTCGTGATCGGCCTGCTGCCCACCTACAACAACGTCGGGGTCCTCGCTCCGGTGCTGCTGCTCCTCCTGCGGCTGACGCAGGGCTTCGCCATCGGCGGCGAATGGTCGGGAGCCGCTCTGGTGGCCACCGAGAACGCACCCGCCGGCAAGCGGGCCTGGTACGGGACCTTCCCGCAGCTCGGTGCACCCCTCGGGTTCATCATCGCCAACGGGCTGTTCCTCGTGATCAACTTCACCCTTCCGCACCCCACGGACCCGTTGCTGAAATCCGAGGCGTTCCTCACCTGGGGCTGGCGGATCCCGTTCCTGTTCTCGTCCGTGATGGTGATCATCGGGCTGTGGGTGCGGCTGAAGCTGGTCGAGTCCGAGGCGTTCACCATGGCCGAGCGCAAGGGCGCCATCCGCAAGCTGCCGCTGAGCGCGACCTTCCGTCATCACACCCGCGAGGTCGTGCTGGGCACCTTCATTATGCTGGCGACCTACGTGCTGTTCTATCTGATGACCAGCTTCACGCTCACCTACGGCACCAAGGCGCAGGACGCCAACCCCGGCGGCCTGGGAATCTCGTACACGCACTTCGTGCTCATGCAGATCCTCGGCGTGGTCTTCTTCGGGTTTTTCACCCTGCTGTCGGGCCCGTTGGCCGATGCGATCGGACGACGCCGGCTGCTGATCTGGGTGACGGCCGTGATCATCGTCTTCGGCGTGAGCTTCCCGATCTGGCTCACCGTGCGTCCGGACGCCATGTTCACCGGCGCGATGACGCAGGCGTTCCTGGTGCTCGGCTTCACCCTGATGGGCATGACCTTCGGCCCGATGGGTGCCATCCTGCCCGAGTTGTTCCCGACCAACGTCCGCTACACGGGCTCGGCCATCGCTTACAACGTGTCCAGCATCCTGGGTGCCGCACTCGCCCCGATCATCGCGGTCGCCCTGTGGGCCCGCGCGGGCGGCAGCACCTGGCTGGTGGGCGTGTACCTGGCCGCCGCCGGCGTCCTCACGCTGATCTCGCTGATCCTGTCCCATGAGACCAAGGACACCGACTACAGCGCCGTGTCCGTCGACGACGAGTTGGCCGCACTGGTGGAGGACGAGGCGGCCTCGGCCGGGATCTGATCCCACCGATCTACCGGAATCAGGCGACGCGATCTCCGCGGACAGCCGCGACGAGCGCCCACCGGCCTCAGGAACCCGCCCGGACGAGTTCCACGAATCCGGTGGCCACCAAGCGGCTGCTCGCGGAGATCGTTGCGTCCGCGGCCTGCATGCGCTCGGCGATCTCGCCGCGCGCATGCAGGCCGGTGTCCGACCAGGAGGCCACCAGTTCCGGGGTCGCCTCGGGATGGAACTGGACCCCCCGCGCGCTGCCCAACCGGAACGCCTGGTTCGCACAGCCGGCCGACCGCGCGAGTTCGACCGCCCCGGCGGGCAGAACCGTGACCGTGTCATGGTGCGACTCCGCCAGGATCGTGGTGCCGCGGGAAGCGAGCGCCCCGAAGACCGGGTCGTCCGCGGCGTCCTCCAGCCACTCGATCTCGACCGGCCCTTCCTCGCCTCCGACCGGATCCGCCACGGTCACGTGCCCGCCGAGGGTCTCGGCCAGCAGCTGGTGCCCCAGACAGATGCCGAGGACGGGCAGGTCGATGCTGTGGGCGTCGGCGAGCAGGTCACACAACGGATCCATCCACGGGTGTGTCTTCCCGTCGCGCACCGACATCCGGCCCCCCAGCACCAGCAGGCCGTCACCCACGGACGCGAGCTGCGGCACATCCTTGGCCCACAGCTCGACCAGTGACAGCCGCACCCCCGAATCCCGAAGCCACCGGTCGAATCGTCCCAGTGGGACGCCGGGATCGAGCTGGACGACGGTGATGCGCGGTTGCTTCGCCATGTGTTGCAGGTTAGCGCCGTGACGTGCCCGCTGACATTCGTGTCGTTCCGTGCGACGCTGTAGTCGACGGTTCAACCGAATCCGTCACCCGTATCGGGAACCGGAGGAGATCATGGCTCGTCCCATCCATTTCGAGATCCACTGCGACGACCTCGACCGCGGGCGCGCGTTCTACGCCGACGTCTTCGGCTGGACGTTCGAGGACTACAGCGCCTACGCCGGAACCCCGTACTTCGGGATCGTCACGGGGAGCGACGACGACCCCGGCATCAACGGGGGCATGCTCGCCCGGCCGGAGGGCAGTACGGCGGGCCCGGGGGCACCGGTGAACGGTGCCGTCCTGACCATCGGATCGGGCGATTTCGATGCAGACGCCGCCAGGATCCTCGCTGCCGGCGGGCAGGTCGCCCTGCCGAAGGCGGCTCTGCCCGGCATGGCGTGGCAGGGCTACTTCCTCGACACCGAAGGAAACGTCTTCGGCCTGCACCAACCCGACCCGGATGCCCGTTGACGGCTCAGGGTTCGCCCCTACCGTCGGCGGAGGCCGACCCTGCTACCCGGGTAGGATGCCGACGACCGCGTACCCGCCTAGGCTGAACACATGATTCTTCGCGCGCGTAAACCGAGCACCCGTTGGATCGCGCCGGCCGCAGCTGCCGGCCTCGTGATCGCCAGCCCGGCCGTCCTCACCAGCCTGGCGTCCGCCGAGCCCACGCTGCCCCCGCGGTCAGCCGAAGAGCTGGTCAGCGACGTGCTGTCGGCCGATCCGGTCGCGTTCACGGGGGAGATCTCCCAGCGCACCGACCTCGGCCTGCCCGACCTGTCGTCCGTGGGCGGGTTGGACTTCTCCGATCCGAACTCGCTGCTCGCCCTGGCGTCCGGTTCGAACACCTGGCGCATCTGGTACGACGGTGGCCGCGCCTACCGCATCGCCATCATTCGCGACCAGACCGAATCCGATCTCATCAGCAACGGCTCAGTGCTGTGGGCCTGGTCGAGCCAGAGCCGCACCGCGGTCCGGACCGAACTGGACGGAGCGACCGCAGCCGACCAGACGCAGCTTCCCGCCGAGGCGGGCTCCCCACAGGAACTGGCCCGCCAGGTGCTGTCCGAACTGGAGCAGTACAGCACCGTGCAGACCGACGCCAACCTGACTGTGGCCGGTCGTGCCGCCTACGAACTGGTGGTCAAGCCCGAGGACGAGTCCACCCGCGTGAAGGATGTACGGATCGCCGTCGATGCCGAGACGCAGATGCCGTTGCGCGTGCTCGTCCACTCGACGCAGGTCGACGAACCCGTCATCGACGTCGCTTTCACCAGGCTCGACTACACCGCCCCCAGTGCGTCGACCTTCGAGTTCACCCCGCCCCCGGGCGCCGAGGTGATCGAGAACACCGGCTCCGCCGAGCCGCTGCCCAGCGGCACGAGCGCCCCAGTGGATCAGATCCCTGCCTCCGACGAGGAGATCTCGTCGGTCGAGTCGAGCGGTGAGGGCTGGTCGTCGGTGACGGTCGTCCCGGCGGACGCATCCGGGGCCGCCGCCGCATCCGGGTACCTGGCCGGTCTGCTCCCGGCGGTGTCGGGGGAGTGGGGCAGCGGCGTCGTCCTCGACGGCACCTTGGTGAGTCTGGTCATCACCGACGACGGCCGAATGGCCTGGGGCGCGGTCGCACCCGAGGCGCTCTACGAGGCCCTGGCTCGGTGAGCCCTGCGGCCGTCTCGTCGTCCGGTCTCACCAAGAGGTTCGGCAAGCAGGTCGCCGTCGACCACATCGATCTCGACGTGCCCGCGGGTAGCGTCTACGGCTTCCTGGGCCCCAACGGATCGGGCAAGACGACGACGATCCGCATGCTGCTCGGCCTCGTGCGTCCCACCGAGGGCAGCAGCGCGATCCTCGGCCGACCGGTTCCGCAGGGCCTCGATCTGGCGTTGCCGCGCGTCGGTGCGCTGATCGAGGGGCCTGCTTTCCACACCCATCTGTCCGGGCGTGCCAACCTCGTGCGCCTCGACGCCGCCGATGCCACCGCGGATCCGGCGACCTGCGACAGGCGGGTCGCGGATGCCCTCGAACGCGTCGGGCTGACGAATGCCGCGGGCAAGTCGTACCGGGCCTACTCCCTCGGCATGAAACAGCGACTGGCCATCGCCGCGGCACTGCTGCAGCCCCGGGATCTGCTGGTGCTCGACGAACCCACCAACGGCCTCGACCCACAGGGCACGCGCGAGGTCCGCCACATCGTCTCGTCCTTGGCCGAGGAGGGGTCCACGGTCCTGGTCAGCAGCCACCTGCTGAGCGAGATCGAGCAGATGTGCTCGCACGTCGGTGTCATGAGTCGGGGACGCCTGGTCACCCAGGACAGCCTCGAGACGCTTCGCGACCGGGCCCGTGCCCACGTGGAACTCCACACTCCTGACGTCGCCGACGCACTTCGCTGTCTCGACAGGCTCGGGCTGCTGGGAACAGTGCCGGGTGACAAGGCGCCCGACGGTACGGTGGTCTTCGTCCCCGGCCAGGTGCCCACCGAACGGATCGTGAGCGACCTGGTGGCCGACGGCGTGAGGGTACGCGCTTTCAACGTCGTGCGGCCCACGCTGGAGGACCTGTTCGTCTCGCTGACCGGTGAGGGGTTCGACGTCAATGGCTGACTCCTCCCCGATCCGCGGCTTCGTGCGCTTCCTGGCCTCCGAGGTGGGTCTGGTCCTCGGGCGCCGCCGCAACCAGGCCGGTCTGGTCGTCCTCGCGGCGGTGCCGGTGATGATGGCTTTCGCCATCCGCTCGGCCGGCGACGGTGTCTTCGGCAGCATCCTGGCGGGTAACGGGCTCATCGTCCCCATCGGTGCACTCATCGCGGAGGCACCTTTCTTCCTCCCCCTGGCCGTCTCGATGCTCGCCGGCGACGCCATCGCGGGCGAGGCGCACCAGGGCACGCTCCGCTATCTGCTCGCGGTGCCGGCCGGGCGGACGAGGCTGTTGGCGGTCAAGCTGCTCTCGCTGTTCGCCGGTTGTCTCATCGGGGTCGGGATCATCGGCGTCGTGGGGACGCTGATGGGCGTCGTGATGCTGGGCGCGGGCCCGATGATCACCCTGTCGGGCAGCCAGCTGGGTTTCGGTGCGGCATTGGGGCGGGTCGCGCTCATGTACCTCTACTACGCGGCGTTGCTCGCGGGGTTCGCCGCGCTCGGGCTTTTCGTCTCCACCCTCACCGAGCAGCCCCTCGGTGCGACGGTCGCCATCATGGTCGTCAACATCCTGGGATGGATCGCCGAGGCCATCGAACAACTCGACTGGCTCCACCCGTGGC
Source organism: Brooklawnia cerclae (assembly GCF_011758645.1). Lineage (NCBI taxonomy): Bacteria > Bacillati > Actinomycetota > Actinomycetes > Propionibacteriales > Propionibacteriaceae > Brooklawnia > Brooklawnia cerclae. The sequence goes on along the minus strand of NZ_JAAMOZ010000001.1, from coordinate 1,567,830 downwards.
TGCTGACTCATTGGATGACCTCGTTCACCGACCTCATGAGCGAGCCGATGCTCACCACCAACGTGTCACGGGGCCTGTGGCTGGCACTGGGCTACGTCGCCGTCTTCACCCTGGCGGCCTGGGCGCGCTTCACCACGCGCGACGTCACGAGCTGACCGACGCCCGTACCGGACGGTCGACCGGCGCGCTGTCGGGCAGTTCCTCCTGGTCGCACAGCAGGCCCATGACCAGGACGTAGCTGTCGGGCAGGTCAGTGCCATCGCTCCACTGTGTGGGATGCTCGAACGCGACCCGCATCGTCGCCTCGACGTCCCCGCCCAAGGACTCGATGGAGTGCACCAACTGGCCGGGCAACCTGCAGGGGAGTCCTTGCTTCCGGGTGCACACCGGGCAGACGTCGCACCCGCCGGCACCCAGGCCGACCGAATCGGGCACCGCGGCTCTCAGCTTCATCAGGCGGTGATGAGCTCTTCGCTTCTCCTGGTGGAACATCTCCATGACATCGGCGACCAACCGGTCGTGGTCAAGACCTGAACGTGGCTGTGCAGGCGTGAACTCCATGATGAACGCGGTCAGGTGGAGCCAGCGATACCGAGCCCAGACGTCGAGCGGGTCGAAGTCGAACGGCGGACAGGCCCAGTTCTCGCCGTAGCGCTGACAGGCCTCGCAGAACCCCCGGAAACGCGGCACATCGACGAAGTCACGCACGTAGTCGGCGACCGCGAACCGTCGACGTGTCTCCCGCACGACGTAGTCCAACACGTTGGCCATCCTAGGAGGGTGGCCGCGGTCGCGGCGCGCGCCCGGGTGCGGCATTAGGTGCACCCACCCGGCAGTTCCCGCGGGATCAGAGGTTGATCATGTGGCCGGCGAGCCCGTGGAATCCTTCCTGAAGCGCCTCGCCGAGCGTGGGATGAGCGTGGATGTTGCGGGCGAGTTCGGTGGCCGACAGGTCCCACTTCTGGGCCAGCGTCACCTCGGGGAGCAGTTCGGAGGCATCGGCGCCGACGATGTGGGCACCGAGGAGCTCACCGTACCGTGAGTCGGCAACGAGCTTGACGAAACCGGCCGGTTCGCCGATGCCCTGAGCCTTGGCGTTGGCGGTGAACGGGAACCTGGCCACGGTGATGTCGTGGCCTTCGTCGCGGGCCTGCTGTTCGGTCAGTCCGAAGGAGGCGACCTGCGGTTGAGTGAAAGTGACGCGGGGCATCATCCGATAGTCGCCCAGCGGCAGCGTCTCGGCGCCGGCGATCGTCTCGGCGGCAACCACACCCTGAGCTTCTGCGACGTGGGCGAGCTGCAGCTTGGCGGTCACGTCACCGATCGCGTACAGGTGCGGCACGTTGGTGCGCATTCGGTCGTCGATGGCGATGGCTCCGCGGTCGGTGAGGACCACGCCGGTGTTGTCCAGCCCGTAGCCGGCGGTCCGCGGAGCGAACCCGACGGACATCAGCACCCGATCGGTCCGCAGGTCGCCGAGGTCATCGTCCGGGCCCACATAGGTGACGTTCACCGCCGCCCCGTCGTCCACCACGGTCCGTACCCTTGTCGAGGTCAGCAACCTCACCCCGAGCTTGCGATACTGACGGGTGATCTCCTTGGAGACCTCCTCGTCCTCGTTGGGTAGAACCCGGTCGAGATACTCGATGATCGTGACGTCGACACCGTAGCTCGCCAGCACGTAAGCGAATTCCATCCCGATGGCGCCGGCGCCGATGACGACCATCGAGCCCGGCAGATCGCGGTTGAGGATCTGGGCCTCGTAGGTGACCACGTTGGCGCTGAGCCGCACCCCGGGCAGGAGCCGGACAGTGGACCCGGTGGCGATGATCGCGTCGTCGAAGGTGACGATCTCGGTCCCGCCGGCGGTGAGCGCCACTTCGATGGTGTGAGTGTCCCGGAAGCTGCCGAAGCCGTCGATCTCGGTGATCGCGTTCTTCTTCATGAGGAAGTGGACGCCCTTGACCCGTCCGCCGGCGACCTGGCGGCTGCGGTCGTGAGCCACGCCGAAATCGAGGGTCAGATTGCCCGAGATACCGAACTGCGCGGCCTGGCGGGTCACGAGGTGCGCGATCTCGGCATTGCGCAACAGTGCCTTGGAGGGAACGCAACCGACATTGAGGCACACCCCGCCCCAGTACTGCTTCTCGATGACGGCGACCGTCCTGCCGAGTTGTGCCGCCCGGATCGCAGCGACATAGCCGCCGGGCCCGGCACCGAGGACGACGACATCGTAGTGGCTGGTCATGGCTTCTCCTTCTGTGGTGGCCGACGCTCGACCGGCACCGAGCGTGGGGGGCAGCGTTCCGCGCCGTTCGAGGTTCTCCCTGCCAATATTTATGAGTATGCTCATTTATGAGTATACTTTGAACAGTTCGAGAGAAAAGCGTCAGGAGACAGACATGTCCGCACCGGGAAACGACCGGGGGTACACAGGCGCCGCGACGCGCACGCGGGTCGTCGGCGACTCCACGATCACGTACCGCGAACTCGGCCGGCCCGGCGGCATCCCGCTGGTCGTCCTGGTGCACCTGGGGGCGAACCTGGACAACTGGGACCCTCGCGTCATGGATGGTCTCGCCGAGACCCGCCATGTGATCGCCGTCGGCTATCAGGGGGTCGGCAGCTCCACCGGGGCGGTCCGCGACTCGATCGAGGCGATGGCCGACGACGTGATCGCCTTCGTCGAAGCCCTCGGCACAGATCAGATCGACATCCTGGGCCTGTCGATGGGAGGGATGGTCGCCCAGGCGATCGTCTCCCGGCGCCCGCAGATGGTCGACCGTCTCATCCTGGCCAGCACCGGTCCTGCCGGAGGGCCGGGGCTCACGGCCATGACAAAGGTGACCGTCCGAACGACCCTGCGTGCAATGGCGAGGTTCACGGATCCAAAGACCCTGCTGTTCTTCACCCGGAGTTCTTCGGGCCGGAATGCCGCCAAGGAGTATCTCGCTCGGCTCGCCGAGCGCGTCGCCGACCGGGAGAAGCCCGTCATCCCGGCGGTCTTCGCGGCGCAGCTTCGAGCCGTTCACCGCTGGGGAGGGCAGTCGGCCTCCGACCGGGACGCGTTCACGGGGCCGGTCCTGCTCGTTCATGGTGAGGACGACCTGATGGTCCCGGTGACCAACGCCGCCGATCTGCAGCGGCGACTGCCGCAGGCGACTCTGAAGATCTATCCACATGCCGGTCACGGCGCCGTGTTCCAGAACCATGCCGACTTCGTCACGACCGCAACGGCTTTCCTCCGCAGGACGGTCACACCTGACCCGTAGCACCGGACCCCGCAGCCCCGCACACGACCAACCGATCAAAGGAACCGAGCCATGAAGGCACTCATCATCGACCACTACAAGGACGACCTGCACCTCGCAGAGGTTCCCGAGCCCGCACTCGGCGAACACGACCTGCTCGTGGACATCAAGGCCGCGAGCATCAACCAACTCGACGCGAAGATCATCGACGGCGAGTTCCGCCAGATCCTGCCCTACACGATGCCGCTCGTCCTCGGCCACGATCTCGCAGGCGTCGTCACCGCTGTCGGGGCTGGTGTAACCGGCTTCTCAGTGGGGGATGAGGTCTATGCGAGGCCACGCGACCACCGGATCGGCACGTTCGCCGAGCGGATCGCGGTCGATCAGGCGGACGTCGCGCCCAAGCCCGCGTCCCTCAGTTTCGAGGAAGCCGCGTCGCTCCCGTTGGTCGCCCTGACCGCCTGGCAGGCCCTGGTCGAACGCGGCAACGTGCAACCCGGCCAGAAGGTGCTCATCCACGCCGGTGCCGGGGGCGTCGGCTCGACCGCCATCCAGCTCGCCAAACATCTCGGTGCGAACGTCGCGACGACGGCCTCGGCCAAGACTGCCGACTGGGTGCGTTCGCTCGGGGCCGACATCGTCATCGACTATCGTTCCGAGGACTTCTCGAAGATCTTGCACGGCTACGACTTCGTACTCGACAGCCTCGGCGGAGAGAACCTGGAGAAGTCCCTGCACGTCCTGCGCCCGGGCGGCAAGGTCGTCGGCATCTCGGGCCCACCCGATCCCGCGTTCGCACGCGCGACCGGCCTCAATCCAGTGCTGCGACTCGCGATCACGGCACTCAGCGCGAAGGTCCGCCGCCAGGCCCGCAGGCTGGGCGTCAGCTACGAGTTCCTCTTCATGCGGGCCAGCGGTCAGCAACTCACCGAGCTGGGCGGCCTCGTCGACGCCGGTGTGATCCGTCCGATCGTGGACGAGGTCCATCCCTTCGACCACACCCCGGATGCCCTCGCGGCGCTCACCAAGGGCGGGCACCGCGGCAAGCTCGTCATCAGCCTCGGCTGATCCCTCCGATCCAGCAGTACACGTTCCGAAAGGACAGCTCATGGTCAGCGACCGATCCCAGCCCTCTGTGGTCACCACCTACAAGGATGCGCCAACTCGGATGATCTCCGCCGGTGGGGTGACCTACGCCTACCGAGATCTCGGACCGATCGGAGGCGTCCCCGTCGTCTTCTTCGTCCACCTCGCCGGGACTCTGGACAACTGGGACCCGAGGGTCATCGATCCCATCGCGGAGAACCACCGCGTCATCACCTTCGACAACCGCGGGGTGGGTGCGACGACCGGCCTGGTGCCCGACACCGTGGAGGCGATGGCGGACGACGCCTTCACCTTCATCCGGGCACTCGGCTTCGAGACGATCGACGTCCTCGCGTTCTCCCTCGGCGGTTTCGTCGCGCAGGCGCTGGTCGCGCGTCACCCCGAGCTCGTCCGCAAGCTCATCCTGACCGGCACCGGACCGGCAGGTGGCAAGGACATCGACAAGGTTGCCACGACCACGTACCTCGACACGTTGCGCGCCGCCCTGACCCGGTCCGACCCCAAGGAGTTTCTCTTCTTCAACCGGAACGCCACCGGCAGGATCGCGGCGAAGGCCTTCGTCAAGCGTCTGCAGGAGCGCACCAGCGACCGCGATGCTCCCATCACGGTCACGGCCCTCCGAACCCAGTTGAAGGCGATCAAGAACTGGGGACGCGCCCCGAGCGCCGACCTGACGGCCATCGGTCAGCCGACACTCATCGCCAACGGTGACAACGACCGGATGGTCCCCAGTGTGCTGTCACGAAGCCTTCATCACCAGATCCCGGACTCGGAACTCGTCATCTATCCCGATTCCGGCCACGGCGGCATCTTCCAGTACCACGAGCGGTTCGTTCCCCTCGCCGTCGAGTTCCTCGACCGCTGACCACGGCCCCCTCGCCGGGACCGTACTGGTCTCACAACGCCAGGGAACCTCGGATCAGCGTCCGGCTGCGCCCACCGACCCAGATGCCCTCCGCGTCGGTGGTGATCACCACCTCGCCCGCCCGCTGCAGCGCGGTGCCTTGGCGCACCGTGTAGGACGGCGGCAGAAGACCCTCACGGGTCAGCCACACGGCGAAGGCCGCGTTGAGGCTGCCCGTCACCGGATCCTCGCCGATGCTCGCGTCGAAGGCACGCACCTCCACATCGGCGGGCCCGACGCTGTCGCGCCCGAGGACGCCGACGGCCAGGTCGCCCATCCGGTCGTAGTCGGGTCGAATCGCGCGGACGGTCTCGGCCGAGTCCAGCACGAGTCCCACCCACCCAGGCCCGTTGTCAGCCCAGGCGGCGTGCCGAACCTGTGACGCGTCGATACCGAGGGCGCCGATCGCCTGATCCCGGGTAGCGGCGTCCAGGGGGCCGGATCGCAGCAGTTCGGGGGCTCGGAAGGCGAGGGCATCGCCGTCCCGGCGCAGTTCCACCAACCCGATGCCGCATTCCTGGACGAGCGTGTCACCTGCCGGGATGCCACCCGCCTCGAGCCAGGCGTGCGCGCTGCCGAGAGTGGGATGCCCGGCGAAGGGGAGTTCTCCGGCGGGAGTGAAGATGCGCAACCGGTAGTCGGCGCCGGCGATGGTCGGCGACAGCAGAAAGGTGGTCTCCGACAGGTTCGTCCAGCGTGCGAACCCCGCCATGGTCGCCTCGTCGAGTTCATCGGCATCCTGGACGACGGCGACAGGGTTGCCGGCGAGTGGCTGGGGCGCAAACACATCGACCTGGGAGAACTCGAAGCGTGTCACCCGATCACCCTCTCACTCCGGATGGCCGCTTGGCCACACCTTCCCGTGCGCTCAGCCCTCCACGGGAAGGCGCAGTTGAGGGTAAAGGACATCGATAGGCGCGCTGAGACCGGCCTTGACCTTCACCGACCCCTCGTCGGCGAGCACTTCGTACTCACCGGCCTCGACGGCGTCCAGGACGGCTGCGACCAGATCGGCAGGCTGAATCTTGGGGCCGGGAGCCCCGGCGGCCATTGGGGTGTCGACATAGCCGACATGAACGCCCACCACATGCACGCCACTGGGTGCCAGCTCCAGACGCAGGGCGTTGGTGGCCGACCACAACGCGGCTTTGGACGCGCTGTAGATCCCGCTGACCGCGAGCCAGCTCAACACCGAGTGGATGTCGACGATGACCGATCCGGGCCTCGCCGACAGAATGGGTGCGAACTCGCGGGCGAGGAAGACCGGCCCGAAGAAGTTGGTCTCCATGTTCGCCCGGATCTCTTCGTCGGTCTGCGTCAGGATGCCGGCGCTGGAGACCGACGCCCCGGCGTTGTTCACCAGCACCGTCACGTCGGAGGCGGCCGCGGCCGCGGATCGGATGGAGGTCGCGTCGGTGACGTCGAGGGGGAGTGGGACGATGCGTTCGTCCTTCCAGTCACGCGGCCTGCGCGCGCTGGCATAGACCTTGTCGGCGCCGCGCGCCAGGACCTGGTGGACGAACTGTGTGCCGATGCCACCGTTCGCACCGGTGACGAGGACGACGGCTCCGCTGAGCGAGGGCATGTTCTGAGTGTTCCTGTTCTCTGGACGATCGGGATCGCCGACGAACTGCCGCGGTCCCCGCACCACAATCGCAATGCCCTCCGGTTCCGCCGGGCCGTGCGAAGATTGGGTGCCGAAGGATCCGCACCTTCCTTTGGCGACTATGATCATAACTGACCACAATCAGTATTAATTCCCGGAGGATGCTCACATGCCACTCGCCCACCAACCGGCCGGGCGACGCGAGCGGAACAAGCAGGCCAAGCTCGACCGCATCACAGCCGCTGCCCGTGAACTCTTCGCCGAGCACGGCGTCGACGATGTCACCACCCAGCAGATCGCCGACAAGGCGGACATCGGAACCGGCACCCTGTTCCTGTACGTCAAGTCCAAAGGAGAGCTCCTCCTGCTCGTACAGAACGCCGCCTATGCCGAAGCGCTGGAACAGGGCCGCGCGGCCGCCGAGCTCATCGCCGACCCGCTCGAGGCGGTGCTGGCGATCATCCGCCCAGTTGTGGAGTGCAACCGCAAACAGGTCGAGAACGGGCGTACCTATCTGCGGGAGATGGTCTTCGGCGACCTCGGAGAGCCCCACCATCGCGACGCCATCGCCATCGTCGCCCAGACCGAGCAGGCCGTCGCCGCCGTTCTCGGGCGGGACACGCGACTGCACGCGGGCCAGGCCATGACACTCGCCCACATCGTCTCCGCGGTGATGTTCCTCAGCATGGCCGCGCACCCCGGCACGGCGCCCGAGGTCGACGACATCGTGCAGGACATCTCGGCTCAGCTCGTCGTCCTGCTGCGCCGCTGACCGGATGGCCCGTGGTGCACCGGGGACAGTCGCTCAACCGACGTCGCCTCTCACTTCGTCGACCACGGCCGGGGATTCGGGCGAGGCCAGTCGGACGAACTGTGCAGCCGTCGGCTCCACGGGCACCCCGTCCTCGTCGACGAGCGACACCCGGACGCGCTTCCCGGAATCTCGCACGAGCGGTACTACGCCGAGACCCCCCGCAGTCGGCACGTGACACTCGCCCCACTGCTGCAGCGCGACCATCACGACCTTCAGATCCTCACCGGCCGGTGTGAGCTCGTACGCGTGGCGGGTCCGCCGACCCGGCTCCTGGTACGGCACCTTCTTCAGTACCCCGTGCTCGACCAGGCCGGCCAACCGGGCGCTGAGGACGTCGGTCGCGATCCCCAACTCGTCGTGGAATTCCGCGAAGGTCCGCCGCCCGAGAAATGCCTCCCGAAGTACCAGGAAGGTCCACGTGTCAGTGAGGACCCCGAGTGAGCGCTTGATGGCGCACGTGCTGTCCAGTGCGTTGGCCAGCATCTTCGATCGAACCGGCATGATCGGCTCCTAGTCCAGCTTTCCTTCGTCAACCCGGAGGGACATGTCAGAAGAGTTCTGTCTCATGCACTTTGGCGTAGCCCCTGATCTCGCTCAGCCGTCCCTCACGAATCTTGGTCGGCCATTCTGGTTCGGACAGCTCAGCCCGTCCGAGCCCGACCAGGTCGAACTCGCCCCTGTCGAACAACTCCAGCAGCGGGGCCAGGCTGAGCGGCGACTCGGCGGCTTGGTCGCCCAGGAAAGGCGCCTTGACCCCGACCGAGCCCAGTGCGATCGTCGGCAGGCCGGTGATCCGCTTCGTCCAGCCCGCAAGAGTGCGCGGGTCGCCGTCGAAGGCAGGAAGCCAGTAGCGGCGGGTGGACACGTGGAACCCGTTCGCTCCCGCCTCCACCAGCAACGTCAGCAGCGCCTCGAGTTCGGCGGGAGACTCGGCGATCCGGGCGTCGAAATCGCTGCTCTTCCACTGCGAGAACCGGAACATGATCGGGAAATCGGGCCCGACCGCCGCCCGCACCGCCGACACCACCTCGACGCTCAGGCGGGCACGGGCCGCCAGGCTGCCCCCATACCCGTCCGTGCGGTGGTTGGTCACCGCCCACAGGAACTGGTCGAGCAGATAGCCGTGCGCCCCATGAAGCTCCACGCCGTCGAAGCCGGTCCGCTGGGCGTCGGCAGCGGCGCGGGCGAACGACGCCACGATCTCCGCGATATCCGCCTCGGTGGCGGCCCTTCCCACGGGCGTGCCGTCCGGTGCCACCCCCGACGGGCTCAGCACCGGAGCGTCGGGACGAGGCTCGGCACCTTCCTGGCGGGCAAGACCCACATGCCACAGCTGGGGGAAGATCTTCCCGCCGTTGGCGTGCACCGCCTCGACCACGCGGCGCCACCCCGTCAGGGCGTCCTCGCCGTAGATCCGTGGCACGCGACCGCTCGTCCCGGCGGACGGATGATCGATGTAGGTGCCCTCGGTGACGATCAGTCCCAGGTGCGCAGCCCTGCGGCCGTAGTAGGCAGCGACATCCGGGCCGGGCACGCCACCCGGGGAGAACCGCCGGGTCATCGGGGCCATCACGAACCGGTTGGACAGTTCCACTCCTGACAAGCGGAACGGGGTGAACAGCGGCGATGGATCGGCGCCATCGAGGAGAGTGTCAGTGGTCTCGGAGGCAAGAGTCATACGCGCATGCTATCTGGGTTGTTTAAACAAAGCTAGAGCTCTAGCGTTGCTCTCGAAGTCCTTCGATCGCTACGAGCCAGGAGCGTTCCCATGCGTTACACCACCTTCGGCCGCCGGACCGGCCTGCGCGTCTCGCAGTACGCGCTGGGCACAGGAAACTTCGGGACGGCGTGGGGCACCGGGGCCGACCACGACGAGGCCCGGCGGATCTTCGATCGGTTCGTGGAGGCGGGAGGGAACTTCATCGACACCGCCGACACCTATCAGGCGGGCCAGTCCGAGCAGCTGGTCGGCGAGTTCGTCGGCCCCGCCCGTGACGACCTCGTCGTGGCAACCAAGTTCACTGTCGGTGCCGACCCCGCCGGGGGAGTGTCGCGCACCGGCAACGCGCGCAAGAACCTGCGGACCTCCGTCGAGGCCAGCCTGCGGCGGCTCGGCACCGACTACATCGATCTGCTGTGGGTGCATTACCCGGACGCCCTGACACCGGCCGAGGAACTGCTGCGCGGACTCGACGACCTCGTGAGCCAGGGCAAGATCCTGTACGCGGCATTCTCGAACTTCCCCGCGTGGCGGGTGTCTCGCGCCGCCACGCTGGCCGACCTCGGCGGCTGGGCACCGGTGGCCGGCATCCAGGTCGAGTACAGTCTGGTCGAGCGCTCCGCGGACCGCGAACTGCTTCCCATGGCCGAGGCGCTCGGCCTCGGTACCACCTTGTGGTCGCCACTCGGCGGGGGACTGCTCACCGGGAAGTATCGGAGCAGCCGACAGGGGAGGCTGGCGGACTGGGGAAGGCTCGTCCACTCCGAATCCACAGACCAGGTGACTGCGACGCTCGACACGGTGCTCGCGATCGCGAGCGAGGTCGGACGCACCCCGGCGCAGGTCGCGACCGCCTGGGTGAACGAGCGTTCGCGACGATCGGCCACTTCGCTGATTCCGATCATCGGTCCCCGTAGCCTCGCCCAGCTCGACGACTACCTGGGAGCGCTCGAACTCGATCTCACCGAGGAGCAGTACGACCGGCTCACCCAGGTCAGTGCCATCCCGCTCGGTATCCCGCACGAGGCGAACGCCAGGGCGCTCAACGGGCTCCAGGGTGGCGCGGCAGCGTCCTTCGACCAGCCTGTGGTGCCCGTCGCCTGAGGCGCCTTCGGCGGTCCCGGAGCGCGAGCCGACGTTGCGTCCCAGGCCGGACCAGGCCGGCGAACCTCACCATCGGTGATAGCGGCCATCACTTTTCGATTCTTGTTGGCAGCACTCCGGCGACGCAGACTGCTGATGTCGCCGAGATCGTGCGACAGATTGTGAAGTGAGGAGCTTTCCGATGCGAGCAGTAGTCGTGAGCAGCGTCGGCGCCGATGCCGGTGTCGCCGACTTTCCCGAACCGCCGGCCTCCGATTCGGTGGCGCGCGTCGTCGCTGCGCCGCTGAACCCGGTCGACCGCGTCATCGCCGCGGGCACGATGGCGTTCCGCCGGCTCGTGCCCCCCGCCGTCGCCGGGCTGGAAGGCGTCGCCCGTACACCAGACGGCGAGCTCAGGTACTTCTTCGCGCCCCCGGCGCCCTATGGGTCGTTCGCCGAGTTCGTCCCCCTGGCCGGCGCCGAGACCACACCGGTGCCCGACGGCCTGGACGAGGTCCGCGCCGCAGCCCTGGGCGTCCCCGGCGTGGCGGCGTGGCTGGCGCTCACCCGGTCCGGTCACCTGGCGGCGGGCGAATCGGTTCTCGTCCTGGGTGCTACCGGGGCGGTCGGCACCATTGCCGTGCAAGCGGCCCGTGCACTGGGTGCGGGCATCGTCGTGGGTACGGCGCGATCCGCGGAGGGCCTGGACCGAGTGGAGCGGCTCGGCGGCACACCCGCATCAGTGGCCGATCCCGCAGCATTCGACACGGTGCTCGGCACGGTCGCACCGAACGGCTTCGACGTCATCGTCGACCTGCTGTGGGGCACCCCACTGGCCGTCGCCGCCACGCACCTCGCCCGGGACGCACGGGTCGTCCAGGTCGGGAACTCCGCCGGTCCCACCGCGACGATCAACGCCCCGGCGTTCCGCAACAAGGGCGCCATCCTGGTGGGACACTCGAACTTCCTTGCCAGCACCGAGGAAAGGCTCTCGGCCTTCGCACAGCTGGCCGGGCTCGCTGCCACAGGAGAGCTCGAAGTCGCAGCCGACCCGATCGGGTTCGACGACTTCGACAAGGCTTGGCACGGCGAGGGTCCTGCCAAACCCGTCCTCATTCCCTGATCTCCTCTTTTCGGTTCCTTCCACTCCCCGTCCTCTCCGTTTCTTACGGCCACTGCGCCAGAAAGGTGGCACCGCTGTGCCCACATCACCCCGAATCCACGTCCAGCCCGACTCTGTGACCGATCTGTCCGCGGGCTTCCTCACCCGCGAACTGAGCCCGGGAGTCTTCATGGTCTCCAACGGGAACTATCAGACCCTGTTCCTCACCACGGGCGAGGGCGTGGTCCTGCTCGACGCCCCCTTGCCCCTGATCGATCATCTGCGTGAGGCGATCGCCGACGTCACCGACGAACCCGTCCGCACGATGATCTACTCCCATGGGCACACCGACCACATCGGCGGCGCCTACCTGCTGGCAGAGGGCATCCAGATCATCGCGGAGACCGGGACGGCGCGATTCCTCGCGGAGAAGAACGATCCCGCTCGCCCCCTGCCCACAACCGTCTTCGACACCGCCGTCACCCTGAACATCGGCAATCGGGAGATCCACCTGTTCCGCGACGGCTTCCACTCCGCCGACGGGGACACTGTGCTGTACCTGCCGAACGAGAAGGTACTGGTCGCGATCGACCTACTGGCTCGCAGTTGGGTGCCGTTGCTCGACTTCGACCTGAGCGAGAACATCTACTCCTACATGGGTGCCTTCGACCGGTTCCTCGAGTACGACTTCGAGTACTTCCTCTCGGGCCACACCGCCGATGTCGCCCGACGCAGCGACGTCGAACTGACCAAGCGCTACGTCCTGGACGTCTACGCCACCGTCAAGAGGTTGCACGACCAGATCAACACCCCCGAACTGCTGGCCCAGCACCGCGACAGCGAACAGGCCGGCATCAAGTTCGTCATCGAGGAAGTCGTCCGCCGAGCCACCGAAGAACTGTCCTCTCGTTGGCTGGACGGCCCGATGAAAGGCGTCGAGTTGTGGACCGAGAGCCACGCCCGCGCCATGGTGCTCTATGTCCGGTGGACCGACTGAGAGATGACGACGATGACGCAGCAGACACTGGATTTCAGCGGGAAGACCGTGGTGGTGACCGGAGGATCCACCGGTATCGGAAAGGCGACCGCGATCGCCTTCGGCCGCGCAGGAGCCAACGTCGTGATCGCCAGTCGCGGCGACGGCGGGGACGCGGCGGCCGAGGCGGTGACGGCCTCAGGTGGGCACGGCATCTTCGTCCCCATCGACGTCTCTCGCGAAGAGGACCTCGCGCGACTCGTGCAGGTGACGCTGGACGAGTTCGGCCGGCTCGACGTCGCGTTCAACAACGCCGGCTCCCTGCCGCCGACCGGCGCCCTGGTGGAACAGTCGATCGAAGCCTGGAACCGCACCATCGCAGTCGACCTCACAGGCGTGTTCCTGTCGATGAAGCACGAGATCCCGGCGATGCTCGCCCACGGCGGAGGCTCGATCATCAACACCTCGTCAGTGGCAGGTCTGATCGCCGATCCAGGCATGGCGCCCTACGCCGCTGCCAAACACGGCGTGATCGGGCTCACCAAGGCCGCCGCGCTCGACTACGCACAGCAGGGAATCCGCGTCAACGCGATCGCACCGGGTCTGGTCCGTACCCCGATGATCGACGGGTGGCTCGCTGATCCGGCGATGCGTGAGACAGTGCTGTCGTACTCCCCGCAGGGCAGGGTGTCGGAACCGGAGGAGATCGCGGGAGTCGTTCTGTTCCTCGCCTCCGACCTGGCGTCCTTCGTCAACGGGGCTGTCTACCCGATCGACGGCGGCCAGACCGCCCACTGACCGGGTTTCGTCAAGGCGAGGACAAGGCACATGCAGCTTCGACAGCTCGAATACTTCCTCGCGGTCGCCAGAGACGGCAGTTTCTCCTCCGCGTCGGAGACCCTCCACGTCGTGCAGTCGGGCGTCTCGACCGCGATCCGCGCGCTGGAGCGCGAACTCGGTGTCCCCCTGTTCGAGCGGACCGCGCGAGGCGTGGTGCTCAGCGATGCGGGCACCGCACTGCTGCCGCATGCGCAACGGGTGCTCGCCGACGTCCAGGCCGCCGCGGAAGCCGTCGACGAGGTCCGGCGCGGCGTGCGAGGCACGGTGGTGGCCGGTGTTCTGCCGGTCCTCGGGCTGGTCGATCTTCCGCGGGCGGTGGCCGCGTTCCGCGCCGATCACCCACACGTGGCGGTGCACCTGCACATCGCCGGTACCGCGAAACTCGCCGGGCAACTGGACGAGGGGGAGGTCGATTTCGCATTGATGTCCCCGGCGGGGCCGCTGCCCGGTGATCTGTCCCTCACGCGCCTCGGCGACGCCCCGTTCGTGGGGCTCGTGCCTGCCGGCCACGAACTGGCCGGCCGTGACCGCGTGGACCTGGCAGATCTCATGGACTGCCCGTTCGTCGACTCGCCGGCCGGATTCGGCAATCGCGACCTCCTCGACCAGGAACTGGGTCGCAGGGGACTGCGCCGCAGCATCGTGGTCGAGGCGCCGGACGCCTGGGCGATCCCCGTGCTCGTCGGCAAGGGCGTCGGCGTCGCAATGGTGCCCGCCTTCGTCGCCGAGGGACATGCCGCGAATGTCAAGGTGCTGGAGCTGGCCACCCCCTTGCAGTGGTCGCTGTTCCTCGCCACCGCCGACCACCATCCACCGTCGCACGCGGCACGGCTGCTCATCCGGCACATCCGTGCCGCGCTGCAGCCGATCGGCGGCAGTTCTCGTCCCTCACCCGCCGATCAGGGATTCCACTGATTCAATAAACGGGGCTTACAAGCGGAGAGACACGACCGATCGCATCGACGGATCGACCGGGAACCGTCCTGCAGGATGCGAGTCGAACGGGGTACTGCGGGCGCAGTACCTCAGGTCGGTCCGGGCGGACGACTCGTGAACCGCTCGTGGTGGAGAGGATCGGAGCGTCGTCACAGCACATCTCCGAAAGGACCTCTTCATGCCTGAGCAGGATCAGCAGCCGCCCCTCTACCTGGTGACCGGCGTTGCCGGCAATCTCGGCAGCTCCGTCGCCGCACGGCTCCTGGCCGACGGCCAGGACGTGCGCGGCCTCGTACTCCCAGGTGATCCGGCAGCCGATCGGGTCCCCGACCAGGTCAGCCTGCACACCGGCGACGTCACCGATACCGTGAGCCTGCAGCGCTTCTTCGCGGCCGAGAGCGGACGTGAACTGGTCGTCATCCACACCGCCGCGATCGTGACGGTCGACGGCGGCTTCAGCCAGAAGGTCCACGACGTCAACGTCACGGGCACCCAGAACATCATCGACGCTTGTCTGACCCACAATGTTCGCAAGCTGGTCTATGTCGGCTCGACCGGCGGGATCCTCGAGACACCCTTCGGTGTCCCGATCACCGAACCGGATCGGTTCGATCCGGACGCTGTCGTCGGGTACTACGGGTGGACGAAGGCCACCGCGTCCCAACTCGTCCTCGACGCCGTCCGCAACCAGGGACTGGACGCCACCCTGGTCTACCCGACAGGCATCGCCGGACCGGACGACTACGCCTTCGGGCCGGTCACGAGCTTCATCATCGACTATTGCGACGGCAAGATGAAGGCCGGTATCGAAGGCAGCTTCAACGCCGTCGACGTCCGTGATCTCGCTGACGCCACCGTCGCTGCTGTCGAAAGAGGACGCACGGGCGAGGGGTACATCCTCGGCAACGAGTGCGTGAGCATGGAGGAGATGTTCCGCGTGCTCAGCGACCTGACGGGAACCCCGCAGGTCACCACGATCCTCCCCGCGGGCGCCGGTAAGGTGCTCGGGCACGTGTCCGACCTGATCGGAAGGGTCCTCGGCAAGAACCTGCGCATGACGAGCTTCGCCGTGTACAACTTGACCCGGAACAACCTGTTCGATTCCTCGAAGGCCCGCAGGGAACTGGGATTCCAGACCCGTCCCTTCGGCGACACGCTCGCGGACACCATCGACTGGCTCGAACGCGAAGGCCGCGTCATCACGCGGGCGGCCTGATGGACGACGTGTGTGTCATCACCGGGGGCGGCAGCGGCCTCGGCCGCGCCACTGCCCGGGCCATGGGGGAGCGCGGCTATCAGATCGTCCTCACCGGTCGGACGCCGGCGAAGCTCGAAACGGTCGTCACCGAGTTGCGCGCGACCGGGGTGGACGCCGAGGCTCTGGCCGGCGACGTCGCGGATCGGGAGAGCATGCGGCAACTGGCGCGGACCGCTGCGAAGCGCGGCCAGGTGACGGCTGTGATCCATGCCGCCGGCATGTCGCCCCACATGGGTGATCCCGGTGTGATCATGGCGACCAACGCTCTGGGCACCGTCAACGTCAACGATGCCTTCTACGAGGTGATGGACGCGAGGGGCTGCGTCATCGACACCTCATCCATGTCGGCGTATCTGACGCCGAAGATTGTGATGCCGACCCACGTCTACCCTCTGAGCCGCACCGATCGAAGCCGGTTCATGCGCGGGATGATGCGCCGCGTCCACCTGTTCCCACGCACGGTTCGAACAGGGGTCGCCTACGGCATCAGCAAGCACTTCGTGATCTGGTTCGCGCGCACGGACGCCGCCCGCTTCGGCGCCAGGGGAGTGCGCGTGGTGTCGGTCACCCCGGGCAGCTTCGACACACCCATGGGCGACCTCGAGAGCGAGGAGTCGATGACCTACGTGCGCAACAGTGCGATCAAGAGGCTCGGCAGGCCCGAGGAGATAGCTCACCTCTACGCGGCTGCGGCCGACGAACGCATGGGCTATCTCACGGGTACCGACATCCTCTGCGACGGTGGCTGTGTCGCCGGCGGCGCCAGCCCGTTCCGACGCCGAGGGGGAACGGGCTGAGGCACCTCACCCACGAGGGCCTCGGGTGGGACGAATTCGTCTCGTGCGGTGGCACCGCCGGCGTCAGGCGCCCAGCATGATCCCTCCGTCGACGGCCAGCTGCTGACCGGTGACGAACTCGTTCTCCATCAGGAAGAGGTAGGCGGAGGCGAGTTCGTCGATCGTCGCCGTGCGTCCCAGCGGAATGGTCTCGGCGAAACTCGCCTTGGTCGCCGCGCGCTCCTCGGCCGGCAGGTCCGCCCACAGCGGCGTGTCCGTCCAGGTCGGCGCCACCGCGTTGACGCGGGCTGCGGGGGCCAGCTCGACGGCGAGTCCTTCGATCATCGCATGGACCGCGAGATTGCCGACGTAGCTGCCTGCGGCGTCCTGTGCGCGCCCGCCGGTACCCGATGTGAAGGTCAGGGAGCCCCCGTCACGGAGCTTCCCGGCGGCCAGGCGTGCGATGTTCAGGTTTGCGAAGAACTTCGACTCGACGGTCCGGCGGATCTCCGACAGCGGTGCCGACAGGAATCCGCCGCCCATCGGTGCTCCTATCGTCGAGACGAGATGATCGAAGCCCTCGATCCGCTCGAAGAAGTCACCCAGGGACGCGGGGTCGTGCGCGTCCACCGTCAGGGTGGTCACATCCGCCCCCGCGGATTCCACCGCGTTCGCCGCGCTCGTCAGTCTGACCGGATCCCGTCCACCCAGGATGATCAGGGCTCCCCGTTCGGCCGCGAGTTCGGCCACCCGCAGCCCGATGCCGGAGCTGCCACCGACGACCACCACCGTCGTGCCGTTGAGATCAGCCATGTTGTGCTCCCTTTCGTCCTCGTCCATCATGGGGCGCCGGTCCTGGTGCCGTCATGCGGTGATGACCATTTCGCTTCGTCGGCCGGCGACGGCGAAGCCCGTCGCGGACACGGCCATCGCGCATGCCATGACCACGGCCAGGGGCAGTGCGGTGCTCTCACCGGCGATACCGACCAGCGGAGCCACGACGGCGCCCAGCGCGAACTGCAGCGCTCCCATCAGCGCGGACGCGGTGCCTGCCACTCCGCGTGCCTGCGCCAGAGCTAGTGCCGTCGAGTTCCCGAAGACGAAGCCGAGGCTCGACACCGCCACGAAGATCGCCACCGTGTACCAGCGCGCGGGCGCCCCGCTGAGCACCAGGATCAGCAGGGCGGCCACGCCGGCGCTCACTCCGATCAGGCCCGCGCCGAGCACGGCGCGGACGCGGTGTGTGGCGGTCAGTCTGGCGGCGACCGCGCTGCACGTGCTGATCCCCACCGCATTGAGACCGAACAGGACACCGTAAGGTACCGGGCCGAAGCCCATCATCTGCTGGTAGACGAACGGCGAGGCAGAGATGTATGCCATGAGCGCGGCGAACCCGGCGGCCATCGTCACGACGTGGCCGAGGTATCCGCGCGAGGCGAGCACACGCAGGTCCGCGCGTCCGCCCGCCGTCGCCTTCTCGGGACGATGAGTCTCCCTGATGACCATCAGACTGGCGACCAGCATCGCCACGACGAGGCCGGTGACGACCCAGAAGATGCCGCGCCAGCCGATCCAGCCCACCAGGAAGCCACCGAGCAGGGGAGCGACGACCGGGGCGACGCCGCCGACGATCATCATGAGGCTGAACGCCCTCGCCGCCGCCTTGCCGGCGGCGACGTCGGAAATGATGGCGCGACCGATGACCATGCCGGCGGCGCCTGTGAGGCCCTGGACGAAGCGCGCCGCGGTCAGCACACCGATCGTCGGCGCCACCGCGGTCAGCGCGCTCGCCGCGACACAGACGACGGACCCGACGAGCAGGGGACGAACCCGGCCCAGTCTGTCGGACAACGGGCCGAAGACGAGCTGACCCAAGGCGACACCCACGAGGAAGGCGGTGAGGGTCAGCTGAACGCCGGTCGCGGTGGTGTGGAGCTCCGCCAGAATCGTGGGGAACGCCGCGAGGTACAGATCGGTCGACAGGGGAGACACAGCACTGAGGAGCGCGATGGTGAGCAGCAGGGGGACGGGCACGCTTCGTCCAGCACGCGTCGGCGTGGTCATGTAACTCCTTGGGTTCCCGAAGATGATGATTACACAGTAATTATTGCGCAATAACTATCGAGAACCGTACCATGGTCACATGCCTCAGACACCGCTGTCGGCGCCGGACGAATACGCGCAGCTGGCCGATCTGATCACGTCGATCGCGCGAGAGTTGCGAGGGCTGATGACCGGGGTCGTCCCACTCACACCGCAGCAGGTGAAGGTGCTGCGCCGGGTGGAGCAACACCCAGGGGACACACCCAGCGAGGTGGCAGACGCGGTGGGCATCCAGCGCAGCAACCTCAGCGCCGCACTGCGCGTCCTGGAGGGGGAGGGCCTGGTCGAGCGGATGTCGGCCACCGAGAACCGGCGCGAGGCGCACCTGTGGCCCACTCAACAAGCGGCCGAGGAACTCGCGACGCTGCACGCTGCCTGGAGTGCGGCTCTCCGCCCACTGGTCGGGGAGCGGACACGGGAACTGGACGCCACTGTCGAGTTTCTGACCCACCTGAACGACTCCCTGGCGGACGGACGCCACCGCGTCGGTTGAGATCAGGTGGACGCTTGAGCCCGACATCGGCACCGACGAGCAGGATCACACGCGGCAGGCGGCTGCCGGGGGGACAGCCGCCTGCCGCGTGTGATCCTGGTTCGGTCGCGCCGGAGCTCATCACCTCCTGTGCCTGATGATGCCGGCGTCGACGGCCCTCCTGACCGAATCACCCTCACCGGGCGTGAGGGTTCCGTTGACGATGCACTGATCGATCCTCGCGAGGATGTCGCTCCTGCCGAGTGCGACGGACTGGCCACGACCCCGGGTCGATGCCGCGACGACGCCCCTCCTCCTGCCGGGTGCGGGCGTGGTCGCCTCCGCGTCCCTTCCGATCTGGTAGTCGGTTCCGATCTGGTAGCTGGCTTTCATCTGGAGTCCCTTCCCTCACGACATCCCTTGTTCGTCGTGATCCCCAGTAGGCCAGCCCAAGTTGGCAAACCACGTTGTGTGCACTGTGAACACACTGTGGGTCGGAATCGGAGGTTCAGGAGCCGGGCGAGGCCGACGGAGGGACGGCGACGCTCCTGCTCAGAAGGGCCATCCGTCAGCCAGAGGACGACCGAGCCCGTCCTCGCGGTAGTACTCGCTCGACATCCAGGCGTCGAACACGACAGCGGGCAGGCCCAGCAGAGCCCTGGCGTCCTCCTGGCTCGCATGGGCCGCCAGGGCGGCACGCTTACGGTCGAGGACCCCCGACACATCGACCCGCCAGTTGATGTCGGAGGCCGGCACGCCCATGGGCAGGCCGTCGTCCCCGACCTGTTCTTCCCCGAAGTCGAGGCCCACCTCCCTGGCCTGTGCGAACAGAAGGCGATCGGCATCGGTGCTGCGGGTCTCCTCGATCACCCGCGGGCGGTGGGCGGCGAGTTCGGCCGCGCGGTACGCGACGGTGTGGACCTTGACGTGGTCCGGATGCCCGTAGGTGCCGTGCCAGTCATAGCCGACGAGCACATCGGCGTCCTCCTCGTCGAGGATCGCGGCGAGCCGGGCGGCGGCCTCGTCGACATCGGCCTGCGCGAAGCAGTCGGGATCGCCGTTCTGGGCCCACCCGTTCATCCCTGAATCCCGGTACCCGAGCCATTCGACGCGGTGGACGCCGATGATGCGCGCCGATTCCGTGGCCTCGGCCTGCCGTCGATCGGCCACCGTCTCGCCCGACCGCAGGTCGGGTGGCACTGTCCCGTGGTCCCCGTTCGTGGCATAGACAACGACGACGCGATAGCCCTTGTCGGAAGCCAGGGCCATCGTCCCCGAGGTCTGGCTGGCCTCGTCGTCGGGATGGGCGTGAAGAAAGATCAGAGTCGGCACACTACTATTGTCCAACATTCAACAACCTTGGTCCGTCCCGATCACCACAGGTCGACGGGGGCGACCTCGCGCACGGTCAGCGTCCCGTCGGCCACCGTGAACCGGACGTTGACCCCGGCGAAACCCAGCCCGTAGACACGCTCGGGATCGTCCTGGTAGGCGGGACGCGGATCCTCGGCGAGCACGCCCAGAAGAGCCTCGCGGCTCGCGGCCGGCACCCGGGCGCGGAGTTCCTCGGGGAACACGACCTCCAGGCGCTCATGGGGGACACGCGCCGAGAACCCCAGCCGTGCGTCCGCGTGAATGTCGCTCGCCACGTACGGCTTGATGTCGAAGATGGGGGAGCCGTCCATGAGATCGGCGCCCCGCACGACGAGTACCGGCCCGAACCTCGGATCCGACTCGACCGATTCGAGCGCGACCGACGACAGCCCGATCGGGTTCGGCCGGAACGGTGACCTGGTGGCGAACACGCCCATCCGCGCCTCTCCGCCGAGGCGAGGGGGACGCACCGTCGGCGACCACCTGTCGCGAATGGACTCCGAGAACTCCCAGACCAGCCAGATGTGGCTGAATCCGCTCAGCCCACGCACGGCGTCGGGGTTGCGGAACTCCGGCTCGAAGACCACCCGCCCCCGCAACTGTGGCACCAGTCCCGGTTGGCGCGGGATGCCGAACTTCGACGGGAAGTCACTGTGCATCCGGGCGACCGGCCTCAACTGCATGGTTCTCCCTCCGACGTCGGTGGGGATGGGAATCGCGCATGGCGACAGCCTAGGTGTATCGGGCAGACGTGGGCTGCGCGGCACGGCGGGAGTGAATTGGGACCTGGCAACGTCTCGCTCTAGGCTGGCACGAGACTCACCGACCAGGAGGATACGGATGCTGCCCAGCGAGTTCGTCGAACGCTATTCGGTTGAGCGCCGTGGGACGGCGTCCCTCAAGTGGGACGGTCTGGAGGCGCGGTTCGGGGATCCCGATCTGCTACCGGTGTGGGTGGCCGACATGGACTTCCGGGTGCCCGAGGTGGTCGTGGACGCGCTGCGGGCCCGCGTGGACCATGGCGTCTTCGGGTACGGGATCATCCCCGGCTCCTTCTACGAGGCCTACCAGGGTTGGCTCGAATCACGGCACGGCCTCCACACCGAGAAGGCGTGGATCCGGTGCGCGATGGGCGTGGTCCCCGCGCTGTACTGGTTCGTCAACGCGTTCACCGACCCGGGCGACGCGGTTCTCATCCAGACACCGGTCTACTACCCGTTCCACAACGCGATACGCGACACCGGACGCAAACTCGTCGCCAGCGATCTGCGCTATCACGACGGCCGGTTCACCATCGACTTCGCCGGGTTCGAGAAGGCCATCGTCGACAACGACGTGCGGCTGTTCATCCTGTGTTCCCCGCACAATCCCGCCGGACGCGTGTGGACCGAGGACGAACTCGACCGCATGCTGGGCATCTGCCAGGAGCATGGTGTGATCGTCGTCTCCGACGAGATCCACCACGATTTCACCTTCGGTGACGCCACACACGTCCCAGCGCTGTCGGTCGCCGGCGGGCGCTACGCGTCCGGCACGGTGATCGTGGACTCGGCGTCCAAGACCTTCAACATCGCCTCGCTCGGCCTGGCCACCGCCGTCATCCCGGACGCCTCGCTCCGGGCGCGCTACGACGCTTACACCCGGCGCCAGTACGACCCGAGTGTGCTCGGCCTGGTCGGCGCCGAAGCCGCCTACCGTGGGGGAGCGGAATGGCTGGAGGCGCTCAAGCAGGTGGTCGTCGCCAACTACGCGCGGGTCAAGCAGGGGCTGGAGGAGGCGCTGCCCGGTGCGGTCGTGTGCCAACTGGAGGGCACCTACCTCCCGCTGATCGACCTGCGCGCGGTGATTCCCGCGACCCAGACGCACGCCTTCGTCCAGAACCACTGCAAAATAGCCGTCGACTACGGTGAATGGTTCGGCAAGAGTTGGGAGGGGTTCGTCCGTGTGAACCTCGCCACCCAGCCCCGCTACATCGAGGAACTCATCGAGCGGCTCGGCACGGGTTACCGCACCTGGACGGGCGAACGCGCCTGAGACTCTCGATCACCACTCTTCCCACGTGGCGGGATCCTGCTGCGGGTTGACCCTCTGCAGCGGGCCGAGTGCGGTGATCGCTTCCACCTCACCGGGCGTCAGCCGCGGGGCGAGTTCGAACGCAGCGAGATTCTCCAACTGGCGTTCGTCGGACGCCGCCTTGGGCAGCGGGACGATGCCGCGCGAGATCTCCCATGCGAGCACGATCTGGCCGGGTGAGGTGGAGTGTGCGCGTGCGATCTCGACGATCGTCGGCTGCTCCAACAGGTCGCCGGCGCGACCCAGCGGGCTCCAGGCCTCGGTGACCACACCGCGAGCCGCGTTGGCCTCTACCTGGTCGATCTGCGCCAGGAACGGATGGAGTTCGATCTGATTGACGCTAGGGGCGACGCCGTGATCGGCGATGAGCCGGTCGATGTGCTCGGCGAGGAAATTGGAGACGCCGACGGAGCGGACGAGACCCTCCCGCTTGAGTTCGAGCAGCGTGCCGAACACCTCGGAGTACTTGTCGATGCGGGGGAGAGGCCAGTGGATGAGCATCAGGTCGATGTAGTCGAGGCCCATGCGGAACAAAGTCTCCTCGACGGTCTCCCTGGCGCCTCGTGCGCTCTGGTGATCGCCCCGCACCTTCGACGTGACCCGCAGTTCCTCGCGTGGCACACCGGACGTGCGCACGGCCGCGCCGACCGCACCCTCGTTGTCGTAGCGTTCGGCGGAGTCGATGAGCCGGTAACCGTTCCCGATGGCTCGGACGACGGCTTCCCGCCCCGCCTCGCCGCGGAGGGGATAGGTGCCGAAGCCGATCGGGGGAAGGGTGGTGCCGTCGTTCAAAGTGCGCCAGGTGGTGGTGTCTGTGAGCGTCATGGGGAACATCATGCACCCGCAGCGGAGGACCGCGACCGGCCCACCGAGGTTCTTCTCAGGCCATGAGCGCTGCTATCTCGGAGCGCGCATCCGTCAGGCCGGGGCCGTACCAGGCGAGGGGACGTTCGGGGACGATGCGGACATCCACGCCCGCGAAGTACTCCGACCCGTCAGCCTGGCTGAACGGATAGGGGGCGTCCATCAGCAAGACGACGTCGGCCTCGCTCGATCGCAGCAGGTCCAGGTCGACGCGGGGATATCGGGCCCGTTCCCACCCGTCGACCGGCAGGGGAGCGAGGCCGACACCGCTGCGTCCCAGCACGTCGGCGATGTAGGTGGCGGGACCGGCGACCATCCACGGGTCACGCCAGATGCACACCACCGCACGTCTCGTGACCGGCGGGTCGGGCAAGCTCCAGTTCGTCCGGGCACGCACCAGCCAGCCGGGGAGCGGCCGGCTGAGTACAACCGCGATCAGGCGCTCGAGGCTGCGCAGGGCATCGTCCACGGAATCGATCCGGGTCACCCAGACGGCCAGCCCCATCGCCCGCAGCCGGTCGACGTCGAAGCGCCGGTTCTCCTCCTGGTTGGCGATGACGAGGTCGGGGTCGAGGGACGCGATCGCGGCGAGATCGGGATTCTTCGTCCCGCGCACCCTCGCGACGCTGTGACCGGCACGGGCATCAAGGTCGGACGGGCGCGTGCACCAGTCGGTGCAGCCGACGATCAGCTGCGGGGCCGTCTCCGCGAGCGCCTCGGTGAGCGATGGGACCAGACTCACGACGCGGCGAATCGGAGAACCCGGGAGAACCTCGTAGCCGAGGTCGTCGACGCTCATCTGCAGCCTTCCGCGTTCCTAGTTTGACATAATGTCGCTTATCGGACAATCGTCCCGGAGACAGTCATCGTCCTTCACATCGCGCTGACAACGTCGGTCAAAGAGAAATCGTTGCCCTTGAACAGCAACGGTACGCCGAGGTGTTTCGACAGTGCGTACGAGAAACAGTCACCGAAGTTCAGCGCTGCGGGATGGCGGCCTTTGCCGAACCTGCGCCACGCCGCGGCGGCCAGGGCGGCCTGCGCGTGATCGAACTCGACGACGGCAGCACTGATCTGGCTCAACAGGAGCTTCAGATCCTGAACGGCGGCCATGCCCTGGCGGCTTTCCAGCACGATCTCACTCTCGACGAGAGTCGCGGCGCTGACGTGGACGTCACCGCCGTTCGCCAGCAGCACGGTGGCGAACGCGTTCGCATCGGGTTCCCCGAACACGATGGCTGCCAGCGCTGACGTGTCGACGACAATCGCCATTTCAGGCGGGCAATCCGTGGTCGTCGTACCCGATGATCTCGTCGGGCGTCCGTTCGTCGAGCATGGCACGGCTCCTGCCGCGCGCGATGATGTCGTCGATCTCAGCGCGCGCGTCTGGTTCGGCGACTCGGGACCGTACGCGCTGAAGTCGCTCGGCGAATGCTTTCCGGGCCGCCTCTGTGATGGTCTCCCCCGTCGCAGCGGCCAGTTCGCGGACAAGGCGATCTGCCTCCGCGTCCTTGATACTGAGGGCCATGACTACATTTTATATACGGCCAGCGAGAAATCTACCTTTTGAGGAGTAAGACACAGACCGCGCGCTGACGCACTTCGGCGGGCAACGCGATCAACCCCCGACGCTGCCGCGGCGACGAGTTCGCTGACATCGATTCGCCTCGCGCTACGGATACGCTGATCGACGACCCCTGAGCTTGTCGAAGGGTCATCAAACCGCCCCCGGCAACGGGCTTCGATAGGCTCAGCCAGCGTTGCCCGCATCGATCAGCGGTTTTCCTAGAGGTCTTCGAAACCCCACTGATCGAATTTCAGCGTCGCGGCGTTCTCCGACACCGTACGGATGAGAGCTTCCTCGAATCCGTCGTGCTTGGTGGCCTCGATCTCGATGCGGACGCTGACCTTAGCCCCTGAATCGCGCAGGTACGAGACGACTTCTTCGGCGACATTCTTGAACTCGACGACGTAGCGATCGGGGTTGAGTGCCTTGTCGCCGAAGAACCGCGTCTTGAGGTCCAGGATGATCGGCGGGCCGGGTGGCGGCGGAGTGACCACGATATGCGAGTCGGCGGGAGTCGCATCACCACCGGAGTCCCTGGTCGTCTCCGGGACTGGGCCAGGAATGCCGACGGGCCCCTGTGACTCGTGCTGCCGCTGCATCTGGGCCACATCGGGACGCACCAGCAGCATCGAGTCAGTGGACGCCGGGGCGGACTTGTCTTTGTCGTCGGGTAGCCAGAGCCCCACATACCGGCCCCCACCGGTCTGATCGTAACCGGTGGCCAAAGCAAACGCATCGGCTTGCCAGATCAGGGGCATGTCCCGCACGCCCTCGGCCAGCACAGAACGGTCCCTCAGCCGCGGCATGTACGGGTACTGGCTGTACAGGCTCCACAGCTCCCCGAACGAGACATGCCCGTCCTTCCAGATCTGCGGCACCCTGCTGATGGCTAGGCGAATGTTGGTGGCCGCCTGCCTGATGGCGAGATCGCCATCCCCGCCGAGCCTGCGGGAGACTCGCTCGGCCAACCCCGTCGATTGCCCTTCCACCTTGGTCTCCCGGATGACGAACGGCGCACCCGGATCGGGCTGAGCCGGCACGAGCGCCCATACGAAGGTTTGCATGAGGCGCGAGGCGACGGTCTTGTCAGCCTGTTCCTGACGCTGAGCGGCCTGGTTGATCTGATTCTTCGTCAGATCGAGGTCGACCTGGTTGTCCAGCACGTGTGCCCACCCGAGATAGTCCCGGGTCGCGGCGTTCAGTTCGTCCAGTCTCGCCTCATCGGCGGCGAGGAAGACGAGCATGTTGCGGTGGACGCGGTTGGCACTCCCCCGCCGTTCCGTCGCGTCCCGCGCGAAATCCTTGGCCGGCGATTCCTGGCCGCGCCTGTGCGCGACCTTCGGATGCAGGATCACCAAGCGGGCCTCATCAATGTCAGGGATGTCCGCATTGGTCTCGGGGCACACGTGGACGCCTGCGAAGTCGCCGCGGATGCGTCCCTGCCCCTGAAGACGGGCGACGATCTCCGCCCAGACATCCTCCTTGTGCAAACGCTCGGCCTGGTCCCGAGCGGTGCGCGTGATGTTGGCCTGCAGGTCGTACCAGTACTTGCCCGAGCCCCCGTAGAAGTACGTCGCGCGGTCCGACAACTGCGTCAGTGCCGAGTGGAAGTTGCCGAGCACATCGCCGGGAATCGCCGTGCCCAGGAACACGCGTTGTGTCTCCAGCCCTTTGTGGGCCGATCCGATCGTCGGTGCCGCGCCGAAGAACACCGTGCGGGCCAGCCGCTTGGTGAGCGACCGCTGCCCCAGCGCCGGTTTCTCGCCGTCGATGCGCACAGGCTCGGAGGCCGGCCCATCCACATCGGCGTCGATGATCGCCTTCCACGAATCCTGGAGGTATTGCGTGAGTTCGGCGTTGACATTGGCCGTGGCCAGCGGAATCGACCCAGGCATGATCAGCGGGGACGCGTCCTGGCCGGCCCACAGCTCATGGATGACGGTGCTCATCAGGCGCAGCACTCCCCTGGTTCGCTGGAACCGTTCCAGTGACGACCACTCCTCGTACAGCCTGTCGAACAGTTCCGGGTGAATCGGGTAGGTGCGCTTGATCCGCTCCCCGTAGGCAGCGTCCCGCGATTCGCGAGGGAAGTCGTCGGAGAACTTGCGGTACATGTCGACGAACTCGCGCGCAGTTGCCCCGATCTCGGCGAGCGCGGCGGCATCGGGTTGTTTGAACAGACGCTGCTTGACGATGTGGTACGACTCGTCGGGCGAGGCCGATCGCCATTGGTCGGCGACCCGCCGCACCACGTTCTGCAGCCGCTTGAGCGCCTCCAGCCCGTTGGCTCCCCCGACCTCCTCGGCGTTTCCGGCGATGATCCGGTCGAGATCAGCCCCACTCTCGGACGCCGGGATCGAGATCGCCAGCAGGATTCCCGATGTTGCCTTGGCGGCTTCGGTGAGTGTCTGGGCGAACGTGAACTGGTCGTCGAACGTGCCCCCCGCGAGGTCGTCGCGGCCCACCAGCGAGCGCGCGTAGGCGACCCATTCGTCGATGAGGATCACGGCGGGCGCGTATGCGGCCAGCAGGTCGTACAGCGCCGCACCAGGATGGGTGCGATCGGCGTCCGACTTGGCCACCAGCGCGAAAGCATCCCGGCCACCGAGTTGCCAGGCGAGTTCGCCCCACATCGTGTTGACGCGGGTGCCGTCGTCCTTCACCACCCCGGACGGGCTGAAGTGGTTGCCGACGATCGCGACCCTGTTGACTTTCGTGCCGGTGTACCCGTTCGCCGCCAGCAGCTCCTGGGTCTCTTGGGGGAAGGATCCTATCGGTAGCCCCGCGGCTACATGCCACAGTGACAGCATCGAGTGCGTCTTGCCGCCGCCGAAGTTGGTCTGCAGGTTGATGACCGGCGGCGCGTTGTCGTCTCCGGCCAGGCGCCGGACAGCTCGTCCGATGAGATCGGACAGTCCCTCGGTGAGATAGGTGCGCTGGAAGAACTCGATCGGGTCGGAGTAGTCGGCGTCCTGTTCGCGGCCGAACGCGACGCGATGCAGATCGGCCGCGAACTCGGAGGCCGCGAAGTTGCCGGTCGCGACGTCGTCGTGCGGTGGAAGCACCTCTCGCCAGGGCCGCAGCCCGGCGACCCTGGGGGTGTCGACCGCCGCCTTGAGCACCTTCTTGTCGTCTTTGTCGGCGGTCACACGTCGCAGGTTCAGCCGGATCATCCGCACCTGTTCGGCGACGTCGGCCGAGCCGATCAGCTTGAGAAGCCGCTCGGCAGTGTCGAGGGCACGGTAGGCATCGTCGTCGGTGAACGCGACGTTGCGCCCCAAGTCGTGCGCCCATCTGTTGCGGACCTCTCGCAGTTCGCTCGCGTAGGCCTTGCCCGCCTTGTCCAGGACCGGATCGAACGGATACCACCCGTGTCGGTAGCCCCCGGTGATGTTGCTCTCGGTGAGTATACGGAATTGCACCTGCGGGTCGAGCGGATCGTACGATTTGGTGGCCGGAACCCCGTTCTTGGCATCCTTGGCC
This sequence comes from Brooklawnia cerclae, assembly GCF_011758645.1. Lineage (NCBI taxonomy): Bacteria > Bacillati > Actinomycetota > Actinomycetes > Propionibacteriales > Propionibacteriaceae > Brooklawnia > Brooklawnia cerclae. The sequence goes on along the minus strand of NZ_JAAMOZ010000001.1, from coordinate 1,539,521 downwards.
TGGACCAGCGTCACCCACTGCGCTCCCAGTACCTTGTCTTCCTGGCCGATCACCGACGAGATGAAGTCGTCGAGTGCCGGTGCCGTGAGCTGGAACATACGATCCACGCGGTCGCGATTGCTCAGGGCCATGTCAGTTCTCCTCTTCGTCGAAGTCGAGGGCATCCTGGGGCTCTTCCTCGTCTGCCACGTTCGGCTTGGCACGCGCGACGTCCACGATGTCGGGCCAGCTCGTCACCAGCGAGTTGAAGCTGAGCGCGTTCTTCGTCCACCCGTTGGCTTCAGCGACGCGGAACAGCAGGTGCGCAAGCTCCTTGACCAGGTCGGCGTCCACTGCCCCGTCGCTTCGGTCGAGTTCGGCACGCAGGAAGTCGCCCGCGGGGGCGATGCCGTCGCGCTCCAGCACCTTGACGAGGTGATGCAGGGCCTCCCAGTTGCTTGTGTGCGGGTCGGTGGCCGGGTCGTAGTTCCAACTCAGGTCGGCGGGCCGGATCAGGTTGACCCTGCCCGCGCGAGAGACGATCAGGCCGTCGCGGTCGAGTGCATCGACGCTGGTGTTCCGCGCGCGAGCGAGGTTGTCCGCATCGCCGAACCGGCCGACGCCGTAGCCGTGCTGCCGGTACCAGGCGATCGCGAAACGCGTCGTCGGGTCGTAGTCACCCTCCTGCTCACTGAGCACCTGGTCGAGAATCTCGTTGATACGCGCGAGCGCCGAACGGACCGTCATCTTGTGGCCGTCGGGCTCCAGCACCCCCGCGTACCGGCTGAACACCGCCATGCCCGGGCCGATGGCCGCCTGCGGAAGATCAACCGGCGCGATCCGGCCCTGCTGGAGCTTGCGAAGCGCATCGGGAAGCTCGGACTCGAGCGCGGCGATGAAACCTCTGCGGTCGGTGACCGGGGCATCGTCCGGGCGGGGACGCAGCGACAGCACGATGGACGACGCCAGAGCGTTGGTGTCCTTGGCCAGCATCCGGTTACCGAGTTCGCTACGCAGCGGCCACGTTGAAGTGATCGCCCAACCTGACCGGATCATCCCTTCCAGCAAGGTTTCCCAACCGGTCGATACCTGGCCCCCGCTGTCCGACTCGCTCTGTTTGAAGGCGTAATAGACGGTAATCGGGAAATCGGTCGACGCCGACTTCCGGGCATGGGCGAATACCGTACGGAAACCGTCTTCGAAGAACTCCTTCGCCCCCTCCCTGCCGTCGTGACGATAGGGGTTCGCCACGAGTTCCTCAGCCTTCGGGACGAGCATCGTCGACAACAGGTCGGGATAGATCGGTCTCAGCGATCGACGTAGCCAGACGTAGAAGAAATCGGACAGGTCGGAGTAGCCGATGTTGTCGTAGTAGGGGGGATCGGTGCTCAGCACTCTGCCTGAATATTGGCATTGTGCGGCATCCTCTTGCGCGGCGAAGCCGCCTATCCCGTGCGCGGGCACCAGTGCAATCGATCGGTATACCCACCCAATGTCTTCGAGAAGCCCACCCGAAGAGTGGCCTAGTACGTTGGCCTCGGCGATATCCCACGTCATTGGAATGGCTTGGCGGGCAAACACCCCACGTACCGCCTCCATTTTGGTGCTGCTGTCCCACGAACAGATCGAGGATGACTTGTTGAGAGTGCGGCTCAACGCCATCGCCAAGTACGTGGCAACTGCGTCCGCGTACTCAGTTGACGCGCCATCGTCCAGCACCTTCTGCCGTGCCTCGCCGACGAGGTCGCTGAACGTCGTGAGCGCGACGAGTTGCCGGTTGGTGAAGAGGTCTGCCCAATGCGTCATGCCATATGACTGAACGCGGAACCCGAGTGCCTCTTTCGGAAGCACCGCCGTTGGTACATCCGCCGGGCGCACAACCGCAGCAGCCCTCACCTGCTCGTCCGACGGCGCTAGATACACCCGGCTCCGCGTCCCCTCGGCAACCACCGCCATGAGCTGCTGCCCCATGCGTCCGGCGCGTCCCTCGGCGCGCACATAGTCCAGCGGCACTGCTGTCTGACAGGCGACGCACCGGGCTCCCCTCCGGTCGACGGTGCCATCGGTGGCGGGCGTAGGAGCCTCAGCCGCGCCGTGCCCGATGCCGAACCGAACCCGTCGTCCTGACGGATGGGTCGGGTCCCCGACGATCGACGGGACGATGTAGGCCTCCTTGCCCTTCTTCTTGCCGAGCCACCACGAGCGCACAAGTGGCATCTCGATACCGCAGGCCGGGTTCGGGCAGGCGACGGTGCGGGCCCAGATCCAGGCGATCACGGTGGCCTCGACAGGCTCAGCCGACGATCCAGAGGACCGGAGTGTTGCCTTCGGGTACAGGTGCCCGATGCGCGCATCGGCCTGATCGCGCATCCATTCGCCAAAGGCGCGCACGTCGGCCGCCAGTCCCTCGGCTCCCCGCCACGCCGCACGAGTGTCGGCGACACCCGGGAACACCGGCGGCAGATCGCGGAACTTCGGCGGTAACTCGATCAGGGCCTTGTTGATGAGGACGGAGACCGGGTTCAGATCAGACGCGTGCGCCTCGAGGCCCAGACGTTGGGCCTCCAAAGGGATAGACCCCCCCCCCGCGAACGGATCGAGGATTGCCGGCGGTTTGCCGTCGGTCGACTTCAGGATCTCCTCGTGGGCCTGAGCGAACAGGTTCTCGTCACGCACGTTGTCCCAGTTGACCAGTCGCTCGATGATGCCGTGCAGCCGCTCCCGTTCGGCGCGCTGAGCGCGCTCGGTCCCGAACTGGTCGGGGTGCGAGCTGGGATCGTCCACGAGCTGCGCGAACAGCACCGCCCGCGCGGCCGCGAGAGGACGCCGCGCCCACCACAAGTGCAGCGTGGACGGATGCCCATGCCGGATCGACTTCTCACGTGCCGACTCCCGGTTGATGGCTTCCAGCGGCAGCGCCACCTCGATCAGCTTGCGTTTCGGCACCGCTGTGCTCCCCCATCCACTCCACGCACCTCATTGGCGCTTGTTACCGTCACTCAACTTAGCGCCACTGGCCACTCTGAGCCGCCGCGACCGGGCGGACTCACCGAGTCGTCGCCGACGCACGATGCTCACCGCTCAGCAATAGCGCCCTCATCCGGATATGCAGATGCCCGCCCCTCAGAACGGCTCATGCCCCTTTGCCCACGTCTTGGCCCAGTCGCCCCGGATACCCGTGGCCTCGAAACCACCGAGGTCGGTGGTGGCGAACGGATCGTCCAGGTAGCGCACCTCGTCATAGCGTGGGCCTCGCGGATCGACCCGGACGAGAGCCAGCCGGTATCGCGGAACCGCGTTCTTACCTGTCATGACCTCGTTGTGCGTGACGAAGAAGTCGGTCGCCCCATCGATGCGCGCCTTCACCTCGATACGGTAGGTCTCCCCCGTCGGCGTGGACGACAAGATGTCGAACCCGGGGTTGGCGAAATCCTGCTCGGCGGGGGATCGTCCCAGTCTCCGCTCGCATTCGAGCACCAGGTCAACGCCACGACGCTCCACCTGCTTGGTCTCCTTCGCGTGCATCGGAGCCGCGGTCGGCACGGCATCCTCGACCATCGACAGAGGCAGCACCAGCGCCGCCGCGGTCACACGCGGAGGTTTCGTCGACATCCGCTCCTGCTGGTCGAGTTGAGCGAGCCGGGTACGCAATCGGCCGTCGAGTTCGGCTGCCTTCCGGTTCAGGCTGTCCGACGACTCCGGTACCTTCTCTCCCGCTCGCTCCTTCTGGCCCGCGACGACCGCTTCGAGTGTCAGGCGGTCGCGCTCTCGTTCGAGGCGCCGAGTCACCAGCTCGCGGGTCTTCGCGAGCTGGGCCGCGCGGCGAGGCAGCACCTCGCCGAGATACTCCGGCAGATGGTGCACGACGATCCAGCTCTTGGCTCGGTCTTCGGCCTCAGCCAGCCAATCCTGCTGCCTCGCGGCGCGGGTGACCGGGATATCGGGCGCGGCCACGCAGTCGAGATAGGGCGCGGGGCCCGCAGCGGTGACTGTGCCGTCCGCGTCGGCGAACGCGTACCCGAACCGGCGGCTCACGCTCGCACCGGTCGCGTCAGTGATCTCCTCCACGGCTCCCACCAGCAGGTGCGGCCGGTCGAGCTCCGCCGACACGAGCACCGTGCCGGCGTTCAGGACGCCCGCGAACCGCTGATCGACCAGCTCCATCACCGCGTCGTGCAGCGGATGGCCGGGAGCGAGCAGATCGGCACGCGTCAGCCCGTCCGGCTCGACCCGTGCCAGGTCGAACGCGACACGTTCGTACTTCGTCGCGATCGGCCCGAACCGGCTCGCTCGTATCGCTGAGGGCACGTTGGTGATCTCATAGCGTCCCTGTTCGCGACGGACGATGCGCCCGCCAAGCCGTGTGAACGCGGCACGGAAGGCCAACTCGATGTAGTGAGGTTGCAGGCGCCGGGCCCTGGCCTCGTCCATCGCGGCCTTCAGTAGCTCCAGGTCGGCGGTCGCCAGATGATCGTTGGCCAGTGCGCGCTTGTCGAGGAGCTCCTTCATCCCGTCCCCCACCCTGGCGTCGATCAGCTCGCGCATCCTCGCGCGCGTCTCGGGCCGCTCGCCGTATTGCACGGCCTCCATCAGCAGGTCGCGCAGAGGCTTGTTCTCGAAAGCCTCCCCGAGGACGTCGAACACCTTGCCACCGTAGGCACGGCGCATCTCGTCGAGCTTGCCGAGCAGGCAGGTGAACACGTCGCCCTCGCGGGTGTTGGTGGCGACCAGATTCCACAAGTAACACACCTCGGTCTGCCCGATGCGATGGATGCGCCCGAACCTCTGCTCGATGCGGTTGGGGTTCCACGGCAGGTCGTAGTTCACCATCAGGTGCGCGGCTTGGAGGTTCAGGCCTTCCCCGGCGGCGTCGGTGGCGATGAGAATCTGCACGTCGGGGTTCTTGGTGAACTCCTCGGTGATCCGGCGCCGCTCGGCACGGCGCACCCCGCCGTGGATCGTCTGCACCGCCTCGGGGCGCCCCAGCAGGACCCGAATCCGGTGGGCGAGGTAGTTGAGGGTGTCGCGGTGCTCGCTGAAGACGATAAGTTTGCGAGGCACTCCCCTGGCGTCGGTGGTCAGGGCGTGATCCTGCAGGATGCGGCTCAGCTCGGTCCATTTCCGATCGGTGCCCGCGTCGCGCACCCGCCTGGCGAGCCCCGTCAGCTCATCCAGGTCGATCAGTTCCTTGTCGAGTTCTGCGACGGTCTGAGCCGCGGTCGCCGCATCGACGAGCTCGTCCTCGATCTGTTCGACCTGTTCCGCGTCGTATTCGTCGGCATCAAACGCCTCGGGGTCGACGTCTGCCTCGGGCTCGGCATGCCTGCCCGCGATGATGTCGTCCCGGCGCCGCCGCAGCCGTTTAGTGCGCCTGACCAACGACTGGTAGATCGCCTCGGGGCTGGACGCGAGCCGCCGCTGCAGCACTGTGAGCGCGAAACCGACGGTATTGCGGCGATTCGGGTTGAGGCGCTCGGCCCTGTTCATGCCCTCACGTACGTAGGCACTGACCTGGTCGTACAGGTCGTACTCCATCTCCGTCAGCTCGTACGGAACCGTCTCGGCGATGCGCTCGGGGAACAGCCTATGACCGTCGAACGTCAGCAGATCCTCCTTGACCATGCGCCGCATGATGTCGCCGGTGTCGACGGCCTGTTTGTGCCTGCCCTCGAACCGGTCACGGTCGAGCAGCGAAAGGAACAGCTGGAAGTCCTCCTCCTTGCCCGAGTGCGGTGTGGCCGTCATGAGCAGCAGATGCCGCGTGATGCTGCCGAGCAACTCGCCGAGCTGGAAGCGCTTGGTCTTCTCGAGTTTGTTGCCGAAGTAGTGCGCGCCCATGCGGTGGGCCTCGTCGACCACCACCAGATCCCACTCGGTCTGCCTGAGTTGGGCCTGCAGATCGACGTTCCGCGCTAGCTGATCCATCCGCGCGATGAGCAGTGGATACCGCTCGAACACGTCGGTGTTGATGTTCGCGTCGGCCAGCTGAGTGGTCAGCAGGTCGAAATGCAACCCGAATTTCAGGAACAGTTCGTCCTGCCACTGCTCGACCAGCCCGCCGGGCGCGACGATGAGCGCGCGCCGCACGTCGTCACGCAGCAACAACTCCTTGATGTACAGACCAGCCATGATCGTCTTGCCGGCGCCGGGATCGTCGGCCAGCAGAAACCTCAGGGGCATGCGCGGCAGCATCTTCTCGTAGACGGCACTGATCTGATGCGGCAGAGGCTGTACATCGGAGGTTGCCACCGCCAGCATGGGGTCGAACAGGCCCGCGAGTCTGATGCGCTGGGCCTCGGCGACCAGTTTGAAGTCGCCCGCATCGGCATCGAACGGCCTGCCCGCACCGTGGGCGACCGACAAGCCGTCCGCATCCCTGCGGAAGACCATCTGGCTGTCTAGGCCACCGGCCGATGTCCTGTAGGTGAGTTCGACAGCGCCGGTGCCATAGGGCTGGGCTTGAATGACCGTGACAACCTCACCAGGGATCAGCCCATCAAGACGCAGACCCGATGCGAGTTCTTCCAGCAACACCTTTCATGACCTCCATGTCGCGCGATGGAACACACCGTATCGGCACCAGCTGACAACATCGCGGCACCAATCGCATCTCGCGACGCATTGGTGCCCGTTGGGCGGGCCGCTTCCCACGCGCGGTCGTCGATCCTGTAGCGTTCGCACCATGCCGAGTGGAATCTTCACCCCGGCGATCTCGATGTTCACCAACGACGGTGACTTCGACTTCGAATCCTGGGGACAGCATCTTGACCACCTTGTGAATGCCGGAATCGATGGCATCTTCCTGTTGGGGACCGCGGGCGAGTTCTACGCCATCCCCCACTCCATGAAGACCGACATCATCGACTTCGGCATCGACCGGATCGCCGGGCGATCCCTGACGCTCGTCGGCGTCGCCAGCCCCGTGCTCTCCGAGACCCTGGAACTCGCCGAATACGCGGCCGGACGCGGAGCCTCTGCACTGGTCGTCATCGCTCCCTATTTCTTCCCCCCGAAGGGCGAGGCGATCGAGCGCCATTTCGGCGGTATAGCCGACGCCGTCGACGCCCCGATCTGGCTCTACAACAATCCCCTGCCCACCGGGTTCGACATCACCCCCGAGGCCGCCGCGGGGCTCGTCGAGCGCCACCCGAACATCGTCGCGGTCAAGGACACCGTCGACGTGCCGGGGCACACCCGTCAGGTGATCGCCGCGGTGCGACGCGTCCGCCCCGACGTCGCAGTGCTGTCCGGCACCGACGAGCACTACCTCCTCAACCGCCTCTACGGTGGCAACGGCATCCTCGGGGCGCTCACGAACGTCGAGCCGGAGCTCTTCGTCTCCATCCACCGCGCCTACGAGGCGGGCGACCTCGCCGCCGTCGCCGGGTACTACCAGCGCGTCAACGTGCTGTCGCGGCTCTACCCGGCGATTCCGGAGCATGTGCTGGGCGGTGTGCGCATCGCCGTCCGTCTGAAGGGCATCGACTACCCCGCGGACACGCTGGCCCCGGCCACCGCGATCACGCCTGATCAGGTCGCCGTCGTCCAGGCCATCCTGGACGAGGCCGCGGCCGTCGAGATCCCGCCGCTGCGCTGAGGCCGTGTGCGGCGTACCGGTCGCCGGCACGGTCGGGAACCGGAGTCGTCCTTGCATACGACACCCGTAGACTGCGCCGTATGCCGGACGCACGCACCAACCGCTACGTGGTGCCCCGCGCCGGCGACCTGCCGTCGACGGAGTCGACGATCAAGCGCTCGCGGTTCCTCGGGTTCGCCGCCCGGGTGACCACCGAGGAACAGGCGCGAGCGTTCGTCGCCGAGACCAGGCGCGCCCACCGGGAGGCTCGGCACGTATGCCACGCCTTCGTCCTGGGGCCTGATCGCGAGATCCAGCGCTCCAGCGACGACGGCGAGCCCGGCGGCAGCGCCGGAGTCCCGATTCTCAAGGCCGTTCTGGCTCGCCAGACCGCACCGGGTGTGTGCGAGCTGTCGGACGTCGTCGTCGCGGTGGTCCGGTACTTCGGGGGGATCAAGCTCGGCGTCGGCGGCCTGGTGCAGGCGTACTCGGACGCCGCCGCCGGCACTCTGGATCGCGCTGTGCTCGTGGAACGTGTGCGCATGAGGCTGCTCGCCCTGCCTGTCTCGTTCGCTGATGCCGGACGCCTGGAGTCCTCGATCCGCTCGCACGGGTTCGACGTCGTCACAACCGACTACCTCGCGGACGGCGCCACACTCACCGTCGCCGTCCCCGACGATCCCGGCGTCCTGGCCGGTGCCGATGCGCTGTTCGTCGAGTTGCTGTCCGGGCGGTCGCGCGCGAACGACACCGGCACCGTGTGGATGGACCGTGGTGCATCGTGAGAATGAAGTGCATCCTGACGAGACGCTTCGTGCGACGATGAGCACATGACCACGACCTTCGTCAAACGCGACAGCGGTCCGGCCATCGAATGGGAGGCGCGCGGGCTGTCCTGGCTCAGGGCAGCGAGGGGCGCGCTGGTCGTCCCCGTCGTCGAATGGGGTGACGGGCATCTGACGGAGGAAAGGCTCACCCCCGTCCCGGTCACCGCGCCGGTCGCCGAGGACTTCGGACGCCGGCTGTGGGCCACTCATGCCGCAGGCGCCGATGCGTTCGGTACCGGCCCGGACGAGTGGGACGATGCCACGCCCGGCTGGATCGGGCACGCGCGGCTTCCACTGGGTCACTATGCGCGGTGGGGCGAGTTCTACGCCGAACTCCGGCTCCTGCCGCATGCGAAGGCCGCCCACGACCAGGGGTCGCTGTCCCCCACCGATCTGGCCGCGGTGGAGCGCGTGTGCGAGCGACTCGTCGACGGCGACTTCGACGATGGACGCCCGCCTGCCCGCATCCACGGCGACCTGTGGGCGGGCAACGTCATCTTCACCACACGCGGCGGGGTCGTCATCGATCCGGCCGCACACGGTGGTCATGGCGAGACGGACCTGGCCATGCTGGCACTGTTCGGGGTCCCGATGCTGTCGCGCGTGCAGGCCGCCTATGCCGAAGCCGCGGGCCTCGACGCAGGCTGGCCGTCCAGGATCCTGCTCCACCAACTGCACCCGCTGCTCGTCCACGCCCAGTTGTTCGGGTCCGGCTACGGGTATCAAGCCGGCGAGGCCGCGCGTCGGTACGTCTGACCCCTTCCGGTGTACGCTGCCCCGGCTCAGGCGGAGATCCGCTCCACCCCGGACACGGCGCCGTCGCGCAGCGAGACCACCACCACCGACTTCGCGGGATCATGGCTGGCCGGCATACCGAAGGATCCCGTGACCCCGGCGAAGTCTCCCAGGTCGGCCATCGCGGCACCGACCAAGACCCCGCTGACCTCTTCGGCGCGGCGGATGGCCCGCACGACGACGTTGAGGGTGTCGTAGCCCTGAGCGCTGAAGGAACTCGGCTCAGCCTGGTACTTCGTCCGGTACGCGTCCAGGAACGGCTGCACCTGGGCGTTCGCGGTGTCGAGCGCGGTGAAGTGGGTCGTGTAGTGGACGTTGTCGAGCGCTCCCGCGGCATTGCCCAGTGCCGGGCTCTCATAGGCGTCGGCACCCAGGATGGGCTGGGATATCCCCTGCTCACGGGCACGGCGGATGATCTGGCCCGCCTCGTCGGGATAGCCGGGCAGGTAGATCACCTCGTACTGCTTGCCCTGGAGCCTGGACAGGAGTTCGCCGTAGTCGGTGGCACCGGGCGTGAACGGTTCCTCGGCCACGACCGCTCCCCCAGCGGCGACGAACGCGTCCCGGAACGAGGCCGTCAACTCCCTGGTGTAGGTGAGACGATCGTCGACGAAGACGGCCGCGTTGGTCGCACCGAGGTTCCGGCGGGCATAGGTCGCCATCGCGGATGCCTGGGACGAACTGCTGAAGCAGGTGCGGAAGACGTACGGCCGGGTCCCCGAGCCGTTGTCGGTGAGGGAGTCCTGGGTGGCCGACCCGAAGATGAGCGGCACCTCGTGGATGCCAGCTACGGCCTTCGTCGCCTCGGCGCTCACCGAGGTCGTGGGCCCGATGACCGCCACCACTCGCTCCTGCATCATCAGGCGCGTCGTCATGGTCATGGCCTTGGCGGGGTCGGACAGCGTGTCGTGGGTGATGAGCTCGATCTGCTTGCCCCGTACCCCGCCCGCCGCGTTGACCTGCTCGACGGCGAGTTCGATCCCCCTGAGGCTGTCGGTTCCGTAGCCGGCGGCCCAGCCGGACAGCTCATGAGCCACTCCGATCCGGATCACGTCGCTCGAGGTGACCAGTTCTCCGGAGCTCGCCCCGCACGCGGTGAGGAAGGCCGCCCCAAGCAGCACCGCGGCGGCGCCCCTGAGCCGTCGCCCTCGTCCGTGAGCCGTCTTCGCGGTGCTCATTGGGTCGTGGTCCGGTAGCGCACGGTGAAGCCGGAGGCGGCCAGTTGACGCTCCAGGTCGTCCGTGTTGAGCGTGTTCACCCCCAGCAGGACCAGACTTCGATCGAGATGACTGCGATAGACGAGCACGTGGGTGATGTTCGTCGCGTTCGCCCCGGTGATGGTCGCGAGACGAGCCAGTACGCCGGGCTGGTCGTCCGCCTCGATCGCCAGCCGGGTGCCCCGGTCGCGGGCGCCGTTGAGATCGATGAAAGCCTCCAGCAGGTCGCTCTCGGTGATCACCCCGACGAGCCGGTCACCGTCCATCACGGGCAGCATCTCGATCTTGTTGTCCCGCATGATGACGGCAGCCTCTTCGAGGAGCGCGTCCGGGCCGATGGTCAGCGGGTCACGCGTCATCACCTTCGAGACCTTGAGCTTGCTGAAGATGTATGCGACCTCGCCGGCACTGAACGAGGTCGCCACCGACGGTGAGGCACGGTCGACGTCGCTCTGTGAGACGATGCCGACCAGCCTGCCGCCGGACAGCACGGGAAGCTTGCGAACCTTGTGGGTGGTCATGAGCTCGATGGCCTCGGGCACCGTGGCGTCCGGGCCGATGGTGAACGGGTTGGACGTCATCCGCCACTTCACGAACATTGCTCGCCCTTTCCAGGGAGACGCGGGTCGCGTCCCCTATTCGCATCGTTCAGCCCCCCAGGTATGCGCGCCGCACTTCCTCGGTCGCCATGAGTTCGCGGGCGTCGCCGCTCAGGACGATGGTGCCGGTCTCGACCACATAGGCGCGACTGGCCACCTGCAGGGCCATATTGGCATTCTGCTCCACCAGCAGGATCGTCGTACCGCTTTCGTTGATCCGGCGGATGATGTCGAAGATCTCCTGGACGAACAGGGGTGCCAGCCCCATCGACGGTTCGTCCAGCAGCAGCACACGCGGGTTGCTCATCAGTGCCCGGCCCATGGCGAGCATCTGCTGCTCGCCGCCCGACAACGTGCCGGCCAACTGCTGGCGGCGGTCGGCGAGCACGGGGAAACGCTCGAACACGTGCTGCATGCTGCGGGCGACGCCGGAGCGGTCACGGCGCAGGAACGCGCCGAGCTCGAGGTTCTCGAGCACGCTCATCTGAGGGAAGACGCGCCGTCCCTCCGGCACCTGCACCAGCCCGCGCTTGACGCGTTCCTGGGCCGACAGCCGGGTGATGTCCTGCCCGTCGAGGAAGATGCTGCCGGAGGCGGGGCGTTCGAGGCCTGAGGCGGTACGCAATGTGGTCGTCTTGCCCGCGCCGTTGGCGCCGACGAGCGTGACGATCTCGCCGGCGTCCACGTTCAGCGAGATGCCCTTGAGGGCCTGGATCCCGCCGAAGTTGACCCGCAGATCCCTGATCTCAAACATCGGTGACCTCCTCGCCCAGGTACGCCTCGATGACTCGCGGGTTGTGCCGCACCTCGTGCGGTGTACCCGATGCGATGACGACGCCGTGGTCGAGCACGTAGATGCGTTCGCAGATCGCCATGACCAGGCTCATGTCGTGTTCGATCAGCAGAATGGTCAGCTTGAAGTTCTGCCGGATCCAGGCGATCAGTTCGGTGAGCTGGGCGGTCTCCGCGGGATTCATGCCCGCGGCCGGTTCGTCCAGCAGCAGGAGCCTGGGATCGGTGGCCAGTGCCCTGGCTATCTCCAGGTGCCGTTGCTCACCGTAGGACAGGTTGCGCGCCAGCTCCCCGGACTTGTCCTCCAGCCCCATGATCCGTAGCAGGTCGAGGCTGCGTTCACGGACGTCCTGCTCGGCCCGGTACCAGGCGGACGTGTGGAAGAACGACGCGATCAGCCCGTACCGCTGGCTCTGCTGCATCGCTGTGACGACGTTCTCGAGCACCGACAGGTCCTTGAACAGCCGGATGTTCTGGAACGTCCGGGCGATTCCAGCCCGGCAGATGTCGAACGGCCTGCTGCCACCGATCTTTATCGGGGCGTCGTCGGGGGTGAAGGTGATCGTTCCCGACGACGGCGGGTAGACGCCGGTGAGCAGGTTGAACACGGTGGTCTTCCCGGCCCCGTTCGGGCCGATGAGACCCACCAGCTCGCCTGTTTCGAGATCCATGTCGACGTCGGACAAGGCCGCCAGACCGCCGAAGTTGCGTGTCAGGTCCCTGACTTCGAGGATCGCGCTCATGAGGCGTCCTTCGTGGCCGCGGCCGACGTGGCGCGCTTGGGCAGCAGTCTGGAGAACAGGCTGATCGACAGTTCCTTCGAGCCCATGAGACCCTGCGGCCGGAAGATCATGAGCACGACGAGCACCAGCGAGTACAGGATCATGCGGACCTCGGGGAAGGGCTGCAGCAGCGTGGAAACCATGGCCAGCAACACGGCTGCGATGATCGAGCCCGAGATACTGCCGAGCCCGCCGAGGACGACGATCACCAAGATGTTGATCGACTGCATGAAGCCGAAGAGATCGGGCTTGATGAAGTAGAAGTAGGACGCGTACACCCCGCCCGCGAGCGCTCCGAAGAAGGCGCCCACCGTGAAGGCCAGTGTCTTGGCCCGGGTGGAGTCGACGCCGATCGACTCCGCGGCGATCTCGTCCTCACGCACGGAGATGCAGTCGCGGCCCTGGCGCGAGTGCAGGAAGTTCGTGATGAGGACCACGGTGCCCGCGGTCAGGACGAACAGCCAGCTCCAGTTGACGAACTGCGGAATGCCAGACAGTCCTGCTGCCCCGTTGGTGAAGTTGAAGTTCAGCAGGAGGACGCGGATGATCTCGGCCATGCCGAGGGTGGCGATCGCCAGGTAGTCGCCGCGCAGTCGCAGCGTCGGCAGGCCGATCAGGAAGCCGATGAGTGCGGCGAGCACGCAGCCCACGACCAGCCCGAGCACAAATCCCCACACTGTGGGGATGGACATCGTGATGAGCCCGGTCGCGTAGGCGCCGACGGCCATGAAACCGGCGTGGCCCAGCGAGAACTGACCGGTGAACCCTGTGACGAGATTGAGGCTGACGGCAAGGATGATGTTCACGCAGATCGTCACGAGGGTGGCCTGCAGGTAGGCGTTGATCACGCCCGTCTCGGTCAGCGCCAGAACGACCAGATACACCGCCGCCCAGGCACCCGTCTTGACCAGGAGCGATCTCCGTCGTCCACGGCCCGGCGCGGCTGGTGCGGCCGGGGTCTCCAGGTTGGCCATCACACCTTCTCCCGCACGTTCTTGCCGAGTATGCCGCTCGGCTTGACGATCAGCACGATGATCAGCACCGCGAAGACCACTGCGTCACGGAAGGTCGAGAAACCGACCCAGGAGACCAGGGTTTCGATGGCACCGATCACGTATCCGCCGAGGAGTGCGCCCGGGATCAGCCCGATGCCGCCGAAGACGGCGGCCACGAAGGCCTTGAGGCCGGGCAGGATGCCCATGAGCGGGTTGATCGAGTTGTAGTAGACACCGACGAGGACGCCGGCGGCACCGGCCAGCGCCGAGCCGAGGGCGAAGGTGAACGAGATCGTGTTGTCCACGCTGATGCCCATGAGCCGAGCTGCGTCCTGATCCTGCGAGACGGCGCGCATGGCTTTACCGAGCTTGGTGCGCCGGACGATGAACTGCAGGGCGACCATGAGGATGACCGACACCGCGACGATGCTGATCTGCAGCGAGGTGACCACGACCCCTCCGAAATGGAACGACCGGGTCAGGTAGGCAGGCAACTCCGGGTAGGAGCGCACCGCCGCACCCGCGAAGTACATCATCGTGTACTCCAGGAGCAGGGAGACACCGATCGCCGTGATCAGCACCGCGATACGCGTGGAATGCCGTAGGGGCTTGTAGGCCACACGCTCGATCACCATGCCGAGCACCGCACAGGCCGCCATGGCGACCACCAGTGAGGGGAAGAACCCGATGTGCAGATGGGTCATGCACACGTAGCCCACGTAGGCGCCGACCATGTACACGTCGCCGTGCGCGAAGTTGATGAGTTGAATGATGCCGTACACCATCGTGTAACCCAGCGCGATGAGTGCATAGATGCTGCCCAACGACAATCCGTTGATCAGCTGTTGGAGTACCTGTTCCATCTGGTCGCTTTCCTGCTCCCGCACCGTTCCGTGGGGCGGACGCCGCTGCCCCCGCCCCACGGATCGTGTGTCAGATCGCTGCCTTCTCGACGCTGTCCTGGACGCCGTCCTTCAGCCCGATGACCAGGGCGGCCTTGACCGGGTCGTGGGTCTCGGGATCGATGCTGAAGGTTCCCGTCACGCCCTCGAAGTCCTCCGTGGACGCCAGGGCCTCCTTCACCGCTTCCCCGGTGAGCTCGCTGGATCGGCCGATCGCGTCGGCGACCAGCTTGGCGGTGTCGTACCCGAGCGCGTTGAACGCGTTGGGCTCCTCGCCGTACTTGGCCGTGTAGGCCTCGGTGAAGGCCTGGAGCTGCTGGTTGGTGGTGTCGAGCGACGAGTAGTGGTTCGTGTAGTACACGTCGTTCAGCGCCGATGCGCCGGCCAGTTGCAGGAGCGTGGGCGAGTCGAATCCGTCACCACCGAGGATCGGCTGGGTGATGCCGAGTTCACGCGCCTGCTTGATGATCAGGCCGACCTCGTTGTAGTACCCCGGCAGATAGATGACGTCGAAGTCCTGGTTCTTGATGCGGGTCAGGATCGCGTTGAAGTCGGTGTCACCGGACACGTAGCCCTCTTCGCCGACCACGGTGCCGCCCAGGTCACCGAATCGCTGCGAGAAGTTGTCCGCCAGCCCCTTGGCGTAGTCGGACGATGTGTCCTTGATGACGAACGCGCTCGTGGCAGAGAGGTTCTCGGCGGCGAAGTTCGCCATCGCGGTTCCCTGGTAGGAGTCGCTGAAGCACGTCCGGAAGGCGTACTCCTGAAGCTTGTCGTTGCTCACGGTCACGTCCTCGGCCGTGGCAGAGCCCGAGATCACGGGCACCTGGTTCTGGTTGGCGACCGGGATAGTCGCTTTGAACGAGCCGGATGTGGCCGGCCCGATCACTGTGAGCACTTTGTCCTGGGTCATGAGCTTCGTCGCCAGTGTCGTCGCCTCCGCAGGCTCCGACTTGGTGTCGTACTTGACGAGCTCCACCTGCTTGCCGTTGATGCCCCCGGCGGCGTTGATCTCCTCGATCGCCAGCTCGATGCCCTTGACGCTGGCATCGCCGTAGGTGGCCACGGAGCCCGAGAGTTCGTAGTTGACGCCGATCTTGATGGAATCGCTCGAGCCGGAACCCGAGCCTCCGCATCCGGCCAGCAGCGACAGTCCCAGGGCCGCTGACGCGAGCGCGGCGAAGGTGCGCTTCATTGGATACCTCTTCTTTGTTTCCGGAGTGTGATTGTCCGGTTTCATCAATGTGAAACTATTCCGCTGGTTGACCCTAGTACCGGTCTCACCACTCCAGTCCGCCATCTCAACTGTCACAGGCGGGCCGATATCCATTCGTTATCGAGTTGCCGCTCGTCCACCGCCCCGTGACGGGTCCGCATCGCAGCGGACGACGAAAAGCCCCCGGTCCCAGTTGCCTGGGCCGGGGGCCGGAGCGGTTCTACGCGTCAGAGGTTGATCATGTGGCCGGCGATGCCCTCGACGGCCTCCTTGACCGCCTCGGACAGCGTCGGGTGAGCGTGGACGACGCGTCCCACCTCGTCGGCGGTCAGATCCCACATCTGGGCGAGTTGAAGCTCAGGCAGGAGTTCCGTGACGTCGGGGCCGATCATCGACAGACCGAGGATCTCGTTGTACTGGGCCTCGGCCACCACCTTGACGAAGCCGACGGCGTCGCCGAGTCCCTGGGCCTTGCCGTTCGCACTGAACGGGAACTTGGCGACCTTCACCTCGTAGCCGGCGTCCTTGGCCTGCTGCTCGGACAGCCCGAACGAGCCGATCTGCGGCTGGCTGTAGGTCGCACGCGGGATCATCGCGTAGTTGACCGGGATGGTGTCGACCCCCTTGATGGTCTCCGCCGCGACGACTCCCTGGGCTTCAGCGGTGTGCGCGAGCATCATCCTGCCGGTGACGTCGCCGATGGCGTAGACGCCCGGCACACTCGTGCGGCAGTAGTCGTCGATGAAGATCGCGCCGCGCTCGGTGACCTGTACGCCGGTGTTCTCGAGGCCGTAGCCCTGGGTCCGCGGTGCGAAGCCCATGGCCTGGAGCATCTTGTCGGCCTCGAGCACCTGCTGTTCACCGCCCTTGGCGGGCTCAACGGTCACCCGCACGCCCGTGCCGGTGTCCTCCACCGTCTTGACGGCCGTGCTCGTCAGCACCTTGATGCCCAGCTTCTTGTACGCCTTCAGCAGTTCCGCGCTGATCTCGGCGTCCTCGGTGGGCACCATGCGATCGAGGTACTCGACGATGGTCACGTCCACGCCGTAGCTGTTCAGCACGTAGGCGAACTCGGTGCCGATCGCTCCCGAGCCGCCGACGATGATGGACTGCGGAAGCTGCTCGGCGAGAATGAGCTCCTGGTAGGTCAGCACATTGGCCGACTTCTGCGTGCCGGGCAGCAGCTTGGGGGTCGCGCCAGCGGCGATGATGACGTTGTCGAAGGTGATCTGCTGGGTGGAGCCGTCGTCGGCCGCGACGTCGATGTTCTTCGGCCCGGTGAACGTGCCCCAACCGTTGATCTCGGTGATCTTGTTCTTCTTCATCAGGTAGTGGACGCCCTTGACCATTCGCTCACTCACCGCGCGGGAGCGCTGGAACGCCTTGCCGTAATCGAGCGAGATGTTGTCGGCGTGGATGCCGAAGAAGTCGGCTTCCTTGGTGAAGATGTGGGCGAGTTCGGCGTTGCGCAGCAACGACTTGGTCGGGATGCAGCCAACGTTGAGGCACACACCTCCCCACCATTGCTTTTCGATGACTGCGGTATTCAGCCCCAGCTGGGCGGCTCGGATAGCGGCCACGTAGCCGCCCGGGCCCGCGCCGAGGACAACAACGTCGAAATGTGAGCTCATGAGTGGCAGTCTAACCTCTGTGAGCTGTGCCATTCCGGCTCTGAGGACGGACGGGGAAACATCATCGCACCAGGTTGTTGCGGTCATCTCATATATGAGTTATGGTTTCCATCGTGACTCAAACCACCAACCCCCCGAGCGTGACGACCAGCCCGGCAAGCATCGGTCGGCTCGTGCGGGACGCACGCAAGCAACGCGGCTTGACGCAGCACGAACTCGCGTCACTACTGAACACCAGCCAGAGTGCCATCCATCGTATCGAGTCGGGCAATCAGAACCTGTCGCTCGAAATGATCAACCGCATCGCCAACGCGCTGGAGTCCCCGCTCATCACTCCGGGCGCTGGTGGCACCTCGACCAACCTGCGGATCGCCGGCAACACGCGGCTGGAGGGATCGATCGAGACCCGTTCGTCCAAGAACGCCGCCGTCGCCCTGCTGTGCGCCAGCCTGCTGAACCGCGGACGCACCGTACTGCGCGGCATCGCTCACATCGAGGAGGTCAACCGCCTGGTCGAGGTGCTCGACAGTATCGGCGTCCGCACCATGTGGTCCTCCGACGGACGCGATCTGACCATCGAGCGCCCTGACGTCCTCGACCTCGACAACATGAACGCGGACGCCGCGCGCCGCACGCGCAGCGTCATCATGTTCTTCGGGCCGTTGCTCCACTTCAACGACGAGTTCAGGCTCCCCTACGCAGGTGGCTGTCAGCTCGGCGCCCGCACGATCCAGCCACACCTGCAGTCGCTGCGCAGCTTCGGCCTGAACGTCCAGGCCACCGAGGGCTACTACCGCGCGACGACCACCAAGAGCGCAGAGGGCGCCCGGACGATCGTCCTCACCGAGCGTGGCGACACGGTCACGGAGAACACCCTGATGGCCGCGGCGATGACGCCCGGGGTCACGACGGTGCGCAACGCGTCCCCCAACTACATGGTGCAAGACCTGTGTGTCTTCCTGACCATGCTCGGCGTCGAGATCGAGGGCATCGGGACGACCACTCTGATCGTTCATGGTCGCGAGCACATCGAGACCGACGTCACCTACACGATCTCCGAGGACCCGATCGAGGCTATGAGCCTCATCACCGCGGCGGTCGTCACCAACTCCGAGCTCACCATCACCCGGGCGCCGATCGAGTTCCTCGAGATCGAGCTCGCGATCCTGCAGGAGATGGGCCTCGATTTCTCGCTGGGGCACGAGTACCGCTCGGGCAACGGGTTCACCCGCCTGGTCGACATCACCGTCGAGCCGTCGATGCTGCACGCGCACGCGGACAAGATCCATCCCATGCCCTTCCCGGGCCTGAACATCGACAACCTGCCGTTCTTCGCCGTACTCGCGGCGACGGCACAGGGCCAGACCCTCATCCACGACTGGGTGTACGAGAACCGCGCGATCCATCTGCTCGAGCTCAACAAGCTCGGGGCCAACGTGCAGTTGCTCGACCCGCATCGTCTGATCGTCGTCGGGCCCACCCGCTGGCGCTCGCGTGACATGGTCTCTCCCCCGGCGCTACGGCCCGCCGTGTGCATCCTGCTGGCCATGCTGGCCGCGCGCGGCACCAGCGTGCTGCGCGACACCTACGTCATCAATCGCGGCTACGAGGACCTCGCGACCAGGCTCAACAGGCTGGGCGCCGACATCACGCCCTTCTACGAGTAAAGCGGGTCGGGCGGGGGACGGCGTGCTCCCGCCCTCCACTTCACAGACGGCTGGCCTGGAACCGGTAGGTCGGTTCGACGAGTTCGTCCTGGGCCTGGACGAGTGCCAGTTCCGCCCGCTGGAGTTCGTCGGTGCGTTTGAGCACCGAATACACCGTCGACGCCGTGTGCGCCAGAGCGCGTCCGAGGTCGCCGTGCTCCAGGATCCCGGCGAGGAACATGGCGGTGGTGAGGTCACCGGAGCCCGTGAACTTCCGATCGATGACGGGTGTCTCGACCTGCCAGGTCTCGTGCTCGTCCTGCGCGATCATGCGCATCACGTCGTCGCTGGCGTCGCGTCCGACGACCGAGGTCACCAGTACCGTCCCGGGCCCGCGTGAGCGAAGCGCCGTCGAGGCCTCCAGGACGTCGCCCACCGTGCTCGTGCGCCGGTCGGTGAGGTACTCGAGCTCGAACAGGTTCGGGGTCATGATCGTCGCCTTCGGCACCACATGCTCCCGCATGAACTCCGGGATGCCGGGAACCGCGTAGAACCCGCGATCGACATCGCCCATCACCGGGTCGCAGCAGTAGATCGCGCTCGGGTTGCGGCTGCGTGTGAGGTCCACGGCGTCCAGGATCACTCGTCCCATGTCGGGAGCGCCCTGGTAGCCGGAGAGCACCGCGTCGATCTGCGAGAGCACTCCCCTGTCGTCCACACCCCGCACGACCTCGGCGACATCGGCCGGTGGGACGACCGGTCCGCGCCACGCGCCGTAACCCGTGTGGTTCGAGAAGTTGACGGTGAGCACCGGCCACACGTCCATCCCCACACGCCGCAGGGGGAACACCGCAGCCGAATTGCCGGCGAATCCGAATGCCACCGCGGACTGGATCGACAGGATCTGGGCCATTCGTCCATTCTACGGGCGCGAGATCCGGGCTCTCGTCCGCGACCATCGCTGGGCGGGTATTGAGGCGTCATGGCACAGTTGATGGCATGTCCGAGCCAGTGGAGGTGCACGGCGCCACGCCGTCAGCCCACCAGCCCCCCGATCGGCTCGCGTGGCGTGTGCGTCTCAAGTCACATCCGGTGGGACGCACATGGTTCCGCATCGCCGTCGGCGTCATCGGCGCCGTCCTCATCATCGCCGCGCCCCTGACCGGTTGGTTGCCCGGCCCCGGTGGCATCCCGTTGTTCCTGGCAGGCATGGCCGTTCTGGCCTCCGAGTTCATGTGGGCCAAGCGGCTCCGGCGTCTTCTGTTGCGATACGTGCATATTTATCTCCTGTGGCCCTCGAAACGTCGGCGTCTGTTCTGGGTGGCGTTCTTCGTGGGCCTCGGCCTGCTGTGGTGGGTGTCGCTGGTGATCGTCGGCGTCCCCGGCTGGATACCGGAACCGGTGACGACGTGGCTCCGGTTCCTGCCGGGCGTACGGTGACGGCGTCCCCGACCCGGGACGATGACTCCGTCCATCGCCACGAGACCCTAGACTGGGCACGTGAATCGGGGAGCGTCGGGTTACGCCTATTTCGACCAGCCGTTCGCCTGTCTGGCGCACCGGGGCGGATACGTCACCGCTTCAGGGGATGAGGGACGAGAGAACAGCCTGTACGCGTTCGCGAAGGCGGTCGAGTTCGGCTACCGATATCTGGAGACCGATGTGCATGTGACCGCTGACGGTCGGCTCATCGCGTTCCACGACACCGTCCTGGATCGTGTCACCGATGCACACGGACGTATCAGCGAGCTGCCTTTCGACGCCGTCCGTGAGGCCCGGATCGACGGCCGGGACCCCATTCCCACCCTCGACGAGGTGCTCGAGTCGTTTCCCGACACCCGGATCAACATCGACATCAAGGCTCCCGGCGCGATCGAGCCGCTGGCCCAGGCGTTGCGGCATCATCACGCGGAACGCAGGGTCTGCGTCGCATCCTTCAGCGGATCACGCCTGGGCCGGTTCCGCCGCATCACGCGGGGCGCTGTCGCCACCTCGGCGCCCACGCCCACCGTGGCGTGGTCGGCCTTCGTCCCTCAGCTTCCCCGGTGGATCAACACCCCCGGCCAGGCCTTCCAGGTGCCCTTTGCCCAGCAGGTAGCCGGACGCACGATCCGCGTCGTCAACCGGCGTCTCATGCAGGTCGCCCGTGCGCGTGACATGCGCGTCCACGTGTGGACGATCAATGACGCCGACCAGATGCACCGGCTGATCGATCTGGGTGTCGACGGGCTGATCACCGACCGGATCGACGTGCTGAAGCAAGTGGCGCAGGAGCACGGCCTGTGGGACCGGTGAGAGTCGCGGACCGGGTCGAGACCGGGTCCGCAGAACTGTGCGAATGCTGGGAGTGGCGTGTTTCTCCCCCACCCTGGAAGATTCTGTGGTGCGCTGTTGTTGTAATGCGCATCCGAGGAAGGGGGCTGGGACATGGCTGATCGTGCTCTGCGGGGCATGGGGCTCGGGGCGAAGAGCTTCGAGGATGAGGAAGGCGTGGAGTTCGCTGCCCGGCGCGTGCTGGGCTTCGACTGCGAGAGGGGTCATCACTTCGAGATCACGTTCTCGGTCGAGGCCGACCTGCCCACCGAGTGGGAGTGCCCGCGTTGCGGTTCGGTCGCGGTGCGAAGCGATGGGACGAAGACCGAGGAGAAGGATGTGAAGCCTCCGCGCACCCACTGGGACATGCTGCTGGAGCGTCGTTCGATCTCCGAACTCGAGGAATTGTTGGCGGAGCGGCTGGAGGAAGTCCGGCGTACTCCCCACTACTGAACCTGCTGGGGGGCAAGGCGAGCGGGCCCGGGTCGGTGAGAACCGACCCGGGCCCGACTCGTTTCGCTCACGCCTCGGGGGCTGAGACCGCCTTGATTCCTGCCTTCACCGCGGCGCAGATGTTACGAACCTGGGAGGACCGCTTCTCGACCCCCCAGCGGGCCGTCCGCAGCAGCGCCTCGCCGATGATGGAGCCGCTCATCTTCGACTCCCCCGCCGTCCGGTCGGGGAAGAAGATCGGTACTTCGGTCACTTTCCCGCCTGCGGCGATCACACGACGCGTCATGTCCACCTGGAAGGTGTAGCCCTTCGAGGCGACGTCATCGAGGTCCGTCGCCCGCAGGATGGACGCACGGAAGGCGTTGTAGCCGCCGGTGGTGTCCCTGACCGGGATGTCCATGGCGACCTGGATCCAGATGTTCGCGAGCCGGCTCAGCAGTTCGCGGTCCTTGGTCTGGTCGGTGGACCCGCCCCGCATCCAGCGCGAGCCCTTCACCATGTCCGCGTCCCGGTCGCGGAGCGCCGCCAGCAGGTCGGGCAGGATCTCGGGTTGGTGCGACCCATCGGCGTCCATCTCGACCAGGACGTCGTAGTCGTTGTCGAGCCCCCAGGCGAAGCCCGCCAGGTAAGCCGCCGCGAGGCCTTCCTTGCCCTTGCGGTGCAGCACGTGCACCTGCGGGTCGGCTGCGGCCAGCCGGTCGGCGATCTCGCCGGTGCCGTCCGGGGAGTTGTCGTCCACGATCAGCGAGTGCGCGCTCGGCACCGCCTCCCGCAGCCGTTTGACGATGGGCTCGAGGTTGTCGGCCTCGTTGTACGTCGGAGTCACCACGAGGACGCGGTCCAGTGGCTCGGTGCGTTCAGCCATGACTCCGGAGTCTAGCCCTTGTCGCCGGAGTCCGGCTCGGCCGCCTCGGTGGCCGCACGACGCGGCCACCCCAGGATCGCCGTGACCAGTCCGGCCAGTGCGGCTACGAGTTCGAACCACGGGCCGATACGCACCCCGGGTGTCACGGTGTCGCTCAGGGAGACGACGAACGTCTGTGCCGCCGCGGTCGCCTCCTCGCTGCGGGCGAGCACACTGCCGTCGGCGGCGATCAGGCCGGAGAACGAGCTGGTGGTCGCGACGACGATCTCGCGTCCCATCTCCATGGCCCGCACACGGGTGATCTGGAACTGCTGGAGCGGCTGGTTGGTTCCGGTGTAGGTGGCGTTGTTGGACTGAACGGCGATGAGTTGCGCGCCGTTGGTCGTCGTCTCGTAGACGGTCTGGTCGAACGCGAGCTCGTAGCAGATGATGGGCCCGACGGTGACCTGGCGCCCTGCGACGGTCACATCGATCGCGCCGGGCTCGTCGCCTTCGACGGTCTGGGAGCCGACGCCCCTGGCCATCGGCACCAGCGCGAACACAAGCGACTTGAGCGGCGTGAACTCACCGAACGGCACCGCGTTCTGCTTGTCGTAGCGGGCCTGGATTCCCTCACCGGCCTCCCACCACAGTGAGCTGGTCTGACGCTCCCCTTCGCCGGGCCCCTCCATCACCGCACCGACGAGGATGGGGCGATCGGCCAGTTTCGCCGCGGTGTCCACGGCCCATCGGGTGTCCTCGTCGTAGCGGGGGTCGAGGTCGGTCGAGTTCTCCGGCCACAGGACGACGTCGGGCATCGGGTCGACCCCGGTGCGGGCCCGCGCGAGCAGAGTGATGGTCTCACTGAGGTGATTGTTCGTCACGGAGCGGGCATAGCCCATCGTCCGGGGCCCGGCGCTGCCGTCCACGTTCCCTTGGACGACGCCCACCGCTACGGTCTGGTCGTCGTCGGTCTCGGGTATCGGGACGAGGCGTAGTACCCCGCCGACGAGCAGGATCGCCACGATGCCACCGGCCAGGCCGGCGCGACGTACGCGACGCGCCCCTGGCTGTGCCAGCGCGGCGAGCAGGGCTCCGGCGAGCGCCACGAGGAACCCGGTGCCGGCCGCGCCCACGAGGTGCAGGTATCCGCCCATCGGCTGGTCGGGGGTGGTGAACGCGAGCCGGTCCCATCCGAAGCCGCCGAACGGGAACCGCGACCAGCAGAACTCGGCGAGGCTCCACGTGCAAGCCACCCACAAAGGCCAGGCCCGCAGGCGTTGCACCCTCCGGTTGGCCACCGCCAGACCGAGCGTCCACAGGCTCATGGCGGCGACGATCAGCACTCCGACCCACCAGCCCATGACGGCCACGTAGGACACCGTCGGAGTGAACAGGCCGATGCCGAACAGATACCCGACCAGCCCGGTGCCGCGTCCCGTGCTGGGAAGCCTTGACAACCATACGAGACTCGCCACACCGGTGATGGCCAGCGGCCACCAGCCGACGGGCGCGAACGACAGGCCCATGACCCAACCGGCGGCGAGTGCCGCGAGCAGCACCGCTGGCTGCTTCCATCGTGGTGGCAGTGCTGGCACGCAATCGAGGCTACCCTCAGCCCCCAGCGCATGCCGGGTCATGGCCGTGGTGCTCATCCGACCAGTGGCCTGTGCCGGAACAGCGTTCGCAGGACGACCGTCGTCACCGTGTTGACGGGCAGCTCTCGCCGAATGAGGTTGAGCAGATCGTCCAGTTCCTCGGTGGTGCCCACCTGGGCCAGACACAGATAGCTCGCATCGCCGGCCACGGAGTAGCAGGACGTGACCTGGGGCAGGGTGGCGAGGAACTCGGGTACCCGGTCGTCGCGATCAGTGCCCAACGGTTGGATCTCGACGAAGGCCGTCAGCGTCCGCCCGACCCGGGTCGGATCGATCACGGCGCGATAGCCGGTGATGATCCCGCGCTGCTCCAACCGCCGGACACGCTGCTGCGTGGCTGAGGTGGACAACCCCACAGTCTTTCCGAGATCGGTGAAGGACATTCGGCCGTCTCGTGAAAGCTGTGCCAGGATGGCTTCGTCCATTTGCTCCATGCGCCCATGGTGGCACCATTTGGAGGGTGATCCTGGTGCCCACCCTTATCGTGGATACGGCGTCGCTCTACTTCAGAGCGTACTTCGGGGTGCCGACGAGCCTGCAGGACCCTCGCGGTCGCCCTGTGAACGCGGTGTACGGCCTACTCGACATGCTCGCACGGCTCATCGTCCAGTACAACCCCGGAGGGCTCGTCTGCGCATGGGACGACGACTGGCGCCCACGGTGGCGCGTCGACCTTGTGGCCAGCTACAAGGCGCATCGCGTCGCGTCCAGCCCGTCGGGCCCCCAGACCGAGATCGTCGACGACGCGCTCGCCGTCCAGGTGCCGTGGATCCGGGCATGCCTCGAGGCCACCGGACTGCGGGTGGTGGGGGCACCGGGTTTCGAGGCGGACGACGTGCTGGGCACCCTGTCGCGCCGATGGGGGCCCCAGGGCCGGCCTGTGATAGTGGTCACCGGCGATCGCGATCTGTTCCAGTTGGTCGGGGACCATGTACGCGTCGCCTACGCGGGACGCGGCGTCGCCCACAACGAGTTGGTGGACGATTCGTGGCTCCTCGCGAAGTACGGGGTGCTCGGGCGGCAGTACGCGGATTTCGCGACGCTCCGCGGTGATCCGTCCGATGGCCTGCCCGGGGTCACGGGGATCGGCGAGAAGACCGCTGCCGGGCTTCTGGCCGCCTACGGCGACCTGGACGGGATCCTGGCGGCGGCGCTCAACCCCTCGTCGGCCATGACCGCCTCGGTGCGCAAGCGGCTCACCGCATCGGTCGACTACCTTCAGGCCGCCCGGCCGGTGGTGGCGACGGCCGAGGTTCCCCTGCCCGACCTCGACCCCGGCATCGGGCAAGGGCGCGCCGACCTCGCCCGATGTTCGAGGCTGGCCGCCGAGTACGGCGTCCGGGGACCGATGGGTCGGCTGCTGGCAGCGCTCGGGGAGCCTGAACTGCCGCGTCCGGACTGATCCCGTTCATCGACACGTAACAGATTGTTGGCCGAACAATGCTGCGCTCGGGCTCGTCGACTGTCTAGAGTGTCGGCAGAAGAACCCGCGAGGAGGGACGGCCATGCGCCCAGCGACCAAGCCAGGGACGGCGATACTACCGCCCATGACTGGGCGCCTCATGCCGCCACGACTCTAGACCGCTCTGCGCTGCGCGCCGGGCGGTCTTTCGTTTCCGGCTGCACGGAGGAAACGGAGGAAGCATGACGAACGTACTTGTGCTGAATGCGGACGACACCGCTCTCCACACGGTGAGCGTCAAGCACGCCATCGGCATGCTGGTCCGAGAGGTGGCCATCGTCGAGGAGGCGAGCCCCGGTCGCACGATCGGTGTCTTCCCCGTTCCCACCACCCTGCGTCTGACCCGCTACGTGAAGACGGGTTTCCTCTACGCCAAGGAGCCCGGGTGGACCAAACGGGGCGTTCTGCGCCGCGACTCCTGGCGCTGCGCCTACTGCGGCGAGCGTGCCGACACCGTCGACCATGTGGTCCCCAGCAGCCGGGGCGGGACGAACACCTGGCACAACACCGTCGCGTGCTGCCACACGTGCAATTCTCACAAGGCCAACCACACGCCGGACGAGGCGGGTATGCGGCTGCTCTGGCAACCGTTCGCCCCGACTCGTCGGCAACTCCTGTCGACCGCTGCCTGAGCCTGTCGAAACGCACGTTGAGCCTGTCGAAGCGACCGTCCCTTCGACAAGCTCAGGGACCCCAAGAACCAGGCCCACCAAAACGCCCGTTGAGCTTGTCGAAACGACCGTCCCTTCGACAAGCTCAGGGACCCCAAGAACCAGGCCCACCAAAACGCCCGTTGAGCTTGTCGAAACGACCGTCCCTTCGACAAGCTCAGGGGTCCCAAGAACCAAGCCCGTTCAGGGACCACAAGAACCAAGCCCACCAGAACGTTCGTTGAGCCTGTCGAAACGCCGTTGCCGCCCTCAGGCGTCCCCGACGCGTTCCAGCACGTAGATCGCCGAACTCGCGAGCAGGTTCGCCCCTACCTGACCGAGCGCCCGTGGCCTGCCCGACGCCGTCAGCGGCACGCGCTTGACGATGCCCAGCCCCGCCGCGTCGAAGAGCGGCTCCAGGTCGATCAGGGTCGAGTGGTGCAGGTTCGGTGTCGCGTACCAGCTGAACGGCAGATCGCGTGAGCGCGGCATGTGACCGCTGAGCAGCGTCAGGCGGTGCCGCCAGAGACCGAAGTTCGGCATCGACACGATGATGCGGGGGGCGATGCGGCGCATCGCCGACAGCACCAGGTCGGGGCGGAGCAGCGCCTGCAGGGTGCGGCTCAGCACGACCGCGTCGTAGGAGTCGTCCGCGAACAGGTCGAGTTCGTGTTCGATGTCGAGTTCGATCAGCGGGACACCGCGACCGATGGCGGCGATCACCGCGCCGGGTTCGCGTTCGACTCCCGTGCCCGTGCAGCTGCGGCGCCGGATCAGCCAGTCGAGCAGTTCACCGTCACCACACCCGAGATCGAGCACTCGCGAGCCCCCGGGAATGTTGCGTGCGAACACCCGAAGGTCCTCGCGAAGGTGCACCGAACGGGCCGGGCCCGCCGGCGGAAGCGTCGTCCCTGCCGTGTCGTTGGTCATTCGCGCTCCCAGGCGGTGTACCGGAACTCGTGGTCCGACTCGACGAAGGCCTTCACCGTTGCCAGATACGAGTCGATCGTGAGGAGGAACGAGTCGTGTCCCCATGGCGCCCGGATGTCGCGGAAGCTCACGGGCAGATGGGCGGCTGCCAGGCGGCGGACGATCCGCCGGCTGTGCTCGGTCGAGAACCGCCAGTCGCTGTCGAAGCTGATCACCAGGAACCGGACGGGATCCTTGCGCAGGGCGTCGAGTGCGTCGGGGGCGGCGAAGGGATCGAAGTAGTCCATGACGCGTGTGAGGTAGAGGTAGGACAGGGCGTCGAACCGAGACAGGAAGACCTCCCCCTGGTGTTCGAGGTATCCCTCGACCGCGAAGTCGACTCCGAACCCGCGCGAGGAGCGCCCGTACTGCAGGTCGCGGCCGAACTTCTCCTGGAACCCCTCCTCCGAGTTGTAGGTGATGTGGGCCATCATCCGGGCGATCGCCAGCCCCACGTCGGGGTTGGTGTCCAGTTCGGCGAACCGCCCGGCGTGGAAGTTCTCGTCCAGCATGATCGCCTCGCGTCCCACGGCGGAGAAGGCGATGTTCTGAGCCGTCAGCCTGCTGGAGGCCGCGACGACCACGGCGTCGTCCATGTCCGCGGGGTGGTCGATGGCCCACCTCAGCACCTGCATGCCTCCGAGCGATCCGCCGACGGCGGCGTGCAACCGGGTGACCCCGAGATGGCTGCACAGGGCCCGGTGCACCGTCACGAAGTCGGCCATGTCGAGCAGGGGGAAGTCGAGTCCCCAGGGCTGGTCCGTGGCGGGGTTGATCGAGCTCGGGCCCGTCGTCCCCTGACAGCCGCCGAGCATGTTCGAACACACCACGAACCAGTGGTCGGTGTCGATGGCCTTGCCGGGGCCGATCATCGTGTCCCACCAACCGGGGCGCCGGTCGCCCGGGTGCCAGCCCGCGGCGTGCGCGTCGCCGGTGAGCGCATGGCAGATGTAGATCGCGTTGCTGCGGTCGGCGTTGAGCGTGCCATAGGTCTCGTAGGCGACGACGACCTCGTCCAGCTGCTCACCGCTGGTCAGCACCAGGGGATTCTTCGCATCGAACAGCTGGACGTTCCTGGTCTCGACCACCCCGAGCCCGTCCCCGAATTCCGGCATCAGCGTGCGTCGCGGATCGGGGTCTCGGGCCTGCTCGGCGGACAATCAGGCATCGGTCGCCTTTCTGGATCGCTGGAGACGGTCGTGAGCGTTGAGTCGTCCCTGGACAGGGAACTGCCGCCCTTGAAGGTACACCCGTCAACAACCCTGCTCCAAGAGCCCCGTCGACCGGGGCGTCTCGGCGCTACCCCTCGGTGATGACGGTCGAGAACGCCTCCTCGGCCGGCACCTCCTGGCTGACCAGACCGTTGGACGCGAAGAACGTCGCCATGCGACCCCAGCGCCCCGCGTCCTGCTGCCCGAACCGGTCGCTCTGGTAGAGCGGCATGGTTGCGGTGAGGGTGGCTTGTGCCACCGCCTTCTGGTCGTCGTCGGTGAGGGTCGGGATGTACTCGCTCGACAACTCGACCGCCTGTGCAGGGTTCTGTGCGCAGAAGGACGCGCCTTTCTCGGTCCCGGCCAGCAACGCCCTCAGGTCGTCGGGCCGGGCGGCCAGCGTGTCGTCGAGAGTTCCGAACCCGACGCTGACCAGCGGCGGATCGTCCACGGTAAGGGTGCGGATCGCGAACCCCGCCTCGCCGAACCGGACGACGTCGTTGTTGACGTAGCCGACCACCGAATCCACCTTCCCACCGGTGAGGGCGGCGTGCTGGGTGTAGCCGATGGACTGGATGTCGAGGTCGTCGCGGGTGAGGCCTGCTTGCGCCAGTACCGCGAGCAGGCAATACCAGTTCTCGCCGTATTCGCCCGGCAGCCCGATGCTGTGCCCGCGCAGGTCGGACAGGGACCGCACCGGTGAGGCATCCGGGACGATGACCGCCACCGGGTACTGCTGGTAGAGCGTGGCGAAGTCGACCACCGGGATGCCCTCGCCCCGAGCCTGCAGCATCTCGCCGCCGCCCGCGTAGACCACGTCCTCGTCGCCGGTCTGCAGCGCACCCAGGAGCTGCTCGTTGGCCCCGTGGTGGCGCAGCGTCACGTCGAGCCCGGCCTCGGCATACCAGCCCTGCTTGTGCGCGACGTAGACCGGGGCGAACTGGATGTCGGGCACGTAGGTGAGCCCGAGGGTGAGCGCCGTGCCGCCGCCGGACGACGAGGACGCCGACGAGCCCCCGTTGTTCGGCGCGCAGGCGACCAACCCGGCTGCCGCGGCGACCCCCAGGAAGGCGCGACGGGACAGTTTCATAGTTGTTTCTCCTTCTCGATACGGAACAGGGCGCGCCAGTGCGGGCGGGAGGCCAACGGATCGGCCAGCCATTCCACGCCGCTCATGGTCAGATAGATGACGATGGCAAGAACGCTGAGGACGACCAGGGTCGCGAAGAGCCCCACGGTGTCGTTGGACTGCGACTGCACCGCGAGCCTCTGCCCCAGACCGCTGCCTCCCATGACGAGCTCGCCGACCACGGCCCCCGTGATCGACAGAGTGAACCCGTTGCGCAGGCCGGTCAGGGTGGCCGGGAGGGCAAGCGGCCACTCCAGCCAGCGGGCCAGTTGCGTCCGCCCGGCCCCGTCGACCCGTGCCGCGTCGATGACGTCGCGGTCGATGCTACGAAGCCCCAGCACCGTCGACAGGACCACGGGGAAGAACACCATGACCGAGCACAGGAGGACGACCGGCAGCGTCCCGTATCCCACCCAGAGCACCAGGAGGGGCGCGAGAGCCACCGCGGGGATGGCCTGGGACGCCGCGAGATAGGGCGACAAGGCCGCCTCGGCGACATGGTTGTGGGCGATGAGGTAGGCGATGGGCAGCGCGACCGCGGCGGCCAGCAGGCACCCCAGCGCGGCCTCCCACAGTGTGACCAGTGTCGGTGTCACCATCCGTCCCTGTGACAGGTCACCCGCCAAGCGTTCGACCACCGAGCCCGGCGCGGGCAACAGCGTGCGCGGGATACCGCCCGACCTCGCCAGAATCCACCACGCGACGAGCACGACGAGCGCGAGCAGGACGGGGGCCGCGACGCGCACACTCCATGGAGCACGACGATGATGGAGACCCATCGGCTGCGGCTTCCTCCCGGTCAGTCCCGGGGTGCACGCAACCGAACGACGCCCGATCGCGGACGCGGCCCGCGACGAGACGCTCGGACGCGACGTGCTCCTCCCATCCGGACTCTCACCGTCGGTACCGGAATTCCACCGGTTCCACCGCAGCCGATTCTCACCGGTGCGGGTCGCGGACTGTCACCGCCGGTTCGGATTTTCACCGACCCCGGGCACGTACGTTCTTGCTCGCCTCACTATACGCGCCGGTCACGAGGGTAGAGAACGGCGACCGCCACCAGAGCGAGGAACACGGCCAGCGTGCTCGCCATCAGGCTCAGCCGCATGCCCTCGATGAACGCGGACTGCACGACGCCGTCCAGCCGCGAGCCGACGTCCGCGGGCAGGTTGGGGATCGCCTTGATGGCGGCGGCCATCGATTGGAGCACGTCGTGCTGCCATTGCCCGAGTTGGCCGAACACGTCGCTGGACTCGACGACGTCGCGATACCGCGCCGACAACAAAGCCCCGATCACGGCCACGCCGAGCGCGCTTCCCACCTGCATGAGGGCGGTGTTGGTGGCCGACCCGACCCCGCTGGCATCCGGGGGAAGAGAGTCCATGACCGCCTGGGTCGCGGCGGGGACGAGCAGCCCGGCGCCCAGACCGAACAGCAGGGCCCCGGGCAGCAACTGGGTGAAGGTGGTCTGCGTGGTCGTGGCCGACAGCCATCCGAAGCCCGCGACCACCGAGCCGAGGCCAACCA
This sequence comes from Brooklawnia cerclae, assembly GCF_011758645.1. NCBI lineage: Bacteria > Bacillati > Actinomycetota > Actinomycetes > Propionibacteriales > Propionibacteriaceae > Brooklawnia > Brooklawnia cerclae. The sequence continues at coordinate 1,508,348 of NZ_JAAMOZ010000001.1, read as the reverse complement.
GCACCGTCCGCTTCAGGAGGATGTGCTGCATCAGGTGGGGCGCGGCCATCGCGCCGCCGAACATGGCCGCGGCAACGGGCAGGATGCGTACGCCGGTCTCCAGCGGGCTGTAGTTCAGCGAGAACTGGAGGTACTGGGTCAGGACGAACAGCGCCCCGGCCCCGCCCGCCGTGACCAACCCGGAGACGGCCACGGCGACCGAGAAGCGGCGGTTGCGGAACAGCCCCAGCCGCAGGATCGGGTGCTGCGTCTGCGACTCGCGGACGACGAACACGACCATCAGCACCGCGCCACCGAGGAAGGCCGCAACCACCAGCGGGGAGAACACGCCCAGCCCGGGCGCGGAGATGACCGACCAGCACAGCAGTGCGAGGGCCAGGATCGACAGTGCGGCGCCCGGTGAGTCGATGCCGGCACCGGTCTTCCTGGGCTGCCCGTGGGGCAGCACGACCAGGCCGCCGACGACGATGACGAGTGCGACGGGCACGTTGATGAGGAAGATCGCGCCCCACCTGAAGTGCTCCAGCAGCACTCCTGACAGCAGCGGGCCGACCGCTCCACCTGCCCCGTTCGCACCCGACCACAAAGCGAAGGCGACGGTTCGCTCGTGAGGGTTCACGAACAGGCGTGAGACGAGCGCCAGGGTGGACGGCGCCAGGAGGGCAGCCCCCACCCCCATGAGTGCACGCGCACCGATGAGCAGGCCCGTGGTGCTCACCAGGCCCGCCATGAGGGAGAACGCGCCGAACAGCAGCGTCCCCACGAGGAAGGTGCGCGACTTGCCCCACCGGTCCACCAGGGATCCCGCGACCAGCAGCAGGCCCGCATAGGTCACCTGGTACGCGTCCACCGTCCATTGCAGTTCGTCGGTGGATGCGCTCAGATCGAACGCGAGCGTGGGCAGCGCGACGTTGAGGATCGTGTTGTCGAGGCTCGCCATGAACAGGCCGAGCGACAAGACACCCAGTGCCCACCACCGCCGTCGGTGGGAGCGGGATCGAGAGATGACGGAGACCGCTGGCATGGTCTTCTAGTTGAACCTTCGTGCGGTCATGGTTCGAGGCTAGCGTCCGCGCGCCGACCGGCTCCACTCGCCGAGCCCGGCATGCGGGTCACCTCAGGCGCGGCTCAGGGTTGCTCCCTGCACCGGACGACGGACATCCCCGCTCGCGAAGCCGCCCGTCGGTGACCCGCACTGTCGGCCTCAGGTGATCGAGGCCTGGTAGATGGAGTCGATGGACGCTGCGAGTTCGGCGTCGAACTGCTCGTCCGACATGTCGACCGTGAGCCCCTGGGTGAGTGCGCGGGAGAAGCTGGCGATCATCCCGTGATTCCGGGCCAGCAACGTGTTCGCCTCGTCGCGGGTGTAGCCGCCCGAAAGCGCCACGACCCGCATGACCCGTGGATGCGCGATCGTCTCCGCGTAGAAATCGGCCACGCTCGGAATCGACAGCTTGAGCATCACCTGCTTGCCCTGCGGCACCTCGTCCAGATGACGGGTGATCTCCCGCTTCAGGATCTTCTCGGCGTCCGCCTTGTCGGGCGCGTGGATGTCCACCTCCGGCTCGACGATCGGCACCAGCCCCTTCGCCAGGATCCGGTTCGCGATCTCGAACTGCTGGGCGACGTTGGCGACGATTCCGCGATCATCGGCCGAGGAGACGAACGAGCGCATCTTCGTGCCGAAGATGCCTTTGGCGACCGCCCGGTCGAGCAGGTCGTCCAACCGCGGCATGGGTTTCATCAGCCGCACGCCGTCGGCCTCGGCGGCCAGTCCCTTGTCGACCTTGAGGATCGGGACGACGTGCTTGCGATTCCACAGGTAGTCGGCCGTATCGAGGGCGTCGACCTGCCGGTCCATCGTCTTCTCGAACAAGATGGCAGCCAATATTCGGTCGCCGGTGAAGGACGGCGCCGTCATGATGCGGGTGCGCATCGCGTGCACGAGGTCGAACATCTCCTCCTCGGTGCCGTACGCGTCCTCGCCGATCCCGTAGAGCCTCAGCGCTTTCGGAGTGCTCCCCCCGCTCTGGTCCAGTGCTGCGATGAACCCCAAGCCATGATGCATGCGCTCGGCCTGGTCCGCGCGCGCGGATTCGTTGTTCATCCGAACCTCCTTTTCCTCCGACCCTAGTCGTGTCGACCCCACTTTGTGGGCGTCGCGACAAGCCCAAAGGGGCTTTTCTGGTAGACCGGCGAAAACCGGTGACGCCGGTCGGCCGACACGGCTCGCCTGCCGTCCGCGCACGACTGCCGGCGCCGTCCTCACCGGCGGTTTCCGACCCTTGTGAACCGAGGTACACGCCCCTGCAATCAGCAGTCCGCGACGTTCACCGCCAGGCCACCCAGGGCGGTCTCCTTGTATCGGGTGCTCATGTCCAGCCCGGTCTGGCGCATCGTCTCGACAGCCTCGTCGAGCGAGACGCGATGGCTGCCATTCCCCCACACCGCGGTGCGAGCGGCCACGATCGCGGTGTTCGCGCCGATGCCGTTGCGCTCGATGCAGGGAATCTGCACCAGGCCCGCGACCGGGTCGCAGGTGAGGCCGAGATGATGCTCGATCGCTATCTCGGCCGCGTTCTCTACCTGCCCGGGTGTGCCGCCCAGCAGCTCGGCGAGGCCGGCCGCCGCCATCGCCGCGGCGGTGCCCACCTCACCCTGGCAGCCGACCTCGGCTCCGGAGATGGACGCTCGCCGTTTGCACAGGGATCCGACGGCGGCCGCCGCGAGCAGATACCGCCGGATCCCCTCCCTGCGCGTGTCGGACTCCGCGCGATCGAGCCCGGGCGCGAACCGCAACGCGTAGTAGAGCACCGCGGGGACGATTCCGGCCGCCCCGTTGGTCGGGGCGGTCACGATGCGCTCCCCCGCCGCGTTCTGTTCGTTGACGGCCATCGCTGCCGCTGTCACCCAGTCGCTCGCCTGGGCCGTCAGTCTCGTCATCGCCTCGGCCCCCGTACTGTCGTGGCGCCGCAGGTCGTCGTACAGGTCGCCCGCCCGGCGGCGTACCTTCAGCGCACCGGGGAGCAGACCCCTGGAGTGGAACCCGGCGTCGATGCAGTCGAGCATCACCTGGGCCACGGCGTCGAGGTGGGCGTAGATCGCCTCGCGGCCGCAGTACCGAAGCTCCTCGGCCAGCATCGTCTCCGAGACGGGGCATTCGCGCTCATGGCACAGGGCGAGAAGCTCCGAGGACGACGAGAAGGAGTCCTCGCCCTCGTCCGTGTCGGTCCGGTCGTCCTCACCCTCGGGTGTGGCGAACTCGCGGACGAACCCTCCGCCCACGGAGAAGTAGTAGCGGTCCGCCACGATCCTGCCCGCGCACTCGGCCGCGAAGTGCAGGCCGTTCGGGTGGTACGGGAGCAGGGTGAGCGGATGGCAGACGAGGTCTCGTTGACGCATCGGCACCAGCCGGACGCCGTCGCCGACCCGGACGCGGAGCAGGCCTTCGTCCTCGATGCGCCGGAGCTCTGCAGAGACCTCGCTCGCTGACACGGCATCGGGGCGGTATCCCTCCAAGCCCAGGAGTATCGCCCCGAACGTGCCGTGGCCGCGTCCGGTCGCCGCCAGCGAGCCGTAGACGTCCACCCGGAGACCGAGATCACCGGCCGACCGGTCGGGCGCCCCGGCGGCGAGCCCCTGCCCGATCAGCTCGGCGAACGACGCGGCGGCTCTCATCGGCCCGACCGTGTGGGAACTGGACGGCCCGATTCCCACCTGGAACAGCGTCGTCACACCAACCCGTGCTGCCATCGGCATGGCCCGACCTTTCGACCCGCGGACGAGGCGGCGACGCGGTCACGTCGTCGTCCCCGTCTCGCCAGCCATGCTAGCCATGCCGACCGGGAAGGCTCACACGGCCGGCGGCAGGAAGTCGTTCGTGAAGGCTCCTGTGGTCGAGCCGACGGGGGCGTCGAAGAAGTCGCCGGCCTTCATCCACGCGGTGTAGCCCTCGACCAGGTCGGGCCGGATCGTCCCCCACCTGCCGTCGGCGGCGAGCCAGGAGCCGCGGATCGCCCGCAGCGATGCCCGCAACACGTCGGGGTCGATGTGGCATAGCGGAACCGACATCGCCTGAACCGCGGCGTCCTCGTCGTCCAGCGCCGAGTGGTAGCCTTCGTCGGCCGCGGCCAGGAACAGGCGCACGAACTCGGGATTACGGTCGAGCAGTTCCTCGCGCACCGTGACGAAGTACGAATGGTGCGGGGCGACCCCCACCGAATCGAAGGTGATCACGACGACGTCCTCGGGTGCGCTGACCCCCTGATACGGCTCCCATGCCTTGACATTGACGATCGCGTCGAACTTGCCCTGCTCCACCGAGCGGATGTCCGGTTCCCAGATCCCCGGGTCGGCGACGGTCACGGCGGCGAAGTCACCACCGTCGGCGGTCACGGCCTCGTCGAGGGCCTTGACGAGACGGTTCGCCGGCGGGATGGCGACCGTCCGGCCCTCCAGGTCGCGGAATCTGCGGATCCCGGTCGCGGACGTGGTGATGAGCCCACCGAGCTGGCTCTGGTTGAGGGTGGCCACCGCGACCAGCGGGGTGCTCGTCAGCCGGGACTCCAGCACCTGCCCCAGCCGGATGGACGCGATGTCGTACTCCCCTCGTGTGAGCAGGCGGGCCGCGTCCCCACGGTCGACGCCGTCGGATATCAGGTCGACGTCGAGGCCACGACGGGCGAAGGCACCCGCGTGCCGGGCCAGGAAGAGCCCCGCGTGGTTCGGCCAGGGATGCACGTATTCGAGCCTCATGCGTGTGAGGGCCATCAGATGTTCGTCCTTTCCATCGGAGTGTTCGTGTCCGTGCCGGCGGGAAGCGCCAACAGGGACGAGACTTCGGCACACAGCCGGAAGTAGCGTTCGTCGCGTCGCAACGCGGGAGACCGTGGGCGCTCGAATCCCACAGTGACCGTGCCGACCACCTGGCCCGGTCGGGGTGACAGCACGACCACCGTGTCGGCGAGGAAGACCGCCTCGCCGATGTCGTGGGTGACCAGCACGCTCGTGCGGCCGACCGATGCGGCCGACAGCCACGTCTGCAGGGTGCTGCGGGTGATCGAGTCGAGCGCCGCGAACGGCTCGTCCAGCAACAGCAGCCCACGGTGGGTGGCAGCCGTGCGGATGAAGGCGACCCGGCTGCGCATGCCACCCGACAGTTCCTCGGGCAGCGCCTCGGTGAACTCGCCGAGGCCGAAGTCGGTCAGCGACCGGCGTGCCGCGTCATCGGCCGATCGGCGTGACCTCCCGGATAGTTCGGCGGCCACCGCCACGTTGCCCGCTGCCGTGCGCCATGGCAGCAACGAGTCCTGCTGGGGCATGTAGGCGGCCACACCCAGCAGGGACGGCACCGGGCGGCCGTCGACGAGGACTCGTCCGGCGGTCGGTTCGTCGAGACCGGCAAGAATGTTGAGCAGGGTCGTCTTCCCGCACCCACTGGGGCCCACCACCGCGACGAACTCGCCGCTGCCGATCTCGAGCGACACCCCGTCCAGCGCGGCCACCCGCGTCCGCCCGGCGACGAAGTCGCGGGCCAGACGCTCGGTGCGAACCGCGGGAGCCGGGGTCGCGGGGTGCTCCGCGGGCTCCCCGGGTGGTGATGGTGCTGACGCACGCCGGAAGCGCCGTGGCGCACTCAGCCATTCCAGCGCCGCGACGACGCCGAACAGCAGCAGGGTGAGCGCGGTCAGGGCGACGGCGGCCGCGAACACGAGATCGGTCCGGAAGGACGCCTGCGCGGAGAGCAGGTAGACGCCCAACCCCGCACGAGCACCGAGGAACTCGGCAGTCGCCGCCGTCGCCGGCGCGTAAGTGGCGGCTATGCGCAGGCCGGAGAAGAAATGGGTCGCCGCATGGGGGGTGCGCACGCTGAGCAGGATCCACATCCTGGAGGCGCCCAGCGTGCGCGTGGCGCTGATCTGCGCCGGCGGTACCCGTTTCAGTCCCCGCAGGAGCGCCACGGCGACCGGGAAGACCGCATACAGGGCCACGACAAGGGCCTTCGAGCCCATCTCGAAGCCGAACCAGATGATCACCAGAGGCGCGACCGCGATCAGCGGGACCGCCTGCGACAGCACCAGCACCGGATACAGGGCTCTTTCGAGCACCGACGAGGCGAACAGGCAGTAGGCGACCGCCACGCCGATCACCGTGCCCAGCACGAGGCCGGTGAGTGCTTCGGTGGCGGTGACGCCCACGGCCCTGCCCAGTTTCGGCAGGTCGGCCATCGCGGCGGTGACGATGCGCGTGGGCGACGGCAGGACGCGAGGTCTCACCTCGAAGACGGTGACGACCAACTGCCACACGATCACGACCCCCAGAAGCACCACGGCCGCCAGGGCGCCACCGGGCCACTGCGCCCTGGCGCCGGTCGAGGGTCCCGGCCGGCGTGGTCGCCGATCGTCGCTCATGTGAACTCCGGTCCCGGTCTCAGGCGAGGTAGTCGTTGGTGACCAGGTCGTCCACCTGGGGTGCGGTGGCGAGCGGCTTGCCTTCGGCGTCCACGAGGAGCCCGCTGGACGCCAGGTAGTCGACGAACTCCTGCCACGCCTCGACGTCCGCGGTGCCGACGCCGCCCTGCGCGTCCCGCCAGTAGTCGGTGAGCATCTCCTGGCTCCTGCCGGCCAGTTCGGGGTCGACGGTGGCGTCGGGATTCGCCTCGACGAGGATGTCGGCTGCCTCGTCGGGATGGTCCATGGCGTACTCGTAGCCCTTCTGGGTCGCTTGGACGAACCGCCGTGCCACGTCCTGGTTGTCGGCGAGGTACGACCTGCTGGCGGAAATGCCGATCTCGGCGGGGGTCACGGTCACGCCGTAGTCGCCGGGGAAGAAGAAGTCGACGGGGGTACCGGCCAGCTCGGCCTCGATGCCCTCCCACGTGCTCAGGCCCTGGGCGAAGTCGGCTGCACCGGTGTAGACCGCCTGATAGGCGCTGGTGCCGAGCGTCACCTCGTCGAACTCACCGGTGCCACCGTCGTTGACGATCATCTGCTTGACGCCCGCGATGGTCTCGGCGGCCCCCCACGAGGCGAAGAGCTTCCCGTCCAGGTCGCTCGGCCGGCTGATGCGGGAGTCGTCCGCCCGGTAGGCGATACCCGCCGACGACTTCTGCTGGATGTTCAGCACCATCTGCAGGTCCTCGCCCTGCGCGGCAGCCTGCGTCACCGACGAGGCACCGGAGATGCCGAAGTCGGCCCCGCCGGAGGCGAGCACGCTCTCCACGCCGGCCTGGGAGTACGGAAGCACGGTCAGCTCGATGCCGGCGTCGGCGTAGTAGCCCAGCTTCTCGGCCACGAAGATTCCGCTGTGGTTCGTGTTGGGCGTCCAGTCGAGCACGATGCTGACCGCGTCGGCCTGGTCGCCCGAGGCATTCGGTGATCCATCGGTGGCCGGTTCACCACTCGAACACCCGATCAGGCTTCCGGCAAGCAGCGTCGCGATCAGCGCCGAACCCACCCGGCGAGCCCCGTTCCTCTTCGTCCTCTTCATCTGGTTGGACCCTCCTCGGTGGTCATCCACCGTCCGTGTTCGGGGACGCCCGATCGCGTCCCGCCCCGGTTGTTCATCGCTCGCACCGCTCATCGTCCGAGCCGGCCTCGTAGCCAGGCCGTGAATCCGCGTCCCGCCCGGGTGCCGAACCAGGCCGTGTGGGCCTGGAAGAACACGCGATAGCTCCACTCGCAGGAGTCGAGATCGTGCAGCACCCCGTACTGATAGGTGATCCAGTTGAGAGCGGCCTCCGACTGCACCACGGCCATGAGGTCGGGCAGCGCGGCCCGTTCCGCCTCGTGAAGCGGACGTACGCCCTCGTAGCCCGCGATCAGGGCGTCGATGACGTCGGTGCGATAGGCGTCGTGGTGGCCGTTCATGATGTCGAGCCAGCAGATCCCGTTGCGCTCGATCGCGACCGCGAGGTCGTACAGGGCGAAAGCCCGATCGGCCAGCCCGAAGTCGATGACCTCGCGTACCTCGTCGCCTTCCCACATGGCGTTCGAGACGTGGAGGTCGCCGTGCGTCCAGTTCGCCCCCAGCTCCGGGATCCACCTGCCCAACCGTGACGAATAGTCCGCGTGCATCCTGGCATCCGTGGCGAGGTCCTTGCCGGTCTCGGAAAGGTACGCACGCACTGCCGGGCGCTCGTCCAGCCACTGCGTCAAGCGGTCGATCGGGTCGGCCATGAACAGCCCGCACCGCGACTGGAAGGCGGACGGCGCCGGGGCGGGCGCGTCGAAGCCCTCGGACGCCAGCGCGAGCCGCGCGCACGCCGCACCGAACGAGCGGGCCTCGTCCGGCCGCCGCGGAGGCGTCCACGAGTGGGCCTGTCGGTAACGGTCCTCACCGTGGGCGGCGGCCGAGACCTCGTAGAGACCCTGCGCCGTCCGAAACGCCGTCGTCCCGTCGGCGAAGCGCAGGAACGGCGGCGTGGGGAACCCATGCGACACCAGATGGTCCACGAAACCGTGGGTCGCCTCCAGTTGGCCGACCTCGATGCTCGCGGGGGCGTAGCGCTTGACGAACACACGCCCCGAGGGAGTCTCGACCAGCGCGGCTGCGGCAGTCGGCCGGTTGCTGTGGAAGACGATCCGCGTAGCCCGTTGCGGTGACGCGAGCATCCCCAGCACACGGTCGGCCTCCACGACCGTCAACCGCGGCCAGACGGGTGCCACCACGTCCAGCTGCGGATCGTGTCCGAGGCCCTCGGCCTCCCCGCCGTCGTCGAGCGCAGACATCGCCTTCCCATCCCCAGGTCGCACATGCATGCGCGGGATCGGAAATGGCGAGAATCTGCGTCCCTTCGCTGGCATTACCCAGATCAGGTTCACCGGTCGGAGGAGCTACCTCCCTCTCAGCCCCTTCCCGGGGCTCCCGTGCTGTCGTCACAGTAGCATGCGGTCACGGGGACGCCCCACCCGCCCACCGACCCGGGCCGGGCGAGCACGATGCAGCCCGTTGCGACGCGACGTCGCCGAGCCCCGGGTCAGGTGCCCCGGGCGGAATCGATCACCAACACCGCCACAGCGAGAGCCAGCAGCCCCGCGACGAGTACCGGCGCGGCCTCTGGGGCGAACGCCCCGATCGGCAGGGCGGAGCAGCGTGCGATGTCGCGCATGAGCTTCCCCGGCGCCGAAGGGTTGACGAAACGGATTGAGTTAGGTAACCCTAAGTCAGAGTTGTTCCGTGTTCGATCCGAGGCGGACCTACCAGACGAGGGAGCTTCCCATGGGACGAGGATTCCAAGGAGCCGTGCTGCGAGTCTTCGGCGCCCGAGACCACAAGGCGACGGTGACCGGCATCGAGTCGCTCGCACCACACGTGGTCCGCGTCCGGATGACCGCCCCCACGCTCTTCGAGAAGGTCGAGGCGGCCCCCACGGCCTGGCTGCGCATGTGGTTCCCCGACCCGCACGGCGGCTCGGCCGAGTACCAGCGCGCCTACACCTTCAGCGAGGCCGACGAACAGACCGGGGACTTCGCGGTCGACTTCGTCGTGCACGAACCGGCCGGTCCTGCGTCGTCGTGGGCCACGAAGGCCCGGCCGGGCATGGCGCTGTCGGTGACCTCGCTGGGCTCGTCCCGGTTCGACCTGCCCGACGAGCTGCCGAAGGGATACCTGCTCATCGGCGACTCGGCGTCCATCCCCGCGATCAACACCGTCCTTCACACGGTGCCGGCCGACGTCCCCGTGGAGTTGTATCTCGAAAGGCACACCGACGACGACCTGACCATCCCCCTCGTCGAGCATCCGAGCCTCCGGCTGCACTGGACGGCCCGGGACGACGAGACCTCGCTGGCAGAGGCGCTGGAGGAACGCGACTGGTGGGGTTGGCATGCGTGGGCGGCATGTGAGTCGGGGTCGCTCAGGCATGTGCGCAAACGACTGCGTGACGAGTTCGGGTTCACCAAGCCCCGATTGCACGCCCAGGCGTACTGGAACCAGGGACGCGCGATGGGGACGACGGCTCCCGCACAGGACGCCTGAGACCGCTGCGGGACGAGCCCAGGAGACGAACCCACGGGCATCTTCATCGCGTTCATGAGCCCACTCACCCACCGCGATGCGGCCGGTGCCGGACGCCCGGCCGCACGCCTCTGTCGCGGTCGCGTCGCCAATAGCCCGAGACCTGAATGCTCTCGGGAGGCAGGCCGAACTCATCGCGGCATCTGCGTCCCACCGCCTGCACGTCCTCGTGCTCGCCGGCCGCCCACACCGACGCCGAACAGGGCACAGCCAGGCCCGCGAAAGCGTCCGACAGCGGCATGTCTCCGATCATCGGCACCCTGACCACACACAGGTCACGCGGCACCACATCGCCGATCCGTTCCTTCAGCGCGTCCGCGAACAGATCGACCTCGTCGGTGGGTGCGGCGGCGATGACAGACGTCGCCCCCGGCACCGGGAGCCTGGTCAGGATACTGAACACGGCGGCCAGCGCCGACGAGTCGGCCAGCAGGATCCTCGGGCTTCCCACCCCCGGCAGGCGGTGCTGGCGCGGGTCGGCCGCGCCGAGAACGTCGCCGGGACGCACCTGGTTGAGCCAGGCCATGACCGGCGAGGGTTCGCGATGCTTCACCACATCGATCGCGACGAGACGGCTGCCGGGATCGACGTCCGCGATGGTGAAGACGCGCGAGGGGAACACCGGCCCGGTCCCGCGGTCCGGGGGCCGGCCGTCGTCCGTGTTGTGCGAACCAGGGGCCGACGCGGGGAAGACGAGCCGAATCGTCATGTTCGCGGACGCCCACTCGTCGAGGACGTCGCGACCGGACACGGTTCCGTAGATTCTCACGAGTGCGGAGGATCGCGGTTCGACCGAGACGATCGTGACGAGACGCCCCCGCACGGGGAGCGCGTCGTCCGCGGTTCCGCCGTCCTCGGGAACTGTCGCACTCATGAGCCCAGATTGCCACTCGTGTCGACCGGTCTGGCCCGTCCCCGCGGCTCGTGGGGACGCTTCGCCGTGACAGAGTTCCTCGAAATCAGTCTGATTGCCTCGCCGGGCAGACATATTTCCTAGTCGCTACGCTCGTGGGCAAAATTTGAAGGAACTGTGTCACACGCAGACGCGACTGGTCGCACCGTGTTGGTAGTGTTCGCACAAACCCACCGACAAAACAGGATCATGAACCGCGACGACCGTTTTCAACTCCAGGCCACGATGGACGAAATCGCGGGATGGGCCGCTCAGGCCGAGATGATCCTGTCCGCGCGCGAGCGCATCGAGGCGGCCGCCTCAGGTGCGCTGTCCGGTTTGCGGCGCGGCATGGTCGACGTGGGACGCGATGGGCGGACCGCCTGGCGTGTGCTTGCCGTCCCCTGCGGGTCCGGCCCGGCGCTGAACGACCTGGAACGCGCATCCCTTCTGCCCATCATGTCGAGCGCCGATGCCGACGACGTCCGCCAGCTCCGTGCGCAGGTGCCCCAGGCTCTCCGGGACGCCGGTGCGTTGCTGGGTCTACGGCGCCTGGTCTCCGGCCGCGCTCGCCGTGCCAGGGCTGCGTCGGCGGCGGAGTTCCTGGCCGCGTACCAGGCGTGGGGACGGATGACCGATCTCACGGGCACCCTCGAACGCCTGCGTCCCCAGCCTTACGCGCCGTCGTCCGACCTCAAGGGATTGATATCCCATCTCGCGACCACTCCGCCGCTGTCCCGGTCGGGTCGTCGGCCGACGGTGCTGTCGGGCCTCACCCTCATCGACCTTCCCGGAGCCGTCGAGACCGTCCAGGGTGCTCTGCGCGACGAGAAACGGCTCGGAGCCGCCGCGCACGAGGCGGGCGACGCAGCGCGCCGGGCCGAGGCCGACAGGCTCGTGGCGGAGATGCCGGTGGACCGGCTGAAAGAGGTCACCCGCGAGGCACTGCGTATCGGGGCCCTCGAGGACGCCGGACTGACCACCGTGAGACGGGTACTGGACGCCGGCCCCCGCATCACCGGCCTCCCGGGCGTCGGTGAGGTCACGGCCGCGCGCATGGTCGGCGCTGCCCGCACGTTGTGGCAGACGACCTTCGACGAGACACCGGTGCGCATCGACCTGCACCGACGCGGCCCCGAGTGCACCGAGTTGCTCCGGCGTCTCGCGTTGTGGGAAGCGGCGCGGTCGATCACCAATGCGCCGGACGACCTCGCGCGCGCCGAGGAGCTGACTCGGCTCTCTCAGGTGGCCGCCAACCCGACGGAGAGCGTTGTCGTCTACCCCACGTCGGATCTCGGGGCCGACGAGTTGCGGGCCGACATCCGGGCGGTCGTCCGCCTCGCGAGGCAGGTCGCCCGCGCCAGCGCACCGACGCGGCAGCGTGATCCCTGGGAGGACTTCCTGGCCCGCCCCGCCGACTATTTCGGCCTGTTGGCCGAACTGGGCTTCAACACCGAGGACGAGCAGAAGGTCCATGGTGACCTACCGGCTGAGATAGTCGAGGCGATCCGGGCGCTCACGTTGGAGACCACTCATCTCAAGGTGGGAACACTGCGTGGCTACCAGAGCTTCGGCGCCCGGTTCGCTCTCGTCCAGCGCAAGGTGATCATCGGCGACGAGATGGGGCTCGGGAAGACCATCGAAGCCCTCGCCGTGCTCGCCCACCTTCGCTCGCGAGGTGAACAGCGTTTCGTCGTGATCTGTCCTGCGGCGGTCGTCACCAACTGGATCCGGGAGATCGGCTCGAAGACCGACCTGATCCCCCACCGCCTCCACGGCGACGAAAGGGCGGTGGCAGCCAGCAGTTGGCTGCGGACCGGCGGCGTCGGGGTCACCACGTTCGAGACCCTCCCCTGGTTCAAGTCGCACCTGCAGGAGGCGGGTGACCTGGACTGTGTCGTCATCGACGAGGCGCACTACATCAAGAACCCGGCCACGAAACGAGCCCAGCGTTGTGCGGACGTGCTGGCCAGATCCGAGCGGGCACTCCTGTTGACCGGAACGCCGCTGGAGAACCGCGCCGACGAGTTCGCCGCCCTCGTGGGATATGTACGACCCGAGCTGGCCGCGGATGCCGATTCGCTGTCGGCCCGGCGTTTTCGCAAGCGTGTCGCACCCGTCTACCTGCGCCGTAATCAGGAGGACGTGCTGACCGAGCTTCCCGAACTCGTCGAAGTGGACGAATGGCTCCCTCTGTCGCCCGACGACATGATCGCCTATCGGTCAGCGGTCGGTGAGGGAAACTTCATGGCGATGCGACAAGCCGCGATGCTGCAGGGACGTCGATCCGAGAAGATCCTCCGCCTCATCGAGGTCGTCCACGAGGCCGGAGAGAACGGACGCCGGGTCATCGTCTTCTCGAACTTCCGCGCCGTGCTCGGGCAGGTCGCCCGGCTGCTTCCCGGACAGGTGTTCGGCCCGATCACCGGGTCGGTTCCCGCGAACGCACGACAAGACATCGTGGATCAGTTCTCTCAGGCGGGCGCGGGTGCCGTCCTCGTCGCACAGATCATCGCCGGTGGGGTCGGGCTGAACATCCAGGCAGCGTCCGTGGTCGTGATCTGCGAGCCGCAGCTCAAACCCACCACGGAATGGCAGGCGATCGCCAGGGCACGGCGCATGGGCCAGCTCGAAGCCGTCCAGGTGCACCGGCTGCTGTCCGAGCAGTGCGTCGACGAGCGCGTGACCGAGATCCTCGCCCGAAAGACGTCGCTGTTCGACGATTTTGCCCGCGTCAGCGAGGTGGCCGACAGCGCTCCCGAGGCGTTCGACATCTCGGAGGCGCAACTCGCACGCGAGGTGGTCGCCGCGGAGCGGGAACGGTTGTTCTCCCGGCCGCAGCAAGGCGTCGGCGCCTAACTGCCGATCGCGCGCACGACGCCGGCGACGCTCTCGTCGAGATCGAGGTTGACGATCCGCACGACCGGGCATGTCAACGTGTCGAGCCAGGCCTCGTGCACGGGGCGGCTGCGTCCTTCCCGCGTGCCCGACTCGTAGGCGGCAGCCCACGTGAGGAAGTCCTCCGTGTCCTCGAAGTGGTCGCCGCCCGGCAGCGCGCGGTCGCCGTACCGGGCGTACTCGCGATCCCGCAGCCGGGTGAGTCGCAGGCTGTCGGGAGCCTCCAGCCGAATGACGAGGTCGAATCTGGAGGCGAGAGATTCGCCCCAGCCGGTGATCGAGCCGCTGAGCACCCATGCCTCGCCGGCGGCCAACGCGCCACCCAGCAACCGGAGCCGGTCCGCGAGCGGTCGGGTCACCGTGAAGGGTTCGGGAGTGTCCACCCAGAAGTAGTCGTCGGTGTCGAGGTGCTCGAAGCCAAGTTGGGACGCCACACGCGCGCCGATGGTGGTCGTCCCCGAGCCCGAGGCGCCGACGACGTGGATGTGTGTTCTCACCCGGTGAGTGTGTCACAGGGCGTGGTTAGGGTTCCCTGGCCTGCATCCGTCGGCGGAACATCGCCGCCGACACCTGTGTTTTCACGGACGAGCACGTAGACACAGCGGCTTTCCCGCTCTACCGCGAAGGACACGAAGTTCCATGGACGACTCGAGCCAGACCATCTCCCAACCCGGGGAGCAGACCCTGCCCCACCCCGGGGAACCGCACCAATCCGGCTTCGCCGAGAGGCTCAACTGGCTGCGCGCGGGCGTCCTGGGAGCGAACGACGGAATCGTCTCGGTCGCCTCGTTGGTGGTTGGGGTCGCCGGGGCCACCACGGACAGACCTGCTCTTCTGGTCGCAGGCATCGCCGGTGTCGTCGGCGGCGCGATCTCGATGGCACTGGGCGAGTACGTGTCGGTCAGCAGCCAGCGCGACAGCGAGAGCGCGCTGATCGACAAGGAGCGCCAGGAGTTGCACGACATGCCCGAGGAGGAACTGGAGGAACTCGTCGGGCTCTTCGTCCAACGCGGGTTGTCCGAGCAGACGGCCCGCCAGGCGGCCGCGGAGGTCACGGCACGCGATCCGCTGCCCGCGCACCTGGAACTCGAGTTGGGCATCGATCAGGACGAACTGGTCAATCCGTGGCATGCGGCCTTCTCGTCCGCGCTCTCCTTCACCCTGGGCGCATTGCTCCCCTTCCTGGCAATCCTTCTTCCGCCAGCTGCGTGGCGTGTGCCGGTGACGTTCGTCGCTGTCTGCGTCGCCCTGACAGCCACCGGAACGGTCTCGGCGACGATCGGCGGCAGCTCACGGCCGCGCGCGGTGACAAGGCTGGTCGCCGGAGGTGCACTTGCGCTGGCGGCCACCTGGCTGATCGGCGTCCTGATCGGGAACGCCGCCCTCGGCTGATCACTCCTGTCCCATGGCCCAGCCGTTCACCGTCAGGGGTCAGCGCTCAGCGATGCGAGAGCAACCGCGAGAGCGTCGCGGCGGCAGCCTCGGCGCCGCGCTCGGACCTCAGCGCGTCCGCCAAGGACTGGGCTCGCTCCCGGAGACCGGGTCGTGATGCCGTCTCCGCGATGATCCGGGCCAACCGGGCGGGCGTGAGCCTGTGCCTCGGGACGGGCGGCAGACCGACCCCGAGATCCGCGAGGCGTCGTCCCCAATAGGGCTGGTCGCCGAGCACCGGCGTTGCGGTCGCGGGAACCCCGGCGCGCACGCCCTGGTGCGTGGTGCCGGCCCCGCCATGGTGCACCAGTGCGGACATGCGGGGGAACAGCCACTGGTGCGAGACCTCGCCGACGACGAACAACCCCGGGTGCCCGACCGGAGTGTGGTCGCCCGAAGGTAGCTCGGGGACGAGGTTGCGCGCGACGACCCCCGGTCGCCCCGACCGGGCCAACGCCTCGGCGACCAACCCGTACCCGTCGGACGACGGCATCGAGCCGACCCCGACGTAAACGGCCCCCGGGTGGTCCTCGAGGAAGTCCTCCAGCCCGCCGGGCGGCGTCGGGTGCTCGGCGCCGGCCAGCCAGTGCCCCGTGACCACCACCCGATCGGGCCAGCCCGGATCCGGCGGCAGAAGGTGCGGGCTCACTCCGTACAGCGTGGGAGCATCGACCAACGCCGTCACGTAATCGTCCAAGCTCCACGGACGAAGGCCGAGGTCATGTCGGACGAGGTTGGTCGCGGGCAGAGCGAGACCTGCCGAATACCTGGCGGCCAGCATGCCCGCCAGGCGGTTGGCGCGGTGATTCCCCGAGACGATCGGCTGCATGGTGGACGCGGCTTGCGTGCTGGGCGTCAGCGGGGCGAACAGCGCCGACACATGCATCACACCACGCTCGTCGGCCAGCGCGGCACCGATGCCGAAGGTCGCCAACCCCGTGACCAGTGCCTCGCCCGGCCGGTGTCGCTCGCGCAGCACGGTCACGATCCGGGGCAGACACGCACCGACGAAAGCCCGGACCGCACGCGCGGAAGGATACGGCCCCCATCGAGACGCCCGGATCCAGGCGTCGCCGAGCGGCCCGGCCATCAACCGGGTGATGTCCACGCCGAGGTCTATCACCTCGCACCCCGCTTCGGCCGCGAACTCCGTCGAGTCGGTCCCCACCGCGAGCCGGGGGGTGATGCCGCATCCGCTCGCCGCCTTCGCGAGTTCGATCAAGGGTGCGACGTCGCCCCTGGTACCGAAGCCGACGAGCAGCACGGCCCGCTTCGATCCGGCAGGCAAGTGCCCGGGGATGTCCTCACTCATGAGTCGTTCCTCCCTCGCTCAGCCGGCGGTTAGCGCAGCGACGAGCGCGCTGACGATCGCAACCAATGCGAACAAGTAGATGGCCATCCCGAGCGGATGTCCAGCGTTGGGCTCATAGCCGATACCGGATCGTTTGGGAACCAGCACCGAGGGGTCGTTGGTGTTGTAGTAGACGAGGCCGAGTTTCCACAGACTGTCGTCGTCAGGTGAGTCAGGCTCGGGCCGTCCGATGCGAGCGGATTGTGCCGCTCGTCGGGCCCGCCCCTGGGCCTGCGCGGTGACGCCCACCAGGCACAACATCGTGACGACCAGCGCCGCCATTGCCGCCCAGGCGGCAGCGGCGATCGCGTCCTGACTGACAGCCAGTAGCGGAGCGAGTGCGAAGAAAATCAGCATCGCTGTGCTCAGCACCGACAGGCAGCCGATACCAACCTGGATTGCAACCGAGGTTTCGCGGGTCGACCGTCTGGACGGACCGCGGGCCCCGTCGGGCAGAACGGGGTCGTGCCGCCGGGACGTCCACGACGCCAAGCCAGCGATCATGGCCGCGATCGCCAACGCAGTCAATGGGGTGGCGAGCACTGTCCACCAGGTTCTGGTGGACCAGGCATCAGGCTGCCCGGCCGCGTTCCAGTGGGTGGGGAACGGGTCGGGGAGGACATCGAACCACAGGACGAGAATGACGGCACCTGCGACGGCGAGGGCTATAGACAGCACGTGCAGTGGCCAAACTGGCCGAGCCGTGGTGGTCTGGCGTCCCACATCGGCACCGATCCGAGTCTCGAGTCCGAAGTACCAGTTCTGCTCGCGTTTGGCGGCCGCGATGGGACGCCGACAGGCCACGAAGGCTATCGTCGAGGCGAGGAGCAGTCCGATCAACCACAGGGCGCCCGATACTGCCGCCATCCGGGTGAGCCAGACCCCGGCGGCTGCGACGATGGTGAGCAGCCCGCACGTCAGTTGATACCCGTGGACCGCCCGTATCACGACTGGGTCGGCAACTCTGGACCGCGGCACGCTGACTCCGAGTGGTACCGTCGCTCGAGAAATCTTGGGAACTGCCGCCATGACCAGCCCGAGAGCGACAACCACCGTGAGCATCGTCCAGACCATCACATGCCTCCTTGGCTCGCGCCAGCCTCCAGCCGAGCGGTTACCTCGCGACAGATCGATATCAGGTCGGCCTCAGTCAGTCCTTTGGCGCGTCCCTCAGCGAGCAAGGTGATCAACCGTTGCCTCCACTCGGTGACGAAGTAGGCCTGCGCCGGCTCCGAATCCCGCCCGCGAGCAATGAACGTCCCCGATTTGGCGTTACTGACGACCAAGCCTTCGGTACGTAGCAGGTCGTAGCCCTTGGCCACAGTCGCTGGGTTGATACGGAAGGCCCCAGCCAGTGACCGGACGGAGGCCAGCCCCGTGCCACGAGCGAGTTGGCCCATGGCGATCAGTTCCACGATTCGGTCACGCACCTGCTGATACAGCGGCACCGGCGACAACGGATCTAGTTCGATCTCCACGACACCTCCAGCCTCTATCTGTATTACAGATAGTAATACAGATACGTAGTCATGACACGGACACGCAGGCCCGCACGCATCCGGCCGCGTAACGGGATCGTTACGCGGCCGTAACCCACACGGAAGTGGCACTTGCTGAGATTCTGTTAGTTCTTAGTTCTCATACAAGTTGTCCCTCCTGCAGAAAGGCCCGGTCTTGACCAGCAGCTCAATCAACTCGGTGGCCGAATCGAGCGCCACCACATCGGAGAACGTGTGGAAGGTCGCCGAGGGCGAGGTTCGTAAGCCCGGCCTCCAGCACTTCGTCATGACGGCACTGTTCACCGGCATCGGCATCGTCGTGGGAACGTTCGGCAGCCTCGCGATTCCCCTCGGCTACATCACCGCCTTCTGGCCCGGCCAGGCGATTCAGACGGTGGGCGGCATCTGGTACGGCGGATGGGGCGGCATCGCAGGCGCGGCGTTCCCGATCATCTCCAACGCCATCGCAGGGTCCGCTCCCCTACCCATCTCGCTGGCCTACATTCCCGGCAACCTCGCTCAGAGCGTCGTCGGCGGCCTCGCGTTCAGGCTCTTCAAGGCCGATCCGCGCCTGCGGAGCGGCCGCGACTGGACGATCTTCACGATCTTCGCGATCATCGTCTCCAACCTCATCGGTGCACTGTGGGGCTCCGGGGTGCTGATCGTCTTCGGGCTCATCACGAGCGGCGCCTTCTGGGTGACCTTCATCGGCTGGTTCCTCGGCAACTCGATCGCGTCCTGGGTGCTCGGCGTCGTCATGCTGAAGTTCATCTCGCCGATCGTCCTTCGCAGCAAGGCCTTCGTCAAGCGCGTCTGGGCCTGATCCCGGCAGCACGCGTCGTCCCCACACAACAGAGAGCAGGTTGACCTCATGGCCTTCGCGATCGCCAGTCCGCCCCCGACGATGGTGAACGCGTCCCGGACGCGCACCACGCGTCCGGCGATGCAGAAGACGATCATGGGCTACGTCCCCACGACATCGCCCATGTACGCGCTGCATCCGGCCACGCGATTGGTCATCTACCTGGTGACCTCGGTGGTTCCGCTGTTCATCGAACGGCCGGAGGTCAACCTGCTCGTCATCGTCGTCACCCTGGTGATGTTCCGGCTGGCGAACGTGCGTCTCGGCCGGCTCAAGATGTTCCTGCCGATGTTCGTGACCGTCTTCATCATCCTCAACCTGACCTACGTCTGCTTCCCTCGCGCCGAGGACATGTCGTCCCCGGCCGCGCACTGGGGGCCGGTGAACGTCTACTTCGCCTCGGTCATGTGGGCGTTCACCACCTACTGCCGCATCATCGCGCTGGTGCTGGCGTCGATCTTCTACTTCAGCACCAACCGCGAGAGCGACATCCTCGTCGGCCTCAGATCGGTGGGCGTGCCCTTCGTGGTGTCGTACTTCATCGGCCTCGCGCTGCGATCGGTCGGGATCTTCCTGGAGGACTACGCGGTCATCAAAGAAGCCGAGGTCGCCCGCGGCCTCGACACGCGCGACCTGTCGCTGGTCGGCAAGGTCAAGCACTTCGCCATGAACCTCATTCCCCTGTTCGCGCTGTCGATCCGGCGCAGCGAGGACATCAGCATGGGCCTGTACGCCAAGGGCGTGCGGGTGAGCAACAAGGCCAACGGGAAGCCGCGCCCCGACTGGCTCAGGCAGAAGTTCTCGATGCGCGCGCGTGACTGGGGTGTGATCGCCGGCATGATCGTCCTGCTCGTGGCGATCGCGGCGATCCGCCTCACCACCGATTGGCTCGGGCTGGGCCAGTCCGTCATCAACCGTGGCCTGCTGGAGGTGCTGCGATGACCGGCTCGGCTCCGATCCCCATCGACGCGTCCGCCACCGACCGCGGCGAGCCCGCCATCACGGTCACGAACCTCACCTGGCGTTACGAGGGGGGCGACAAGGACGCCCTCGACGGCATCAACCTGACCATCCGGAGCCACGAGTTCGTGGGTGTCGTCGGCCCCAACGAGTCCGGCAAGACGACGCTGGCCAGCGCGATGAAGGGCATCATCCCGCAGAGCTTCAACGGCATCTACCACGGCTCGGTCGAGTTGTTCGGCAAGGACATCCGCGACTACGACGCCGCACAGTGCGCGGGCTTGGTGGGTCTGGTCTTCTCCGACCCGGACGCCCAGTTCACCTCCATGAGCGTCGAGGAGGAGATCACCTTCGGCCTGGAGAACCTCGGTATCGAGACCGACGAGATCGGACGCCGCCTGGACTGGGTGGTCGAACTCGCCGGCCTGGAAGGACTGCTCGCGAAATCGCCCTTCGAACTTTCCGGCGGGCAGAAGCAGCGGGTGGCCATTGCCAGTGTGCTCGCGATGCGTCCCCGGGTGATGATCCTGGACGAGCCCACCTCGATGCTCGACCCGGTCTCGAAAGCCGGGGTGTTCTCGCTGCTCCAACATCTGAAGCAGACCCTCGACATGACGATCGTCGTGATCGAGCACAACGTGGAGCGCCTGGTCGAGGTCTGCGACCGGATGTTCATGGTCGCGGGCGGCCGGGTCGTCGTCGACGCCGACCTCGATGCCTTCTTCGGGCAACTCGACGCCACCGCGCGCGAGTCCATCCGCATCCCGGGCACCGTCGTGTTCGCGGAGTCCGCGTTGGCCGATCCCGTGTCCATGCGGCACCCCGGGGTACGCCTCGACGACATCGTCTCGACCTGCCGACAGACACTGAGGAGCGCATAGTGGCCGAACCCATCATCGAGGTCACCGGACTCGACTACCGCTACGAGGACGGGACACAGGCATTGTCGGACGTCTCGTTCACGATCCAGCCGCACGAGTTCGTCGCCCTGATCGGCACCAACGGCTCCGGGAAGACGACGCTGTCGAAATGCCTCAACGGCATCCTCAAGGCCACCGGCGGGGCCGTCGTCGTCGACGGCCTGACGATCGGGCCCTCGACCAGGTCGGCGCAGCTCATCAAGTCGATCGGGTACGTCTTCCAGAACCCGGACCATCAGCTGTTCAACAACCGCATCTACGACGAGATCGCCTACGCGCCACGCAATCTGCATCTCGCAGCCGAGGATGTGGATTCACGAGTGCGTGAAGCCGCGCGAATCGCCGGCATCCCCGAACGGCTCTTCGACGATCACCCCTTCTTCCAGACCAAGGGCATCCGGCAGCGCATCGCCATCGCCTCGATCCTGTCGCTGCGCCCGAAGGTGATCATCGTGGACGAGCCAACAACCGGTCAGGACTACCGGCAATCGCGTGAGGTCATGGACTTCCTCCGGATGCTCAACGAGACGGCCGGGCACACGATCATCGTCATCACCCACGACATGGAGATCGTCGCCGAATACACACAACGGGTCATCGCGATGACCGGTGGCCGCATCCTCCTCGACGGGGCCACCCGCGAAGTGCTGACCCGCGCGGACGTCATCGCTCAGGCCGACCTCATGCCACCGCTGGTGACCCAGCTGGCCCAGGGCCTGGCCGACGACCGGTTCAGTGGTACGACGCTGTTCGCCGAGGAACTGCTGGCCGAGTGGCGGCGCGTCGTCGGTGCCGGAGAGGAGATGCGCCATGTCGGCTGACCTGGTGATAAGGAACGCCGAGGTCTTCACCCCCGAAGGTTTCGTCGGCGCCGATCTCGTCGTGGCCGACGGACGCATCGCCGACCTCGTGCCCCGCGGCGCCCCCGTCGACGACGCGGAGCAGGTCGAGGCCTCCGGAGCATGGGTGACACCCGGTTTCATCGACCTCCACGCGCACTGCGCCCTTCGCGCCTTCGACGAACCCACCATGGCGGCCAAACTTTCCCAGGGGTTCACCACGCAGCTGATCTGCCCGGACGGGCTCGGGCCCGCCCCGGTGGACGACGCACATCTCACCGCGCGACGCAGCTACCTCGCCGGCCTCGAGCCCGCCGAATCGCCCCGGTGGGGATGGCGCGGCTTCGACGAATACCTGTCCGACCTGGACGCCTGCCACCCGGCGAGCGACATGGCCGCCTGCGTGCCCCACAGCGCCGTCCGCCAGGTCGTCATGGGTGACGACGACCGCGCCCCGACTGCCGAAGAACTCGTCCGTATGCAGGAGTTGGCGGACCGCAGCCTCGCCGGGGGCGGCAGGGCGATCAGCTTCGGCATGATCTACGCACCCGGCCTGTATGCGCGACAGCCCGAACTGCAGGCCATGGCGCAGGTCGCCGCGAAGTGGGGTGTGCCACTGGTGCCCCACGTGCGCAACGAGGCGTCCGAATGCCTGGCCGCGATGACCGAGTTCATCGACGCGTGCCGGGCAACGGGCGCGCAGCTTCACGTCTCACATCTCAAGCTCATCGGCAACGCCCACCTGCTCGAACCCCTGCTCGCACTGCTGGCCGGGGCCGCCGGGCAGATACCGCTCACGGTCGACCAGTACCCCTACGGCGCGGGCAGCACTGTGCTGTCGGCGCTGCTTCCCCCGTGGGCCAACGACGGCGGACCGTCGGCAGCGCTGGCACGCTGCCGTGACCGCGACGACCGCCGGCGCATGGCCACCGACATGCACAAGGGCCTCGCGGGCTGGGAGAACATCTTCGGTTCCTGCGGCGCGGAGAACATCACCATCACGCAGGCGGTCGGGGCTCCCGAGTTCGAGGCCCAGACGCTGGCCGAGGCCGCCGACCGGTTGGGCACCGACCCGGCGCTGGCAGTGATGGACATCCTCGACCGCACCGGACTCGACTCGGCGATGATCGACCACTACGCGAGTGAGGACGTCGTGGCCGCCATCTACCGTGAGTCGGGGTCGCTGCTCGGCAGCGACGGGGTGTTCAATCCCTCGCCGCACCCCCGGTTGTACGGGTCGACGGGCCGGTTCCTCGGACGACTCGCCATCCGGGACGGGCACGTCACACCGTCCGAGGCCATCGAACGAATGACGCAGCGCAGCGCCGAGGTGCTGCATCTGCCCGACCGGGGCCGCATCGCCCGCGGGCTGCGCGCCGACCTGGTCGTCCTCGACCCGGCCGAGTTCGTCGACCGGGCCACGTTCGCCGATCCCTGCGAGTTCACCGCGGGTGTGCGTGGCGTGTGGGTGGCGGGCCAGAAGGTATGGGACGGAACCGGGTCGACCGGTGTGACAGGACCGACCGGCAACCTGCCCGGTCGTGTCGTGCGCTGAGGAAAGGACATCGTGAGCACCATCATCACCAATGGCACCGTCGTCGCGGAGCACGGGACGGAGACGACCGATCTGCGCATCGACGGCGAACGCATCACCGCCGTCGGCCATGTGACACCCGAGCCGGGTGACGAGGTCATCGATGCCACGGGATGCCTGGTCCTGCCCGGTGGAATCGACACGCACACGCACCTCGACCTCGCGACCCAGGGCACAGTGACCAGCGACGACTTCACCACCGGCACGCGGGCAGCCGTCGCCGGGGGCACCACCCTGGTGATGGATTTCGCCACAGCTCAGAAGGGCGAGACGCTGGCCGAGGGACTCGCCAACTGGCATGCGAAGGCTGACGGACGTTCGTGGTGTGACTACGCCTTCCACTTGGCGATGTTGGAATGGCCGACCGGACGGGCCGCCGAGATCGCCGCCATCGCGGACCAGGGCGTCACCTCGTTCAAGATGTACATGGCCTACCGGCCCGCGATGATGGTTGAGGACGACGAGATCATGCAGGCGCTCCAGGCCACCAGGACTTTCGGCGGCACCATCGGCCTCCACGCCGAGAACGGCCGCCTCATCGACGAGTTGACCAGCGATCGGGTCGCCCACGACGAGGTCTCCGCGTACTACCACCAGCACACCCATCCGGTGGAGGTGGAGCGTGAGGCGATCAACCGTCTGGGGACGATCAGCCATCTCGCCGACGACGCGCCCTGCTATGTCGTCCACCTCAGCAGCGCCGACGGCCTGGCCGAGGTGAACCGGGCCCGGCAGTTCGGCGCCCCGATGGTCGCCGAGACCTGTCCCCAGTACCTGCTGCTGGACGCCGGCAGCTACGGACGGCCCGACAGCGACCTGCGGGAGACCGCCGGTTTCGTCATCAGCCCCCCGCTGCGCGAGCGCACGAATCAGGACGCGCTGTGGGTTGCCCTGGCGGACGGCGGCATCCAGTTCATCGGCACCGACCACTGTCCCTTCAACCTGGACGGTCAGAAGGACAAGGGCGGCAATGACTTCCGCCACATCCCCAACGGCGCCCCGGGCATCCAGTTGCGCATGGCGCTGCTGTACACCTACGGCGTGGTGCCCGGGAGATTGAGTCTGGAGCGATACGCGCAGGTGAACGCGACCAACGCGGCGAAGTACTTCGGCCTCTACCCACGCAAGGGCGTGCTGGCACCTGGCAGCGACGCCGACGTCCTCGTCTACGATCCGCGCGGCACGTGGACCGTGCGCCACGACGACCTGCTGGAGAACGTCGACTACTCCCCTTACGAAGGCTTCCGGATCGAGGGCAGGGTGCGGCAGGTATTGGTCCGCGGCAGATTGGCGGTCGATGACGGGAGGCTGACCGAGGCGGGCCCCGTCGGCGGTTTCGTGGCCTGCGGGCAGTCGCAGCCGCTCGCGGACCGGTCGAGGTGACCGGATCAGTGCGAGTCGCGGTTGCGCCGCAGATAGAAGGTGAAAGCCCCCGGCAGGAACCACGACTCGCTGCAATCGACGAGCCCACCCTCGACGTCCCTGGTCAACTCGCTCATGTGGAGCACGGCCGATCCCCGCGGCGCGTCGAGGTGCCGGGACAGCTCGCGATCGGCCACGACGGGCGTGATGGTGCAGTCGGAGTACTGGGCGCGGTCGCGCGCGATCAGCACGTCCAGGACCGACCCGTACCGCGCGAACTCCTCGGTGAGCTCGTCACGGCCGATGATCGCGGCCGGCACATAGTCGACGATCCATGCGACCCTCTTGTCCCCCCGGGTCTTGGCCCGGCTGATGCGGGTGATGGCGTCCCGGTCGTCCTCGGGGAACTGGAGTCGTACCGGGTCGTCCGCGGGACACTCGTCGATGATCGCGTCGAGCGTCGAGAACGCCTCGCCGGACTGTTCGGCGAATGCGTCGAACGAGACGAGGCGGGTGAGCCTGGAATGGATGGCCTGCGACTGGGGAAGGACGACCGAGCCGGATCCCCGGACGGTGCGGATGTATCCCTGCTCCTGCAGCGACTGCAGGGCCGAGCGGATGGTCACGCGCGAGGCGGCGTAGGTCTCGCAGAGCTCGCCCTCGGACGGCAGCTTGTCGCCCGCCGCGACCTGCCCCGACAAGATCAGATCCTCGAGGATCGCATTGCGGATCTCCACCTGAAGGGGCAGCCGCGTACGCAACCTGACGGCGTTCGGACCATCGTGCAACGACATCAGGGCTCCTCGGGGTTGGGGCGTTTCGATGATTCTAGGCCCACCGAGACGCCGGATCGTTTTCACTGTCGGACCGCAATCCAGTTACTCATTAGTTATCCTACAACTAACCTGAAAGGGTGATCACACCCGTGGACCAGCCCACAGACCCCGGCACCCGCCCCGAAGCCGCCGGCGCGCGGCTCATCGCCAACCCCCTGGTGGACCGCGGCCGCGTCCAGCCGGCCGCACCACGCTGCGTCGCGTTCCACGCGTCGCTGCCGGGCTTCGCGGCGACCCCGGTGGACGACGCCCCTGGAGCCGCCGAGCAGCTCGGGGTCGCTCGCGTCCTGGTGAAGCGCGAGACCGAACGCCTGGGGCTGCCCTCGTTCAAGATCCTCGGCGCCTCGTGGGCGGTCTGCAGGGAACTGGCGCACCGCTGGAATCTCGGGGACGCCGCCGGGGTCGGCTTCCCGCAACTGAAGGACGCTGCGACAGCCCACCCCGAGCTCGTCCTGGTCGCACCCACCGACGGCAACCACGGACGCGCCGTCGCACGCATGGCCCGGCTCCTCGGGCTCCGGTCGATCGTCCTCGTCCCCGCCGGGACGGTCGCCGCACGCAAGGAGGGCATCGCCTCCGAGGGTGCGCAGGTCATCGAGACCACGGGCGACTACGACCAGACGGTCGCGCAGGCAGCGGCCATGGAGGACGGCGTTCATGCCGTCATCTCCGACACCTCGTGGGAGGGGTACACCCGGGCGCCCGCCGACGTGATCGAGGGTTACGCCACGATGATGGCCGAGGTCGTCGAGGCGATCGACGGCGGGCTGATTCCCGAGCCCACCGTCGTCACGGCCCAGATCGGCGTCGGGGGGCTCGCCGCCGCAGTGGCCCGGGGCTTCGCGGCCCGTCCTGCCCGCCTGCTCGTCGGGGTCGAACCGACCTCGGCCGACTGCGTCACGGCCAGCATGGAGGCCGGGCACATCGTCACCAGCCCGGGACCCCAGACCTCGATCATGGCGGGCCTCAACTGCGGTACCCCGTCGGCGATCGCCTGGCCCGATGTCAGTGCCGGGTTCGACGCGATGAGTGTGATCGACGACCAGGCCGCGGCCGAGGCGATGCGCCTGTTGCACCGCGACGGCATCGATGCCGGTGAGAGCGGCGCCGCAGGCCTCGCCGGGCTGCTCGCCCACGCCGACGTCCTGGAACTGCGTCCCACCGACGTCGTCCTCGTCGTCGTCACCGAAGGACCCACAGATCCGATCAACCACCGCCGCATCGTCGACGGGAACTAGGAGGCAAGAAGTGACCATCACGCAAGCGACGTCGTCCGGGACCCTGAAGATCGACGGCGGCAGACTCTGGGATTCCCTGGAGGCACTCGGGAAGATCGGCGCCTACCTCGACGAGGAGACCGGCCTCGTCGGGGTCCGCAGGCTCGCTCTCACCGACCAGGACGTCGCCGGACGCGAGCTGGCGCTCGGATGGATGCGCGAAGCCGGTCTGGCAGTGCGGCTCGATCGCATGGGAAACGTGCGCGCACGCCGTGAGGGGGCGCAGCCCGACCTGGCGCCCATCGTCCTGGGATCACACCTCGACAGTGTCGCCACGGCCGGACGCTTCGACGGCTGCCTCGGCGTGCTCGGCGGCCTCGAGGTGATCAGGACGCTGAACGACGAGGGCATCGGTACCCGGCGGCCGATCGAACTGGCCGTGTGGACCGAGGAGGAGGGCTGCCGCTTCGGCACCGACATGCTCGGCAGCGCCGTGGCCGCAGGACGCATCACCGAGCCCGACGCGCGGGCCCTGACGGACGCCGCAGGCATCAGCGTCGGCGAGGAACTCGACCGCCATGGACTGGTCGGCCCGGTCGCCGTCCCGGTCGATCCCCCCGCCGGCTACCTGGAATGCCACATCGAGCAGGGGCCGATCCTCGGCTCGGAGGGATACCGCATCGGGGTGGTGACCGGCGTCCAGGCGATCCTGTGGCAGCGTCTCACCTTCCACGGGCGCGCCGCCCACGCCGGCACCACCCCGGACGAGTTGCGGCGCAGCGCCACCCTCGCCGCGTCCCTGGTCACCGTGCATCTGGACGACATGGTCAAGTCGGGACGCTTCGGCGAGCTGCGGGCCAGCGTCGGCCGCTTCGAGACATCGCCGAATCTGGTCAACATCGTCGCCGCGGAGGCACTGATCACGGTCGACCTGCGCAATCCCGAGGAGGAGGCCATCCTCGCCGCCCGCGACGAACTCGGCCGCTACTGCCGCGAGGTCTCCGAGCGCACCGGGGTCACGATCGAGGCCGTCACCACCGCCCACACTCCCCCGGCCAATTTCGCCCCGGAGATGATGGACCTGGTCGAGCAGACGGCAGGGGAACTGGGTATGAACAACCGGCGCATCATGTCGGGGGCCGGCCACGACGCCGGCGAGATGGCGGCCATCTGCCCCACCGGCATGGTGTTCGTCCCCGGCCTGTACGACGGCATCAGCCACAATCCGAGGGAGTACTCCACCCCCGAGGCATGCGCCGACGGCGTGAACGTGCTGCTGCACTGCGCGCTCAGCCTGGCGGGACGCGCGTGAGGCTCCTGTGCCTCAACCCCAACGGGTCGGCGACCACCACGGATGTGATCCGCGGGGTCGCCGACTCCTGGGCACACGAACATCCCGGGTGCACCGTGGTGACGCGGTATCTGCCTGGTGCCCCCGAACTCCTGGTCACGCAGGACGATTCGGACGCCGTCGCCGGCCGTGTCCGCGAGCAGATCCGAGACCTTCCGGCGCTCGGGTTCGACGCGATGGTCGTCGCCTGCCACGGCGACCCCGGGCTGCCGGTCGGCAGGGAGGACTCGTCCATACCCGTCGTCGGGGTGGGGTGGGCGTCCATGGCGACAGCGGCGTCCACGGGCAGTTGGGGCGTGATCTGCATCAGCCCCGCCATCGCCGACGACAAGATCGGGCAGGCCGTCCGGTACGGGCTGGGTGCGCCAGATTACCTTGTCGGAGCGGGACGCAACGACTACGAGACCGCGAGCCCCGCAGCTGCGGCAGACCTCACCGCGATCGTGGACGGCATGGTCGCGCGCGGCATCCGCTCCACCGTGCTGGGGTGCGCGACGATGTCTGCCCTCGCTCCTACAGTCCGCGAGCGGACGGGCGCGGACGTCATCGAACCGATTGCCGCGGGCCTGGACGCGGCGATCAGGCTTCTCGCTCGGCGGATGCCGGGAGCCGTCCTACCCGCCGCCCGTTGAGGATCTCTGGCGCGCGGGAATCTCCGCCGATGCCGCAGCCGTGCCGCTGTGTGTGCCAAGGTCGCGGCGGCCGACGCGTTCGGCGAAGGAATCGAGTGCGTCGACGACGTCTTGGGCAATCCACACCCGGTTCCGTCGTCCTCCGCCTGCGCGTCTCAGAATTCCTGCCTCCTCCAACTGTTCGACGGCCCGTTGGGCCGCCGATAGCGCGACGCCTGTGACGGCTTCGACATGGGCGATGTTCACTGCTGGCTGGTTCAGCAGGTGCGGCAGGAGTCGTCTGGCCGCCGACCCACGCCGTGACGGCAGTTGCTCGTTCCAGCCCTCATAGACCTCTTCCAGTTCGTCAACGAGTTGCCGCCCATTACTGATGGAACGGAAGGAGGCATTGACGAACTGTCGGACGATCGTCTCGACATACCCTTCGCGATAGTCGGCCAGCGCGCGGAAGTAACCGGACGTGTCTGTCAGAAGCCCGGCTGAGACCGGAATCGTCAAGGTGCGCGCGGCGCCGGAGCGGCGCAGCATCGCATGGATCAGCGTGCGGCCGACGCGACCGTTGCCGTCGTTGAAGGGATGGATCGTCTCGAACTGCGCGTGCGCGATCGCCACCTGCACAAGCACCGGCAGGTCGACCCGATGCAGGAAAGCAATGAGATCATCGAGCGCCGCCGGGACCCGCGTGTGGTGCGGTGGGACGAACGACGCCGTATGAGGGCTGAGAGCGTTGCTGCCGATCCACACCTGCTGGTCCCGCAGCTTCCCGGGAGTGGCGTACGCATGTCGATCGAGCAGTGCCTCATGAGCAGCGAGGATGGCAGCGACGCTGATGCCGTCGGCCAACTCAACCGCCCGCTTCATAGCGGCGACGTTCGCGGTCACCAATCGGGCGTTCGAACCGGTTTGCGCGTCGATGGCAGCCATCGCCAGCGCGCGTGCGCCAGCCGTCACGCCTTCTATCTCCGATGAGGATGCCGATTCCGTGCGCAACAGCACCGACGCCAGTGGAGCGAGTTCAGCGACTACCTCGTTGCTCTCGTGGCCGACGCGATGCTCCGCGACAGCGGTGACTTCTGCGTCGAAGCGGGTGATCTCGCGAACCGCGTCCTCCGCTTCCGCCTGGAGCCCAGCGTCAATCTGAATTGTGACCCCAGCGATCACGGCGGGCACAACCGCCTGGTAGGGGCCCCGGGCTGACAGTCGCTGGCGGCGCGACGCGGAATGATCCGGTTCGCAGTCCCAGGGATAGGTCTCCCGGCCGACGACAAACTCGGAGTAGTACCCACCTCGTTCTTGGTCCACACGGTTATCTTACACCACCTTATACTAATAAAGTGGTGTAAGGACCGACGGATCCGTCGCGACAGGGACCTCCTCCGAGCGAGCCGATCCGACCGCACCCGCGCCGAGTCGCCTCAGGAGGCCAGCGCCTCGTCGATTCCCCGCATCACCTCGGAGAACCGCTCGCCGACCGACGGCGGAAGGGGCCCCTTCGGCGGGCACGGCTCCCCCACGTCGAACCCCTGCGCGTTCAATGCGAACTTGATGAACGCCGCGGCCGAGTACCTGCCGAAGAGCTCGTTGAGCGGCCACAGCGCCCGCTGAATCCGCCACATCCGGTCGAGGTCCCCCGCCTTCCAGCTGTCGTACAGGGCGACCGACGCCCGGGGAGCGACGCACGCGGGGCCCGACATCCACCCCACTCCCCCGATCTGGAAGACCAGCGCGGGCACATGGGCCGAGGCGGCGAAGACGCTCATGGCAGACCCGACCCGGCCGATGACCGAGTAGAGGCGCCCGGTGTTCCCGGAGGCGTCCTTCAGGTACCGGATGTTGTCGATCCCCGAGAGGCGGACCGCGAGGTCGGCGGTGATGTCGGCCCCGAGCAGCGGGTTCGAATACACGACGATCGGAGCGTCGGTCGCCTGCGCCGCCGACGCGAAGAACGCGTACTGCTCATCGGCGGTCAGCGGGAAATACCGCTGCAGGATGACGACGAACGCGTCCGCCCCGGCGTCCTCGTAGCGACGGATCTGGGCCGTGACGTCCTCGCTCGAGAACGCGGCGACACCCACCACCACGGGGACCCTCCCGGCGACGGCCGCGACGACCGCCTGCACCATCTCGAGCCGCTGTTCCGGCGTCAGGTACATGACCTCACCGGTCGACCCGAGCGGGGAGATGCCCGTCACCCCCTCGGCGAGGAGGTGCTCCACGAGCCTGCGGACGCTCGCAGCGTCGACATGTGAGGCGTTGATGGGCGTAGGGACGTACGGGACGATCCCCGCCAGTGGTGGTGTCGATGTCATGCGATTGCTCCCTCCGGGATCATCGTGCCCCGTCGGCGGCGAACGTGCGCGAGATCAGTTCGTAGAACCGTTGCCCGTCCGAGTTGACCGCGACGTTGGCGTTGATCGGTGCTGCGCCCTTCTTGGTGTTGTGGAGATCGACGACCAAACGCCCGTCGGCGATCCCACCGGCGATGTCGATGTCGACGTTGGCCTCGATGTACTCGGTGACAACGGCAGGATCGATCAGGTAGGCGACCGCCATCGCGTCGTGCACCGGTGCCATGTCGTTCTCGTACCGGTAGAGGAGCGTGCTCGACACGGTACCCGGGGTATGCCGGAGCTCGGAGTTGTGGGCGCTCAGATCGTTGACCTGCAGACCCCGTACGCGTAGTTCAACGAGGTCGGCGGTGTAGTCGGCCCACGGAGTACCGATCGCTCGCAGGTCTGTGCACTGGTCGAGAGTGATGCAGGCACGCCACGTGGCGTCCAGCGGGAGGATCATCGTGGGGATCGTGGTGTCGAGGACGATCTTCGCCGACTCGGGGTCCGCGTAGAAGTTGAACTCGGCAGAGGCGCTCGCGTTCGATCCGGCCACACCGCCGCCCATGATGACCAACTGCTTGATCTTCGACTCGATCTTGGGTTCGAGGCGAAGAGCCAACGCGATGTTGGTCAACGGTCCCACCGCTGCGATCGAGATGTCACCGTCGGAGGCCATGAGAGTCTCGACCAGCCATTGGGCCGCCCTCACCGGCTGAGGCTTGATGGTCGCTTCCGGTAGCTGCAGGTAGTCGCCGTGGCTGTCGTTGCGGGTGACGCGCGGTAGATCGGGCTTACGCGACTTGATGAGGCCGCTGACCAGTGCGGTCTCCGCGCCGGCGAACACCGGGATGTCCTGCCCGAGGAACTGGACGACGCGCAGGGCGTTCTCCAGGGTCTTCGGCAGAATGCGATTCCCGTTGACCACGGTGATACCCAGGAGATCGATGGCAGGTGACAGCGCCGCGAGCATGACCGCCACCGCGTCGTCGGAGCCGGGGTCGCAGTCGAGGATTGTCTTGATCGGGCTCATGATGAGGATTCCTTCCCTTCTAAAAGGTCAGTTGAGGATGAGGGACGCGACGAGAACGGTCGCGAACGAGATGACCTGCAGTGGCAGCGTCCGCTTGACGACGCTCATGACGTCCTGTCCGGCGTAGCCGGCGATGGCGATGGTCGCACCGGCGACCGGGGAAGCTGCCCGGCCGATCGCGGCACCGAGTTCCATCGGGATGAGGAAGCCGATCTGGGCCACACCGAGCTTGGCCGCGATGCCGGGGGCCAGCGGTCCGAAGGCGAACCACGACGCCGCGCCGGAACCCATGATCATCGCCGCACCGAAGCAGATGACGGCCATGAGGACGATGGTGATGACCGCCGCGCCCCTCAGATCCGAAGCCGCGTCCGCGATGATCGTGATGCCACCGAGCTTGTTGATGCCTGCCGCGAAAACCGACGCGCTGATGATGATCATGACGACGTTCGCGAATGCCGTGCCCATAGCCTTGCAGACGACTGCCATGTCGCCGGGCACCTGACGCCAGTCCTTGCGGCGGATCATCTCGATGACGAAGACGGCCAGTAGCGAGATGAAGTTCGCGGTGACGACGTCGATATCGATGGTCGGAAGAAAGTACGAGACGACCACGATGACGATCGGAAGGGCGGGCAGGAGTGCGTACCACCCGGGCACGTCCGGGTTCGTCGGCGTCGTCTTCTCCACCGGCTGCTCGTCGCCACGCTCGATCGCCCTGCGATCGACCCGGCTGTAGTAGATCGGGATGAGGATGGCGAGCACCACAATGGCGACAAGGACGACCTTGAACTGGTAACGGACGAACAGGTCGACGACGTCCATTTCGGCTGTCTTGGCCGCGAAGAGCGTGCTGCCGTCCACGGGACCCCAGTCGAAGCAGACGAGCGTCAGCAGCGACGCCGCCGTGAGCGGATGGATGCCGATCGCTGTGAGGATCGGGAACGTGCTGGCGAGCAGCAGCATGGCCACGCCCGCCTGGCTCGTGATGACCAACTTCAGGAAACAACCGACGACGAAGACACCACTCAGTACGAGGTAGGGGTTCTTCAGCTTGCCGAGGGGCCGGGTCGCCACATAGGCCAACTTGTCGGACGACTTGATGTGGGCCATGTAGACCGCGTAGCCGGTGACGGTCATGATGATCGCCCCCACGCCGGAGACCGTGCTGCTGAAGGACGCGGTGATCTCGCCGAACACATCGAGGAAAGCATTTCCGAGTGTGTCGTCGCCGAGCACCGACTCGCCGTCGATCAGCGTCGCGACGAGCAGGATGAGGACGCCTGAGATGAAGAACGTGAAGATCGGGTTCACGCGTTTGAGGATCAGCGCCGCGACGGCGACGACGCAGGCCAGGGTCAGTATGACGAGGAAGATCTGCATTTTTTCTCCGAGATCCGTGTGCTGTGGGTTTCGTCGCCGCAGCCAGGTCCACGCCCCATCGCGTGAAGGCCTATCAAGACGGATAGTGCTGCGCCGCCTGAGTCGGGCGAGCCGATCGCGGCTCTCCGACGCCGGTCAAATGGAGGATCACTCCACGCAAGTCACTGCGGTTCCCCCTTCTCGACGGGCTCGTCCCACACGCAGCCGCAAGAACTGCGGCGAACGAGTTGGGGTGGCAGAAGAGTCGGGGTGGGTGAGGGGGCCTTGCCGTTGGCTTGTTCGACAACGCATTCGACTGCGAGTCGCGCCAGCTTGTCGATCGGCTGAGCGACGGTCGTCAGCCTCGGGCGCGAGTACTTTCCCTCGCGCGCACCGTCGAACCCGATGACGGCGATGTCGTCGGGGACGCGGAACCCCGCCTCCTGGATCGCCTGGAGCGCACCGAGCGCCTGGACGTCGGACGAGGCGAAGATCGCGTCGGGAAGGTGCTCGGCCTTCTTCACGATGTCTGCCGCGATCCGGTAGCCGCTCTCGAACCGGAACGTGCCGCGGACGACGTCGCCGGCCACGCCGTCGATTCCGGCGCAGGCTTCCCGATATCCCTCGACGCGCAGATCGGCCGAAGAGAGCCCTTTGGGCCCTCCGATGCAGAAGATGTTCCGGTAACCGTGGTTGAGCAGGTGCTTGACGGCGATCTTGGCACCGAGCAGGTTGTCGACCGCGATGGTGTTGGCGACACTGCCGTCGCCGTTGCGGTCGAGCCGCGACGAGGGGATACCGGAACCCTCGATGAGCGCCTGCGCCTTCTTCGAGATGCCCCCGAAGTTCGTCGAGGTCACGATGACGCCGGTCACCTGCAGGTCGGTGAGAGACCGGATGTACTCCTCCTCCCGCGCAGGGTCGTTGTCGACGCTGGCGAGCAGGAGCATCAGACCGCGCTCGAAACAGTGGCGTTCGACCGAGCGCGCAAGCTCCGCGAAGAAGGGGTTCGTGATGTCGGGAACCATCATCCCGACGAGGTCCGTGCGCCCCCGCCGCAGGCCACCGGCCAGTTTGTTGGGGCGGTAGCCGATCGACTCGGCGGCGTCGAGGATCCTCCGCCTGGTCGAGTCGGACAACTTGCCGCTGCGTTCGTCGAAGGCGTAGCTGACGGCGGCCACGGACACCCCGGCCAGCCTCGCGACGTCGGCGCGGGTCGGTGTTCCTCTGTTCATGGTGCAACCTCCATTGGTCTGAACGGTAGGTTACTCGAATAACCTAACTACAGCAACCACTTTTCATTCAGGTTGCAGGGACACTCAGTTGTTCGTGTAACTTGGGATCGCGTCGCCGCAGAGAGAATGGTGTGTCCAGTGAGGGATGACAGCAGAAGTCGCGTATTCGTCGTCGGGTCGGTCAACATCGACGTCCGCCTGGGTGTCGAGGCGATGGCCAGGCCTGGGGAGACCGTCCTGTGCTCCGATCTCGGACGCAGTGTCGGTGGTAAGGGTGCCAACCAGGCGGTAGCCGTCGCCTCCCTCGGGGCGCCCACGGCGTTCATCGGCGCGGTCGGCGACGACGACGCAGGACGCGACGCACGCGCCCACCTCGTGCGCTCCCACGTGGACACCGGAGGTCTGCAGACGGTGGGTCGGCGGACCGGCCTGGCCGTCATCCAGGTCCTTCCGTCCGGGGAGAACGCCATCCTGGTCGCACCAGGGGCCAACGGAGCGATCGATCGCGACTTCCTGGCCGGGCAGCTGGCCGGGCTGACCTCGCGGGACCTAGTGATCACACAGCTCGAGATCGAGGTGGAACGGGTGGACGAGGCCCTGCACGCCGCCCGCGACCACGGGGCCCTGACGTTCCTCAACGCAGCCCCTGCCCGCAAGCTCGATCGTGCTCTCCTGGAGCTGGTCGACGTTCTCGTCGTGAACGAACTTGAAGGAGCGGAGTTGTCCGGCCTGCCCGAAACAGACGCGGGCAGCGAAGCCGGGCTGAGAGCTCTGCGCAGCCTGGGGCCGCAGGCGGTCATCCAGACGCTTGGCGCGCAGGGCGCGTCCTACCTCGACGCTGCCGGATCCTTCGGGCGCGTTCCCGCCATTTCGACGACGGTCGTCGACACGACAGGCGCGGGTGATGCCTTCGTGGGTGCAGCGGCCATCGAGTACCGGGCCACAGCAGACCTGGCGGCCGCCTGTCGTTTCGGTGCCGAGACGGCAGCCCGTTGCGTCGCACAGTACGGGCCCTTGGTGGCGCAGGACTGACCTGGTTTCCCCGGCCGGGGAACAGGGACGAATCAGGCCGTGTGGTCGGCGAAGTAGTCGTCCGCCAGGATGGCATAGACCGCAGAATCGACCAGTCCCTGATTCGACCGATCGCCTGCTCGCAAGGTGCCCTCATATCGCATGCCGCACGCGGCCATGACCCTGCCCGAGAACACGTTGCGCGGATCATGGCTCGCCGCGACCCTGTTCGCGCCGACCTGTTCGATCAGGAAGGAGATCACGGCGGCGAGCGCCTCGCTCGTATATCCCCGATGCCACCAGGGTCGTCCGAGGCAGTAGCCGATCGTCTTCATGGCGATGGCGTCGTCGGCCTCGACGACGCTGATGTCACCGATCAGCTGACCGGTGTCCCTCAGTTCGATCCCCCAGTCGTAGGTGGCCGGGTCGGCATACGCAGCGACACGCGAGGCCAGATAATCCCGGGTGTCGGCACAGGTCGCGTGGGGTTGCCAGGTCAGGTAGGTCGTGACCTCGGGATCGCCGGCCCAGTTCGTGTGCATCTGTCCGGCATCGTCCACCGCGAGACGCCGCAGGCTCAAACGTGCGGTCGTGAGGGTTCGGGTGCCGAGATCGTGCATATCCACTCGCGTCAGCCTAGCGACGACGGTCGCCGCGTCCGGAACACCCTCGCGCGGTATCGTTCCGGTTCACGCATTCCGCGCCTCACGACCACCTAGGTTTTGTCGTCCTCGTCCCGGATGACGACCCGACCAAGACCTCGGATCGCACGGCTTGCTCCGGTGCTTCTGTATGGCCGAGAGACCTCACACCCACGCAGATGATGGCCGACCGCGCTTCCTCTGTCAGACTGAGGTGGTGCGAGCGAGCGTGGGATGGATGAACAGGCACCAAGTGCCCCTCTATCTCATCGCACTCCTCGCAGGCGCAGCCATCGGGCTCGCCGTTCCCGGAATCTCCACTCCCCTGGAGAAGCTGATCAATCCCGTGCTGGGGCTGCTCTTGTACGCCACCTTCCTGGGAGTGCCGTTCGCCCGGATCGGACAAGCCCTCCGCGACTGGCGGTTCCTGACGACCGTCGTGGTCGTCGACTTCTTCCTGGTTCCACTGGTCGCATTCGCGTTGTCCCGCGTCGTCGCCGACGACCAGGCGTTGCTGGTCGGAGTCCTCCTCGTCCTGTTGACCCCCTGTGTGGACTACGTGATGGTGTTCACCGGCCTGGCCGGTGGCGCCAACGACAGACTCCTGGCCGCAGCGCCGATCCTCATGCTGGGACAGATGCTCCTGCTGCCCGTGCAACTGCGGTCGATGGTCGATACCGCCGTCGTCCAGGCGATCGACCTCGCACCGTTCGTCCACGCGTTCGTGTTCCTGATCGCCGTACCGCTCGCCGCGGCCGGCCTCACCCAGTACGCCGACGCCCGC
The DNA here is from genome assembly GCF_011758645.1 of Brooklawnia cerclae. Lineage (NCBI taxonomy): Bacteria > Bacillati > Actinomycetota > Actinomycetes > Propionibacteriales > Propionibacteriaceae > Brooklawnia > Brooklawnia cerclae. The sequence continues at coordinate 1,471,291 of NZ_JAAMOZ010000001.1, read as the reverse complement.
TGGGGTGCGGTGCATGCCATCCGCCAGGCGACACTCGGAGCCATGGTGCCGCTGATGATGCTCACCCTGGCGATCGTCGTCGCCTCGCAGATCGGCGGCGTCGGTCACCGAATCGGCTCCCTGACCCTGGCGATCCCGCTCTTCGTCCTCTTCGCGGCGATCATGGTCCCGATCGGGTCGGCCGCCGGTCAGGTCGCTCGGCTGGACGTGCCCGGCAGGCGAGCGGTCGTATTCAGCGGGGTGACACGCAACTCCCTGGTCGTCCTGCCGCTGGCCCTCGCACTCCCGGACGAGTTCGATCTCGCCCCGCTCGTCGTGGTCACCCAGACCCTGGTCGAACTCGTCGTCATGGTCGTCTTCGTCCGACTGATCCCGGCGCTGATCGCGGCCCCGGGGCAACCGCGATCGGTGGACACGCCAGCATGAGGGTGACGTCGGCCGATCTGCATCCCGAGCTGCGCAGGGTGTATCGCCTCATGCCGAACCCGCCAGTCGCACGGCGCTGGCAACGCCGTCTCGTTCGCGCGGGCGTGGCATTGCTGCCCGAACCGACCGTCCCGGCGGACATCCGTTACGGCTGCGTCGATCTGGGTCGTGGCGTGCGGGTGCATCTCTTCGCACCCACCTCGCCCGGCCCTGACGCAGCGTTGCTGTGGATCCACGGCGGTGGCATGGTGATCGGATCAGCGGCCCAGGACTACTCGATGTGCCTCCGCGTCGTCGGCGAACTCGGGATCGTGGTCGCGTCGGTCGACTACCGGCTCGCTCCGGAGCATCGATTCCCCGCCCCGCTGGACGACTGCCACCGGGCATGGACATGGCTCCTCACCCACGCGGCCGACTACGGGGTCGACCCCACGCGCATCGCCATCGGTGGGCAGAGCGCCGGGGGCGGGCTGGCCGCGGGCCTGGTCCAACGCGTCCACGACGAGGGTGGCATCCAGCCCGTCGCCCAGTGGCTGTTCTGCCCGATGCTCGACGACCGGACCGCCGCGAACCGGCGGCTGGACGACGTGCACCACTTCCTGTGGGACAACCGCTCGAATCGAACTGGTTGGAGCGCTTATCTGGGACGCCAGCCCGGTGGCGCGGCCGTCCCGCCCTACGCGTCCCCGAGCAGACGAGAGCACTTCGAGGGACTCCCGGCGACCTGGATCGGTGCCGGCGACATCGAGTTGTTCTACGCCGAGGATCGTGCCTACGCCGATGCCCTGAGTGCCGCAGGCGTCGACTGCACGTTCGACGTCGTCCCCGGGGCCCCGCACGCCTTCGAATCCCTCGCCTCCGGCACGACCGTGGCACGCGAATATACGCAGCAGGCCCATTCCTGGCTCGGACGAAGGCTCGGCCCCGCGGCGAAGCCGTCGTGACGCCGCCCTCGACGGCACTCGCCTGCTTGCCCGGCTCGTGAGAACCGTGACGGGCCACGGACACACGGCAAAGTGGGGGCTACTGTCTCCGGCCGATGCCAGGCGCATCGCGAGGGACGCTCCGGACCACTCCGATCCTCCCGACCCTGCGCCGTATGCGCCGGGTCAGCCAATGCGTCAGCGCCGTGAAAGCGCCGGCAGCCGCCACGGCGAACCCGAACCCAGCCAAGCCGTCAGCCCCGAGCACTAGGGCCACGGCCAACCCGATCAAGCCACCGATTGCCGGTGCGACCCTGTCCACGGCGAGCAACCATCTCTGGCCCACTCCGGTCCCTGGCGGATACACCTCGATCTCCCGGACATATACACCGTGACAGGCACCGGTGGCACGCGACCAACCCCATGGTTGGTCGCCCGTCACGATGCACTCGAACCGCGATGCCCATTGCGTGGCCTCCGGAGGATCAAGTTTGGCGATGCCCATGTTTCGGGTCTACGACGATCCACCCGCACGAGCGGCCGCCCGTACGGAACGCATACGAGGCCTTCAAGGAATCAGCACGCCTTCCTCATGGACGCTCGCGGCCGGTCCACCGGACTCCGCCACTGATGTGGCGAGGCATCCCCTCACCGCATCAGTGGCGGGCAGACCTACAGGGTCTGCGCGACGATCTGGGAGAGTTCCACGAGCCGGTTGGAGAAGCCCCACTCGTTGTCGTACCAGGCGAGGATCTTCACCTGACCGCCGACGACCTCGGTCAGCGGGGCATCGAAGATGGCCGAATGCGGATTGCCGACGATGTCACTGGAGACGATCGGGGCCTCGGAGTATTCGAGGTAGCGCGAAAGCTCCGGCGAAACCGCGGCCGCCCGGAATGCCTCGTTGACCTCGCCCACGGTGACCTTCCTCGACAGCACGGTGGTGAGGTCGGTGATCGACCCTACGGGAACAGGCACGCGCAGGGCGAACCCGGTGAGCTTGCCGTCCAGTTCGGGGATGATCTTGCCGATCGTCCGCGCGGCCCCCGAAGAGGTCGGAATCGTGGACAAGGCAGCAGCACGCGCCCTGCGAAGATCGCTGTGGGGGGCGTCCTGGAGCCGCTGATCGCTGGTGTAGGCGTGGACCGTCGTCATGAGACCCGACTCGATACCGAAGGCGTCGTTGAGTACCTTCGCCATCGGTGCGAGGCAGTTCGTCGTGCACGACCCGTTGGAGAAGACGTCGGAACCCGACGCGGCGATGGCCTCGGTGTTGACGCCCAGGACGATCGCCGGCACGTCGCCCTTCGCGGGCGCCGAGATGATCACCTTGCGCGCCCCGCCCACGAGATGCTTGCGTGCGCTGTCCGCATCGGTGAACCTACCGGTGGACTCGATGACGACGTCTGCGCCGACCTCTCCCCACGGGATGAGTGAGGGATCACGCTGAGCAAAGACGCGAATGCGCGAATCGCCGACGATGATGCTGTCCTCGTCGACGGACACCCCCTCGAGATGACCGGACACCGAGTCCCACTCGAGCAGAGTCGCCAGCGTCTTCACGTCGGTGATGTCGTTGACCGCGACCACCTGGACGTCGGCATCGTTGCGCAATGCCGCTCGCAGGTAGCTACGGCCGATGCGCCCGAAACCGTTGATGCCAACTCGAACCGTCATGATCTCTCCTTGTGTTGATGTGATTGATGATCGTGTGCGGGCTCGGCCGCCCTCGGAGGCTCCCGGACCGCCTCCAGAAGCGTGATCATTCCCCGGATCGCAGCGTCCATCGGCTCCTGGGACCCCCGGGCACGGGCGAGCACATAACCGCCCTGGATGACCGCGATGAGCGTGCGGGCCAGCTCTTCCGGGACGACGCTCGCCGGCAGTTCCCCGTCGGCGACAGCCTCGGCGATGACCGCGCACCAGCGGTCGGCGATGGCGTCGAAAGCCCCGTCGACCATCTCGATCAGCTCGGAGTCGGCCACCACCTGCGGATCCTGCGTCATCCGCCCGACACGGCAGCCACGCGTACCCTCGCGCGGCTTGGACAGGTAACGCTCCATTCGGTCGACGGGTGAACCGTCACCGGCGAGAGCGTCTGCCTTGCCCACCGCCTCGTCGACCACCGCACTGAAGGCCTCGACCGCGAGTTCGTGTTTGCCCGCGAAATGGTGGTAGATGCTTCCCTGCCCCACGCCCGCCCGCGTCATCACGTCCTTCGGGCTGGTGGCCGCGTAACCACGCTCCCACAACAGGGAGGCCATCGCCTCGGTGAGTCGTTCGCGTGATGACATGCCTCCATTGTAACTACTGGTATGTACAGATGCCGAAAGCCGCGTCACGGATGTTGGGGCCAAGATCTGCGGATCGAAGGGGCAACAACCCGTGGCCGGCTTGATTGCCGTGACTCAGTTCCTTCAAATTCTGAGGCACTCCGCGCATGGGCTCGCTGACTACGCCTTTCGTGGCGAAGTGCCGCAGGATCGGCCAAATTGCAGGAACTGTGTCACGGGCACGGGTCGAGCCACGCCTCCACTTCGGGCGTGTCAGGCGAGTTGCGGGCCGAATCTGGCGCATTTCGGTCGATCCGGTCGTCGAAGAAACTCGCGAGGACGTCGGGGGTGGGCTTTCCCGCTGCCAGAACCAGGAACGGTCCCCAGCGGATGGCTACCATCGACGCCATGCATGTCGTCCGACGCGGAACCGGAACGCCTCTCGTCCTGCTCCACGGGTTCAGCCTCGATCACCGAGCCCTCCTGCCCCTGGACACGGTCATCGACCAGGCCGGCGACTGGGAGCGCCTCTACGTCGACCTTCCCGGCCACGGGAGGACGCCCGTCGGTGACGTGAACAGCGCGGACGATGTCGCCGCCGCGGTCGAGGACGAGATCCGCACCCGCGTAGGCACCAGGCCGTTCGCAGTGCTGGGCAACTCCTTCGGCGGAATGATCGCTCGCCGGGTGGCCCACGACCTGCGCGACCAGGCACTCGGCCTCGCGACGCTGGCAGGTGTCTTCGTCGCCGATCACGATCACCGTGATGTCCCCGACCGAACGGTGCTGCATGAGGCACCGCGGGTCGTCGAGTCCCTCGGGAACGCGGGCGAGGAGTACGCCGAGTTGGCGGTCGTCCAGAGCGCGGACAACGCACAGGCGTTCCTCAAGTGGATCCAACCCGGACTCGAGGCCGCAGACCAGGAAGCGCTGGCCCGGATCTCGGAGCGATACGACCTGGCCGAAGAGCCCGAGACGGCCTCGCTCACGCCGTTCACGCGTCCAACGCTGATCGTCACCGGGCGCCAGGACCAGGTCGTCGGCTACCGGGACGCGTGGGCCAGCGTGGAGCACTACCCGCGCGCCACGTTCGCCGTGCTCGACACCGCCGGGCACAACGTCCACCTCGACCGCGCCTCACTCGTCGCCGCGCTCGTCACCGACTGGCTCGAGCGCGTCAGCGCCGAACCCCGTCAGTGAATCGCGCCCCGAAAGCCCCGCGACCGCGTGCCCGACGCCTCAGTGGCCCGTCCTCGCCCGCAACCGCAGCTCCCTGTCCTCGGGTCTCAGCCGAGGACAATCCGCACAATTGGCCTTCCCCGGCACCTTGTACAGCAGGCAGCAGGAATTGCGCCGTACCCAGACCGAGTCCACGTCCGGAGGCAGATCGGGCAGCGTGGTGAAGCGCGGCATGGGAATGCCGGGACGGCCGAGCGAGTTCACGAGTTCCCCGGCTGCTTCCCGAGCCCTGGGCACCTGTCCCGTGGCTTTGCCGAGCCACAGCAGCCGGTTCGCGAGCGAGTCGACCGCCATGGCCCACAACCGCCGTTCTCCCCTGCCGCAGACGCGCACCACTTGCGTTATCACCTGGTCGAGCGTGTCCGCCATCCCCGGGCCGAGGGCGCCGGAGGCCGTCGCGGTCGAGGTCGCACCCACGATGCGGCTGTCCGCCCGCCAGTGGAGCCGGATGTCGGCGAGCGCCGGGCTGAGTGTTTGCTCGGCGAGGAACCAGGTGGCGATCGTCGGTAGGACGATCCAGTTGCTGGCCGAATACCACCACAAAGTGCCCAGCACGAACGGATCGTCGATACCCCAGATGAGACCGCGCAACCTGATCTGCTCGTCCAGCCAATCGCCGTCGAGTACGCTGCTGGCAGCCACCGCGCGGGCATCGTCGGGCAGAACGAGGAAATGGCGCTCGGCTACGGGTAGGAGGTCCAGCACCTGCTGCGTCAGCGCCTCGGCCTGGCCCGGCTCACCGGTCATGACAGCCCTCGTTCCCAGAGCCCACGAGCCGCCCGTCGCGCATGAACAGGACACGATCGGCGACCGAGCTCAGAAGCGCGACGTCGTGGCTCACGACTATCTGGGCCACGTGCTGCCGGTCGCTCACACCCCGCAGGAGACGCATCATCGCCTGCGCGGTCCTCACGTCCAGACTGGCGGTGGGCTCGTCGGCGACGATCAGCGCCGGCTCGGCGATGACGGCTCTGGCGATCGCGACGCGCTGAGCCTGCCCCACCGAGAGTTGCCTGGGATGCGCGGTGACGTCGACGCCCTCGAGTCCGACGCGGTCGAGGCATTCCCGGGCCGCATGCATACGCTCGGAGCGACCTATGCGGCGTCCCACCGTCAGCGGCTCGGTGATGGTACGCCAGATCGGCCACCTGGCATCCAGCGACGTCACCGGATCCTGGAAGACCGGCATGATGCTGCCTGCCCCCGGGCGGCGAGCCCCGCTGTCACCCCACACGACGGTTCCCGAGTCGGGCGCCTCGGCCCCGGAGAGCAGCCGGAGCAGCGTCGACTTGCCTGATCCGGACGGTCCCACCACCCCGACGATCTCGCCGCCGCACACCTCGATGTCGGCGGACCGGACGGCGGTGTGCCTCACCCCGGACGCCTCGTAGGTCTTCGTGACCCCCGACGCCCGGACGACCTGCGCCCCTTTCGGGGCCTCCCGGCGGGCCAGCGGCGTACGGACGCCGGCAGCCAGGAGAAGCCGGGTCTGCTCGTGGCGCGGGGAGCCGAGCACCTCCGCCACAGTGCCGTGCTCGACGATCCGTCCCTCGTGCATCACCACGATCCGATCGGCATGCCTGCCCGCCAGCGCCAGGTCGTGGGTCACGAACAGGAGGGATCGGCTACGGGCACGAAGCACTGCCATCACGGTGTCGGCGAGGTCGGCGTCCAGCGCGCTGGTCGGCTCGTCCGCGATGGTGACGAGCGGATCGAGCAGTGTGCTGGCGACGATGGTCGCGCGCTGGAGCATTCCCCCGGACCATTGGTGTGGGTGCTGAGAGAGCCGCAGCTCCGCCTCGGGGACGCCGACGTCTCGCAGTTGACCAGCCAGCTGCCGGTGATCGGGGTGCATGCCGTGGATCAGCAACGGCTCCCGGACGTGGTGACCGACCGTCCGCAACGGGTCGTAGGCACCGTAGGGGTCCTGGGCGACATAACCGAGTTGGCGAGCGCTGAACCTGCGGCGCTGCTTGCCAGGCATGCGTAGGAGGTCGATCCCCGACACCAGGACGCTCCCCGACACCTTTGCGCGCGGATCGAGCAGATCCTGGACGGCCCGCACACAGGACGTCTTGCCACACCCCGACTCGCCGACCAGCGCGACGCTCTCGCCCTCGTCCACCGTGAAGCTCACCCCGTGAACCGCCTCGTGCCCACCGGGGTAGCTGACACGAAGGTCCGTCACTCGAAGGTTCGGGAGACTCATGAGAACTCCCGGAGGTCCGCGCAGTCCCGCAGTGCGTCGCTGATCAGGGTGACGCTGGTGACCACGACGACCAGGCCCACGCCCGGGCCGATGAGCAGCCATGGAGCGACACTGAGGTCGATCCGGCTCTCGTTGAGCATGCTCCCCCATTCGGCGGTCGGCGGCTGGACGCCGAGCCCCAGGAACGACATGCCTGCCAGCCCGAGGATGGTCTCGCCCAACCCGAGCGTCGCCGAGATCAGCCCGTAGACGAGCACCGACGGGAACACGTGCCCGGCGGCTGTCCGGACCCTGCTCACCCCGGCCATCCGGGCCGCGATCACGTCGCCCCGGTGACGGGATTCGAGCGACAGCGAACGGCACAGCTTCGCCAGGCCGGCCCATCCGGTCAACGACATGGCGAGGACGAGGTTCGTCAGCCCGGGGCCGAGCGCGCCGACGATCGCCAGCGCCATGACCAGCGAGGGCAGCCCGAGCATCACGTCGCAGCAGCGGCAGACGACGGTATCCACCCAACCGCCGATCAGGCCCGCGCCCACCCCGAGGCAGATGCCGATCGTCGTCGTGACCGCGAAGACCACCAGGGAGGCGAGTATCGATACCCGGGCCCCGTAGATCGTCCGGGCGAGCACGTCGCGTCCGTCGGAGTCGGTGCCGAGCGGAAACTGCAGGGAAGGCGCCAGAAGCTGCTCCGAGTACCGGGTCGCATCGGGATCGCCGACCAGCGACGGGCCGAATGCGGCCACACCCACCAGCACCACCACCCCGGCCGCGCCGAGCACGAAACCGCGATGGTGCAGCAGGCGTCCCAGCAGGCCACTGGTCCGGCTCTCCTCCCAGGCGATGTTCCTGCCCAGGGTGGCGAGAATCACACTCATGCGACCACACCTCCGGGTGCCTTCCGCAACCGTGGATCGAGCAGTGTCAACGCGATGTCGGTGAGCACGCTGACAACGACGAAGGTCGTGACCGCCAGCATCGTGTAGCAGACGACCACCGGCGCGTCCCCGGCATTGATCGCCTGCACCGTGTACGCCCCGATGCCGGGCCAGGTGAAGACCGCCTCGACGATCGGGGCCCCGCCCAGCAATCCCGCCGCGCCCATCGCGACCACCGTCACCCAGGGCGGCAAGGCATTGGGTAGCCCGTGGACGAGCAGCTGGCGCGCCGACGAGGCTCCGCGGGCGCGGCAGATCTGCATGTAGGGGGCAGACCTGGCCTCCAGCATCGCGGCCCGGAGCACACGCGCCCAATAACCGGCCGACCCGCAGGCAAGCGTCATCGCGGGCCACCCGACAGTGCGCCACGTGCCGTCGGAGACGACCACTCCCCACTTCAGACGAAGCACGAGCACATTGAGCACGAGCAGACCGAACAGGAAGCTCGGGACGATGACCATGGCCAGCGTGACGACACGGACCAGCGTGTCGGCCAGGCGCCGGTGGGCGCTGGCGGCGGCGATCCCCAACACCGCCGACAGCACCACCGCGAGGACCATGCTCACGCCGGTCAGCAGGCCCGTGGCGGGGAGCCGCTTGGCGATCTCCTCCACCACGGGGCGGCCTGACTTCCACGAGATCCCGAAGTCCCCATGCATCCAGGCCACCAGCCAGTTCCAGTACCGCAGCGCCGGAGGATCGTCCAACCCGAGTTCCGCGCGCATCGCCGCCACCTGGTTCGGGTCGGGTTCCAGTACTCCCCTGGCCCGCAGGACGCCCTCGGCCGGGTCGCCCGGGGCGAGCATGAGCATGGCCCAGACCAGGATGCTGGTGATCACGAGCGTGGCGGCTGCGGCGCAAAGGCGCCGCAGCACGATCCGAGCCATCAGGTCAGGCGTCGGCCGAGGTGTCGGCGTCGACCCAGAGGTTCGCCGTCGGCACCTGATAGCCGGCCCAGGCCGGTCCGGCGACCACGCCGGGAATCCGCATGCCCAGGAAACCCATGTACGCCCCGTCACCGACCCTGCTCTGGATCTCGCGCAACAACTCGTCGCGCTGGTCCGTGTCCATCTCCACGGCGACCTGATCGATCAGCGTGTCGAGCTCCGGGTCGTCGATGCCGTAGAAGTTCTTGGGCCCGTCGCTGGCGAAGTAGTTCTGCAGCGAGCTGATCGGATCGCCCGCGAACGACGTGGTGCCGTTGCCGGCGATCGCCAGATCCCAGTCGGTTCCGGAATCGCTCATCGCCGCGCTCAGATCGGGTACCTGGTTGATCTCGATGGTGATGCCGAGTTCCTTGAGCTCCGACTGGATCGCCAGCGCGAGCGTGTCCGTGTCGGGCTGACTCGGGTAGGTGAGCAGCGTCAGCGTCAGGAGCTGTCCGTCCTTCACCATCCGGCCCGAGTCGTCCTTCTGGTATCCGGCCGCGGCAAGGTAGGACGCCGCCGCGTCCAGGTCGGTCTGCTGAATGTCGACCGCATAGGAGGCGTTCGGCGAGTACATGCCGGTGGCCACCTGGTAGAGCCCGCCCATGACGTCCTCGGCCAGTTCCCGGTAATCGATGCCGTTCAGCACTGCCTTGCGCACGTCCACGTCGGCGAGTTCCGGCTGGTTCTGGTTCAGGTTCAGCTGGAAGGTGGGGCCCTTGGGGGTGCCGGTCACCCAGTAGGAGTCCTCGCGTCCGGCCAGATTCTTGGCGGCCTTGGTGGGCGGATACAGTGCGAGGTCGGCCTCGCCGTTCTGCACCGCGAGGATGCGGGAATCCTCCTCGGCGATGAACTTCACCGTCACCTCCTGCAGCGCGGGTGTGCCGCCCCAGTAGTCGGAGTCCGCAGGCATGACCAGCTCCTGCGAGTCCAGGGACTCCACCACGTAAGGACCGGTGTAGATCTGGGCCGCGATCAGCGCCTCGGGGTCTCCCTTCGCCCCCTCATAGGCGTCCTGGTCGTAGATGACGAACTTGGACTCGTCGGCCAGCGTGAAGGGCATGTTGGGGGCCGGCGCGGACGTCGTCAACGTCACCTCCAGGTCGCCGGTCGCCTCGACCGTCGCGTCCGCGATCGGCGCCAGCCCCGAGTTCTCCGTCAGCTGGTAGGCCATGACGGCGGCAAGTGCCTGCGCGTCGAGCGGATCGCCGTTCTGGAACCTGATCCCGTCCTTCAGCGTCAGCCGCCACGTGAGGTCGTCCACGCTTTCCAGCTTCTCGAGCAGCCACGGCTCGGGGTCACCGCCCAGCACCGGCCGCATCAGCAGTTCGCTCCAGCCGAACTCGTTGCCCCAGAACCCGTTGTCGAGCGGATCTATGTCGTCGATGCTGAACCCGGTCGCCAACGTCAGCGTCGTGGGGCTCTCGCCGGATTGCGAGCCGGCGTCCGAGGATGTGCCGGACGAGCCGCATCCGGCGGTGATCAGCAGAACGGCCGCGGCCATTGCGGCAGACAGTCTGATTCGGGCTCTGGACCTTCGTGATTCGAGTTGCGCCACGGCAACGTCCTTCCATAGTGGCGCCGCAGTCACAGAACGAGTCGGTTCGGTGAGGCTTCCAGTCAGTTCACGTGACCACGGCCCATACGTCGTCGGCAGGTCTTCGGGCTCGGAGTCATCCGTCCGACAGCGCCTTCCCAGATCTCTCCAGTGGCGTAGTGCTGCCAGACGTCGTCCTTACCGCTGCGTGCCAGCTCCGGATTCACACCGGATTCCCTTGCATCGTGGTGATGCGACCGACTTGAGCAGGCTAGCAGCAGGTCTCGGAAGGCTCGCACCGGGGTTGGAATGCGCTTGCCGATCCCCGAGTCGAGGTCTCTCGTCATCATCCGGCTCGCCCCGGCTGATAGGCTCGCCGCATGGAGATCGAGGTCGACAGAATCTAGCCACCGCATCGCCGGTGGCCTCCACCCGTTGAAGCGTGATCTACGCCGCGGTGGATGGCCCTCCTCTCCGTCCCACTGCGCGCCCGTCACCACATGACGCTGTATCGCCCTTTCTCCGAGGTCTCGCCCGGATGATCGCGTCGGCTCCGCGTCCTTTCACCTACCACACCATCGCCCGCACAAGGGGCGATGTGTGCCGGCGTCCCTCGCCCACCCGCGGCAGAAGGAGAACCCCAGGCAATGCCCATGAACTCCCCCGTTCCACGCGCCTCGATCGTGTTGCGCGACCTGACATTCGAATGGCCCGACGGCACAGTCGCGCTCGATCGTGTCGACGGCACTTTCAGTACCGGCCGCACTGGCCTGATCGGACGCAACGGCTCCGGCAAGTCCACGTTGCTCCGGCTGATCGCCGGGCATCTGCACCCGACCGGGGGCCGCATCGAGGTCAGCGGTGAGGTCGGATATCTTCCGCAGACGCTCACCCTTCAGCCCGACACGACTGTCGCGCAGCTTCTCGGCATCGACCGAGTGCTCGGCGCGATCAGGGCCGTCGAGGCCGGTGATCCCGACGAGCGTCATTTCGACGCCATCGGAGACGACTGGGACATCGAGGTCCGCGCCGACGAGTCCCTGCAACAGATCGGCTTCACCGCCGACGACCTCGACCGCCGGGTGCAGGAGGTCTCAGGAGGCGAGGCGATGCTCATCGCCATCACCGGCCTGCGCATCCGCCGCACCCCGACAACGCTGCTGGACGAACCGACCAACAACCTCGACCGGCCCACGCGGGCACGGCTGGCCGGTTTCGTGGACGACTGGCCCGGCACCCTGGTCGTCGTCAGCCACGACCTCGACCTGCTGGAACACATGGACGCGACGACCGAACTGTACGACGGACGCCTGGAGACGTTCGGTGGCCCCTACAGCGCCTGGAAGGAACATCTGGACCAGGCGCAGGCTGCCGCCGTCCAGCAGGCGCGCTCCGCCCAACAGGCGTTGAAGGCCGAGAAGCGCCAGCGCGTCGAGGCCGAGACGAAACTGGCGCATCGGGAGCGCACGGGGCGTAAGCAACAGCGGGACGGCGGCCTGCCGCGCATCCTCGCGGGCAGCCTCGCACGCAAGGCCCAGGTGTCAGCGGCCGCGCTGCGCTCCACACTGGACGACAAGGTGCAGTCTGCGCAGGCCGCGCTTGACGCCGCCGACGCGCGCGTGAGGGAGGACGACCACATCCGCCTCGTGCTTCCCGATCCCGGCGTGCCACGCGGGCGGCGGATGGCCGAGATCCGGGACGCAGGCCGCGTGGTGGTGGTCCAGGGACCCGAGCGCGTCGCCATCACGGGCCCCAACGGCTCCGGGAAGACGACACTGATCGAGCACCTCGTCCACGGTCGGCCACCCATGCCCGGCGGTCCGTCGGGGTCGCTGCTGACCGACCGCGTCGGCTACCTGCCCCAACGACTGGACGGGCTGGACGATCAGGCCAGTGCCCTGGACAACGTGCGAGCCGTCGCGGCGGGGCTTCCGGCGGGGACGGTCCGCAACCAGCTCGCCAGGCTGCTGCTCCGCGGTGACAGCGTCGATCGTCCGGTGGGCACGTTGTCGGGCGGGGAGCGCTTCCGGGTCGCCGTCGCCCGGCTGCTGCTCGCCGACCCGCCCGCCCAGTTGCTCGTCCTGGACGAGCCCACGAACAACCTCGACCTCACCAGCGTCGAGCAGCTGGCCGAGGCACTCGACGCGTACAGGGGAGCGCTCCTGGTGGTCAGTCATGACGATGCGTTCCTCCGGCGGATCGGTATCGACACGGTGCTGGAACTCGACAGGAACAGCTGTTCACAGGCGCACACGGGAGCAGATGATTGAAACCGCTAGCGTTTCGTCCGTCATGTGCTGGAATGACATGCGTCAGTGCAGTCCCGCGATCGAGGGCAAGGGGAACCACATCATGCAGATCGCGTTGTGGATAGTCAATGTCGTGCTGGCGATCGCCTTCCTCATGGCCGGCGGCACGAAACTCACCAGGAGCAGGGAGACCCTGCGCACCACGGGAATGGCCTGGGTGGACGACTTCTCCGCCGGTGTCATCAAGCTGATCGCGTCGGCGGAAATCCTCGGTGCACTGGGACTCGTCCTTCCTCTGGCAACGGGTATTGCCCCGATCCTCACGCCTCTGGCCGCGGTCGGGCTCGCCATCACCATGGTGGGTGCGGTCGCGGTGCATCTCCGCCGCAAGGAGGCGCCGACCCCGGCCGTCGTGCTCGGTGTCCTCGCGGTGGTCAGCGCCGTCCTGGGGTTCCTCGTCGTCCTCGGCTGACGCCGCGTCGATCGTCCTTGGGATCGAGCCGGCTCGTTCCCGAGCACCAGGACGCGACACTGCACCCGAGACCGTCACACCGCCGTCGCGAGGTTGATGACCAGGTTGACTGTGGCCGCGATCACGACCGTGTTGAACAGGTACGACAGCAGGGTGTGCGACAGCACGATCTTGCGCAGCCGCGTGCTGGACAGGTTCGTGTCGGAGATCTGGAAGGTCATCCCCAGGCAGAACGCGAGGTAGGCGAAATCGCTGTACTGGGGCGGCTCGGCCTGGTTGAACGAGATGCCGCCGGTCGGTTCGCTGTAGTACTCCCGCGCGTAGCGCAACGCGTACAGGGTGTGGACGAGCACCCACGAGAGCGCCACGCTGGTGACGGCGAAGATCGCCGCGGTGGCTCGCGTCTCCGCCTGGGAGGAGGAGTGCAGCAACAGGAGCAGCACCGCGACAAGGCTGGCGAGGCTGGCCGAGAGTATGAGGCCGTCGCTGATGGCCCGCACCGGTTCCTCACGCCGAGCATGACTGCGCGTCCGCTCGGCGTCGAAGCCCCACACAGCGACCCAGACCCACACGACGTACACCAGGCAGCCGGCGCCCCAGCCCGCGACGATCACGAACGGCCAGTCGAGCAGCCTGCTGACCGCGATCCCCGTACAGGCGCCCACCAGGGCCATGACCACGATCCGTGCGAGGTTCACCCCCATGCCGGACGCCGAAGCTCGCTCGCTCACACGCCCCAGCGTAGATGCGGCCGCGTATCCAGGCGGCCCGCGGGAACAGCGACCCCGGCTCCCGCGGGCGTCGCGTACTCACGCAGGTGATGTACGGCCCGCGGGAAGCGACACGACCCGCGGGAGGTCACGCGGCCCGCGTGAACAGCCACCGGAGCACCACGAGGGGACTCAGTCGTGGGCGCCCGGGAGCACGGCGCGGAACGCCGTCGTGACGTACGGAAGCTCGATGGCCGCATCCTCGGTCGTCCCGAGGTCGCCGAGTAGCTCACCGAGTTGTGCATCCATGCGCGCGCGGTCGGCTTCCGGCGCGGTGATGACTGAACTGCGCGAATGGGCCAGGTCGTAGATCCCGCGGCGCGTGACGGGCCAGGACCAACGCCACTGGGTCGATTCGAGCACTCCGAACGGTTCGGCAACCTCCGGCGGGGACGCGGCGAGCATGCGCTCCGCGTGGCTTCCGCCCATGATGTCGGTCAGGTGTCTGACCCACGGTGTCGTCCCGTCGCGGATGTTCCAGATCAGGCCGAGGACCCCGCCCGGCCGCAACACCCGGGCGACTTCCCTGGAACCCGTCACAGGTTCGACCCAGTGCCATGCCTGGCCGAGTACGACAGCATCCACCGAAGCATCGGGAAGAGGGATGCTCTCGGCCGAGCCGACGAAGGCCCGTACACCCGCGACCACGCGTCCGAGCACATCGAGCATCTGGGGGTCGGGATCGATCGCGACCACATCGTGTCCCAACGCCGTGACGGCCCTGGTGAGTTTGCCGGTGCCGGCACCGACATCGGCGACCCGGACACGGGACCCCTCCCCCGCGACGGGTTCGAGCATCCACTCCACCGCGTCCCGCGGATAGTCAGGCCGGCCTGACTCGTACGCCTCGGCCGCACGGCCGAACGATCTCGACATCTCCTCCGTCGTGGCCACGCGCCGAGTCTACGGCGCACCGGTCGCCGCCGACAGGCCCCCGGCACACCGCCCCGCGCTCCACGTGGTGCGAGGGCTGCTAGAGTGACGCTTTGATTCGGGGTGCCCGTGTTCAGGGGCTGAGATCACACCCGTAGAACCTGATCGAGTTAGGACTCGCGAAGGGAAGTCAAGCGATGAACGCTGTCATATCGTCCACATCATCACCGGGTGAGGCCCTTAGCCTGCTCCGCGCCCACAACCCCCTAGTCCAGTGCATCACCAACTCGGTGGTCACCGGCTTCACGGCGAATGTGCTCCTGGCACTCGGGGCGACCCCCGCGATGGTCGACATCCCCGCCGAGTCGGGGCTCTTCGCCTCGATCGCGGACGGGGTGCTGGTGAACCTCGGAACACCCACCTCGGAGCAGCGCGCGGCAGCGGCCGAGGTACCCGCCGCCACTCGTCGATGGGTGCTCGACCCGGTCGCGATCGGAGTCCTGCCCGTGCGAACCGCTCTGGCCTCGCAGTTGCTGGCCGGTCGTCCCGCGATCGTCCGGGGCAATGCCTCGGAGATACTCGCGCTCGCGGGAACCGGTGAAGGCGGACGAGGCGTCGACGCGACCGACTCCCCCGAGACCGCGTTGGCGGCAGCCACGACGATCGCGCGTCGGTCGGGTGCGGTGGTCGCCGTCTCCGGCCCGGTCGACATCATCACCGACGGCGCTGTGATCGTCCGCGTCCACGGCGGCGACGCCCTGCTGACCCGGGTGACGGGGGGCGGCTGCTCGCTGGGGGCGGTGATGGCCGCCTTCCTCGGTGTGTGCACGCCGCTGTCCTCGGCCGTCGCCGCTTCGGCCGTGTACGCGGCGGCCTCGGAGACAGCCGCCGCTCGCGCGGACGGGCCGGGAAGCTTCGCCGTGGGATTCCTCGACGCGCTTGCGGCACTCGAGCCGTCCTCGCTCGAAGAACCCGGCCGTGTTGTCCGGCATCCGCTCGATGCCTCGGCGATCGAGGCCCTGCGATGACCGGGCGGTTCGATCTCGGGCTTCATCTGGTCACCGACGAGGAACTCCCGTTCCCGCGTCTCGTCGACGTCGTCGCCGACGCCCTCACCGGCGGCGTCACGGTGGTCCAGCTCCGTGCAAAGCACGCAAGCGCGCGGCAGCTGATCGCCCAGGCATGCGCGTTGTCACAGATCACTCGGGGACGAGCCGCGCTGATCGTGAACGATCGCGTCGACGTGGCACTCGCCGCCATCGATGCCGGTGCCAGGGTCGACGGCGTCCATGTCGGGCAGGACGACATCTCGCCCACCACCGCACGAAGAGTGCTCGGGCCGACCGCGCTGATCGGTTGGACCGCGAACACCGCGTCCCACTTGGCCGAAGCGAGGACGATGCCGACCGGGACCGTCGACTATCTCGGGGTCGGGGTGATTCACGCGACGGATTCGAAACCCGACCATCCACCGGTGCTCGGTGTCGACGGATTCGCCGCGTTCGCGGCCGCCTCTCCCCTGCCCTGTGTCGCGATCGGCGGCATCGTCCCGGCGGACGTGCCGGTGCTCCGCGCGGTGGGAGCCGCGGGAGTCGCCGTCGTCTCGGCGATCTGCCACGCAGACGACCCGACACGGGCGGCACGGGATCTTCGTGACGGGATTCAGGTCGCAGCGCAGGCGGTTCCGCGATGATCCCGCGCGTGCTGAGCATCGCCGGCACCGACCCGACGGGCGGGGCCGGCATCCACGCCGATCTCAAGTCGATCGGAGCGCTCGGCGGCTACGGCATGGCCGTCGTGACAGCGCTCGTCGCGCAGAACACCCAGGGCGTCCGAGCCGTGCACGTGCCGCCGGTGGAGTTCCTGACCGAGCAGCTCGAGGCGGTGAGCGACGACGTCCGGATCGACGCGGTCAAGCTGGGCATGCTCCATTCGGCCCCGCTGATCGCCGTCGTCTCGGACTGGCTGTCACGCACCAGACCGCCGATCATCGTCCTCGACCCGGTCATGGTCGCCACCAGCGGCGATGCGCTCATCGACCGCCGGGCCACGGATGCGATCCGTGATCTGTGCACCCGGGTCGACCTGATCACCCCCAACATCCCCGAGCTCGCCGTCCTGGCCGGCGCCACGCCCGCGACCACCTGGGACGAGGCCGTCGTCCAGGCGACCGGGCTCGCGTCGAGCAGCGGCACGACCGTGCTGCTCAAGGGGGGCCACCTTCCGTCGGACGACTGCCCGGACGCGATCGTCACCGCGAGCGGGACGACCACGATCGTCGGCCGGAGGGTCCCCACCAGCACCACCCATGGCACCGGCTGTTCCCTGTCGTCGGCGATGGCCACCCTCGCAGCGTCCGGGCTGTCGTGGCCGGACGCGCTCGTCCGGGCGAAGGCCTGGCTCGTCGGGGCGATCGAGCACGGTGAGAGCCTCCACGTCGGGCACGGGAACGGACCCGTCGATCATTTCCACGAGCTTCGCCCGCACCTGCCCGGTGCGGGCTGGTGCGACGGCGTCTGGGCGCTGACGAACGACGTCCGTGCCCGGGTCGACGAGTGCGAGTTCATCCGCGGCCTCCAGGACGGTTCACTCGATCAAGCCCGGTTCCGGTGGTATCTGGCACAGGACGCCCTCTACCTCGCGGACTACTCCCGGGTGCTCGCACGGGCCAGCGCGCTGGCGCCCACGATCACCGAACAGGCGTTCTGGGCACAATGCGCCCAGAACGCTCTGACCACCGAGACCCAGCTGCACCGCTCCTACCTCGACGGCGCCGTGCACGAACCGGGCGTGACGACGCTGGCCTACACCAACCACCTGCATGCCGTCGCCGGCACCGGCGCCTACGCCGAGATCGTCGCGGCACTGTTGCCGTGTTTCTGGCTGTACGCCGACCTCGGACGGCGGATGGTGTCGTCCGACCACGCGGCACACCCGTACCACGACTGGCTCCGCACCTATGCGGATCCCGCCTTCGACGAGGCGACAAGAACTGCCATCGCCATCACCGACCGGGCCGCCCAGGACGCGGGCATCGAGCAGCGCGCACGGATGCGGGCAGGATTCGAGCGCTCCATGCGCCACGAACTGGACTTCTTCCTCGCTCCGACGCGCCGGTCCTGATCGAACCACCCCGGTGCCGACTCGCAGAAGCGAGGCGTGCTCAGCCCTTCACGCCGTCGTAGAGATCGAGGATCGTCGGCGCACCCTCGGGGATGTGGACGACCTCGACGGCGTCACCGGCGCTGATGCTTCCCGTCCGGACCACGCGCAGGTAGGTCCCGAGCCGCCGGGCATCCGAGAAGCGCCGTACCCAGCCGTCCTCCCCGATCCACCGTGCGAAGGTCATGCACGGCGTGCGCGGTTTGGTCACCTCGAGTTCGACCGACCCACCGATGAGCCATCGCGTCCCGACGATCGCATTCGAGACCTCCAGGCCCGCCACCCGGATGTTCTCGCCGAAGTAGCCGGGCGGGATGTCGCGGCCCAACTCGGACGCCCACCATGCGGCGTCCTCGTCCGCGTAGGCATAGACCGCCTGTGACTCGCCGCCGTGGTGCCGACGGTCGGCCTGGACGTCGGCGTAGAGCCCGAGCGTGCCGACCTTCACCGGCCCCTCGACCGGACCCTTGTCGATCGCCGTCGTGCCGACCTTGCCGGGATCGTCGTGAAGCCTGCGGACGACGCACGCGGCGAGCAACTGACCCATGGGGGTGAGTGTAGGCGAGCGGACCGGCTGGTCGGTACGGCCCGAGCGCTCGGCCACGAAGTGGCGTGGGTGCTGCATGCCGAACCGGGCACCGGCAGCGCGTTCGATCCGGCGTCCGGGTTTGTGCGCCTCATGGACGGTCTCGCGGCGGACCCCGGCGACGTCGTGGTGACGAAGACCTCACGCAACGCGTTCACGACCACCAACCTCGCCCAGCACCTGCAACGGCCGGGGCGACCGATCTCGTGATCGCGGGCATCCAGACCGAACAGTGCGTCCCAGATCGCCTGCGCGATGGTCTCATCGCCTCCGGCGCCACGGTCGAATCCGCCGCGAACGCCGTGGGCTTCGTCGACGCACGCATGCTCCGCCACCTGCGTTCGAGGGCGCGGAACACGAGCCGCGGCTGACCTCGTGCCACGCGCCCACGGTCGACGATCGCGAGTACGACGGACGCGTTCCCGAATCCCCTCCTACGCTTGCAGCAACTCACCACGCCTCCTGAGTTGACCGAGGGAAGGGAATCTCATGGCCGAACAGGACGATCCGATCGTGACGACACCCAGTGGCCGCGTCCTCGGCGTGCATCGCGAGGGGCATGACGCGTTTCTCGGTATCCCCTTCGCGGAACCGCCCGTCGGCCCGCTCCGTTTCCTGCCTCCCGTGCCGGCCCGTCCCTGGGATGGGGTGCGACCCGCGACCCGCCCCGGCCCGACCCCACTGCGCGAGGCCACCCCCGGCCTTGTCCCCGAGCTGGCAGTGCCCGGGGACGACGTACTCACCGTTTCGGTGTACACACCCGCAGTGGATCCCGCAGCGCGCCTGCCGGTGATGGTGTGGATTCACGGCGGGGGTTACATCGGCGGCTCGCCCGCGAGCCCGTGGTATGACGGCGCCGCCTTCGCCCGTGGTGGCGTCGTCACCGTGGTGATCTCCTACCGTCTTGGCTTCGACGGGTTCGGAGCGATCCCCGGCGCACCGGCGAACCGCGGCGTACGCGACTGGCTGCTCGCCCTCGAATGGGTGCAGGAGCACATCACGGCGTTCGGCGGTGACCCTGGACGAGTGACGCTCGCCGGGCAGTCCGCCGGTGGCGGGGCTGTACTGACCCTGCTGGGGATGCCCGCCGCGCAGTCGCTGTTCCGCGCCGTGTGGGCTAGTTCGCCCGCGCTGCCGGTGCGTGATCTGGCGGAGGCCGAGGACGCGGCCGTCCGGCTCGCCGAACGGCTGGGGGTCGCGGCGACCCGGGACGGGCTGGCCTCCGTCCCCGAGCACCGGGTGCTCGCCGAGCAGATGGCCGCTGCGCGTCCGCACGGCACCCCCTTGTCGGCGCTCATCGAGCGTTCCCCGTCGTATTCGCCGGTCGTCGACGGCGACCTCGTGCCGGAGCCGACACTCGACGCCCTGTCCCACGGTGTCGGAAGCCAGGCAACCCTCGTCATCGGCTCGAACGACAACGAAATTGTTCTCCCGGCGGAGTCGCTCCCGTCCTGGCTGCACTTCGTGCCGTCCGGCCTCGTCCTGCGTGCCACCGGTCTGCATGGGCATGAGTTGCGCGCTTACCGCGACGCTCAGCGGCAGTCCGGGGTCGAAGGAGCCGAGGCGGTGCTCGACCAGGACGTCACCGACCGTGTCTTCCGGCGACTGGTCGTCGGCGTGGCCCGGGCTCGTCTGGCCGGTGGCGCATCCACTCGCGCCTATCGGTTCGCGTGGAAATCACCGACGAAGGGCGGCGCGATCCACTGCCTCGATCTGCCGTTCTTCTGGGATGTCCTCGACGAGGGCCATGTGCCGGCGCTCACCGGGGATGCCCCGCCGCGAGAGTTGGCGAGCGCGCTCCACGGCGCCGCCCTCGCCCTCGTCCGCGGCGACGGCCCCGACTGGCCGGCATGGGACGAGCAGCATCGCAGAGTCGCCCTGATCGGGGGCAGCACCGACCCGGTCGGCGTGGTGGACGACGGCTACGCGGAGATCGCCCCACTACTGGGGTGACGCGAGGCCCGGGTGCACCGCGTCCCGCATCACCGGAACGGCCAGCGAGGCTCCACATCCACGACGATGTGCGCGGTCTTCCGCTCCGCCTGGTCATCGGGCACATTGCCGCGGAAACGGTATTCGAAGTCGAGGACCGCCGTGCCCGGCCCGACCGTGGCGAACCTGTACAGGCGCGTGTTCCGGCCTCCGGTGCTTCCCTTCTCGCCGAGATACTCGCCTTCGGTCTTCGGCTCCCCCAGCACGTCAGGGTCGGGCTCGGAGACGAGCACCCAGTCGTCCCCGACGGACGAGTTGATAACCCCGAAGTCGACGAGCAGCCAGGTTCCTCTGGTGAGGGTCACCGATGCGGTGGTGTAGGGCACCTTCTTCGTGTTCCAGAAGGCCAGTCCGGTCCACGTCATCAGCAGCCACACCGCCAGGACGACGACAACACCGACGATGGCGACCCGGAGGAGTACACGCGCGTGTGGCCTCTTCATGGCCCCATTGTCGCTGGTCAGCGGTTCATCTGGTCGCCGTGGGATCAGGGCCGCAGCAAAACCTTGATGGCGCGGCGTTCGTCCATCGCGGCGTAGGCCTCGGCGACCCGGCTCAACGGAAGTTCGAGATCGAACACCACACCGGGGTTGATCGCGCGTGTGAGCACCAGATCGAGCAAGTGCGGCAGATACGACCGGACGTGAGCAGGGCCACCCTTGATCCCGACGTTCCGCCAGAACAATCCACCCAGCGGCAGTTCCCCGTGTGGCACCCCGACCAGGCCGATGTTCCCACCGTCACGAACACACGCGGCGGCCTGCAACCGAGCGCCCTCGGTGCCCACGCACTCCAGCACGCAATCCGCGCCGATTCCCTCGGTGAGTTCCTTCACGGCAGCAGCGCCCGCCTCGTCCCTCTCCGCGACGACATGGCTCGCCCCGAACCCGACCGCCACCGCCTGCCGATCGGCGTGCCTGCTCATCGCGATCACCGTGGAAGCCCCCAGTTGACGGGCTGCGAGCACTGCAGACAGGCCGACGGCGCCGTCGCCCACCACCGCGACACTGGTGCCCGGGCCGACACCAGCGCTCACCGCCGCATGCCACCCGGTGCACATGACGTCGGACAGCGTCAGGATGCTCGGGATCAGGTCGTCGGCGGGAGGCTCCGGCACCTTCAACAGAGTGCCGTCGGCGAGCGGGATCCGGATCTTCTCGGCCTGACATCCGTCGTAGTGGTCACCGTGCAGACAGTTCGCCTGTGCTCCTTTGCGGCACACCGGACACGTGTTGTCGCTCGGGTTGAATCCACCCACGACGAAATCCCCCGCCGCCACGCCGGTCACGGCGTCCCCCACCGACTCGACGATTCCGCAGAACTCGTGGCCGATCGCCGTCGGCTTCGGCACCGGCGCGATACCGCGGTAGCGCCAGAGATCAGAGCCGCAGACGCAGGCCGCAACCGTGCGGACGACTGCATCGGTCGGTTCCAGGATCGTGGGATCGGGACGCTCCTCGTAGCGAACGTCCCCAGGGGCATGGATAACGGCTCCGAACATGGCTACAGCCCACCACATTCCCGGGCACTCGGACAGGTATGGCCATTACCCCTCATGATCCGGCACCCCCTTACGATCCGGCGAAAGCCGGACGACGGCGGGCGTCGCACGCCAGACGGCATCCTGCGCCCACAGCTGGGCCGTTAGGTCGAACATCTGATCGGGATATCCCGGGCGCGCTGCGCGAGCCGATCAACGATGCCAGTCAGGCGGGCACGGTGTCGTTCGGTTCGGTCGAGGTCACCGTTCGGCAAGCCGTAGCGCTCGCGCGCATAGGCCAGCACGACGGGGCCTTCCGACCAGACCGAATCGAGACCAGATTCATGCGGCCACAATCCGCGCCTAGTTGCCCCACGCGGATCACGTCGGCGCGGGCGCCGTCGTTGAGGTCCGAGGTGAGCGAATCGGAACCGGGCACCAGGATGTTCATCGGTCCCTCCCGCCGGTTGGGCGTCGGCTCGGGTTCGGTCCTCGAGCGGCTCGCCGGTACCGCCGCCCGCGCCGCGGTCGCCAGCATGTGCCAACGAGTTGTCCTCGGCCTCGCGATGCCCTTCCCCACAACTCATCCCGCCCTATCCGCGCCGGCTGACCGCATCATTGGGGATTACTCCTTTTGGGGCTATCGACGTGTGTTATCGGCACGATACGAATGAGTCGTCGGCTTCACAATTCGCTACCGACAGCGACGACGAACAGAAAGGCGATGAACAAGACATGAACAGAAAAAGAATGCTTGGAAACGCACTTATCGGGACCGGCGCCACTGTCGCGCTGATGTTCGGGAGCGCCACCGCCGCCCACGCGTACGGGGAGAAGGTCTGGAATGAGCCCCGCGCTTGTGGTGCGAGCTACGTGGCGACCATGTTGGGTTCATCCGGAGATCAACTGCACGTCATCTATTCCGGTTCCAGTTCCCAACGGAACTCTCAGCGCTGGGTATCCTATGTGCGGACGACGACTTTCCGGTCAACCTATCTCAATTCGACGGCGGCGACCGTGTCGACGTCCGACAGTGTGGAGTTCGCTCAATACGGCTGCGGGTTCTAGAGAGAGATCTCAGCGAGATGCGTCTGATCTTTGCGAGCATGCTGAGTTTGGTGATCCTGTTCACAGGGTGCGCGGCCTCGGCAACCCCCGGGTACGAGAATTCAGACTTCTCGACCATGACTGGAGAGCAATTGGATCGGTACGTCTACGACTGCATGGTGAACAAGGGGTGGGACGTGACGCCGTCGGAGAACGGTGGTCTCCTGTCCGAGGGCGATGCCTCTCAGACAGGTCAGTTCAATGCAGATTGGTCGGCGTGCAACGCGCCCATTCGAGATGCGGCGGTTCCGGTGAACGAGTGGTCGCAGGAATCGTGGGACGAGCTGTACCAGAAGGTGCTCACTGAAGCGGAATGCCTGCAGGAGCTCGGCTACGACGTGCAGGAGGCACCGTCGCGGGAGGTGTTCATCGAGGACACGATCGGCGGGCACCAGTGGACCCCGTGGGGAGTGATCGTCGGGTCCACGCCCTCGCCAGGCGTGGACCCGCTAGCCGCCTGCCCGCAGGCCGACTTCATCCCGCGCCGTGGCTGAGCCCGCTACCCATAGCTTGCCCGCTCCGACCGAACGGAAGAGTGCTCGGCCGGAGTTTCTACTCGTCGCAGTGTTGCTGCTGGTCGTAGGCGGGGTGGCCGGATGGGCGGTGACGGAGTTGCTTCACTCCGAAGAGGCCTCCCTCGTAGAGCTGCCGTACACCACCGCAGTGGTGGCTCAAGGAGAGGTCTCGCGATCCTTGACGCTCAACGCCTCCGCTGAGTGGGAGGCAACCAGCAGCGTCGCCAATCGCGCGATCGGCACCGTCACTTCCGTCGACGTAAGGTCCGGCGCTGTAGTGGCACAGGGACAGAAGCTGTATTCCGTCGACCTCCGCCCAGTACATGTCGCGCAGGGCACCACGCCGATGCACCGCGATCTTCAGCTGGGCGCCAGCGGCCCCGATGTGGCACAACTGCAACAGATGCTCATCACTGTCGGCTTTGAGCCCGGGGATGTGGACGGGGTGTTTGACGTTGGCACGGTGGGTGCGGTGCGCTCGTGGCAGAGCCGTGAGGGGATCGAACCCAGTGGTGCCGTGGCGCTCGGCGACATTGTGTTCGTGCCCGAGTTGCCCATACGCATCCGCATCGATCCCGACACCGTCTACACCGGGGCTATCCTCTCCGGCGGGGAGCGGGCGATCACCGGCCTGGGGGCCCCGCGTTTCACCATCGCACTCGACGACCGTCAAGCAGAACTTGTGCCCTCCGATGCCGCAGTCGTCGTGCAAGGGCCGTCCGAGCCGTGGGGCGCGGTCATCGAACGGGTCGAGCGCGACGAGAACGGTGCGGCGGTCGCCACGCTCGGCACGGGTGACTCGGCCCCGGTGTGCGGGGACGAGTGTGCAGAGGCTGTGGGCACGAGTGGGACGACGCTGTTCTCCTCACAGATCACGTTGGTGCCGCACACCTCGGGGTTGACGGTGCCCGCGGCGGCTGTGTCTACCGACGCAAGCGGCGTAGCGGTCGTCGTCGGCGACGACGGCGCCAAGCACTCGGTGACGGTCGTGGCTTCGGCCCAGGGGATGAGCGTCGTCGAGGGCGTGCCCGAGGGGATGCGCGTGCGCGTGCCCTTCACGGAACGGGAGGGATGACCGTGGTCACGCGTCTCGAGGCTCGTGGCCTCGGTTTCGCCTATTCGCCGGACGTCGTCGTCCTGGAGGGATGGTCGGCCTTGTTCGAAGCTGGGGAGATCGTGGCGGTGACCGGGCCCTCTGGTGCGGGCAAGTCAACCCTGATGTATCTACTCGGGCTGATGCTCGTCCCCCGCAGCGGCGAGGTTCTCGTCGACGGCATCCCCGTCGCACACCTGCCCGACACGGACCGGGCTCGCCTGCGCGCGTCCGAGTTCGGCTTCGTGTTCCAGGACGCGAGCTTGGACGCGACCCGGACCGTGCTCGACAACATCACCGAGACCGCGCTCTATCGTCGAACACCCCGCGCCCCCGCCTGCGTTCGAGCACGGGAGCTGATGGCGCGCTTCGGTGTCGACCTGCGAGCCGAGCATCGGCCGGGACAGATCTCTGGAGGTCAGGCGCAGCGAGTGGCGCTGTGCCGGGCGCTGCTCGCCTCACCCCAGATCGTGCTTGCCGATGAACCGACCGGAAACCTCGATCACGCCACCGCGGAAATTGTGATCGAGGTGCTCCACCACGTTGCGCATGAAGGCGGCACTGTGGTCGTGGCAACCCATGACCCCTACTTGATCTCACGATGTACCCGGGTGATCGCCCTATGACCCCGCTCGCATACGCCGTCGCCGTCTACCGTGAGGCGATCGCTGTCGCGCGCTCCCAACCAGCGCTGTCCGTGTTCACCTCGCTGGTGTCCGCCGCCATGGTCATGGTCGTCCTACTCACGGTGGGACGCACTGTGGCCGCGCAGACCGACATCGTCGCCTCTATCGACGACGCCGGCACCCGCTCCATCATCCTCCGCCTCCAACCGAACGCGCAGGTCACCACTGCGGTGCTCTCCCGCATCGACGCGCTGGATGGAGTCGCCTGGGCCGGAGCGTTCGGACAGGCCTCCGACGTTCACTCCGCGGTGGTCGCAGACGGCACCCGTGTCGCGGCCCGCACCATCACCACCCGCGACACTGCGGCCATCGGCCTGCCCTCGGCGTCCGCCGAATTGTCCGGAGCGACCACCGCCTGGGCCACCCCCAAGGCTCTGCAGCAACTCGGGCTCGTCGACGGAGCCGGGCCGGTACGCGATGCCGATGACGCCGACGTCCTCGTCACAGGCACGGCGGAGCTACCCGACTACCTCCAGTTCCTCGATCCCGTTGTCCTTGTTCCCCGGCAGCCGTCGGCCATCGGCATCATCGACGCGACCGGCACCATCACGGCCGACCCGACAAAACGAGCCGACCTTGTCACATTGATCGTCGTGGTCGCCGAAGCCCCGAACCTGGTCGCGCCGCTCGCCCGCGCCGTTACCTCCGTCCTGGGCGAGACGGACAGCGAAGCGGTGTCCGCGCAGACATCCGAAGCGTTCGCGCGCCTGCGCGGGCTCATCGACGACCAACTCTCGGTCTACTCACGCAGCATGCTCGCGGGAGCGATCACGGCTGGCGCGGTGCTCGTCGCCGCCACCCTCTACGCCTCCGTCGCGCTCCGTCGCAAGGACTATGGACGCCGTCGCGCACTCGGAGCATCTCAACGACTCATCGCCGCTCTCGTTGTCGCCCAAGCCACCACCGTAGTCACGAGGGGTGCCACGGTCGGCGCGTTCGCGGCACACGCCGTCATGATCGTCATGCACTTCCCAGTTCCGCGGCCGACTTTCACCCTCGCGCTCGTCCTTCTCGCGATCATTACCGGAGCGATCGCCGCGCTGGTACCGGCCGTGATCGCCGCGCGCCGCGACCCGCTCACCGAGCTACGCGTCCCGTAGCCATCCCACTCATGACGAACTCGGCTACGGATGTGAACCGCCGCGGCAGACCGGTTGAGATGACTCGGGTGTTGATCGTCGACGACCAGGCGTCCGTACGCATAAGTCTGCGGCACATGCTTGAGCGCTACGCGGACATCGAGGTCGTCGCTGAGGCTGCTTCCGGACCCGAGGCGATAGATGCGGTCCATGGTCAGGCACCGGATGTGATCCTGATGGACCTGCGGATGCCCGACGGCGACGGGATCGCCGCAACACAGATACTCACCGCACCTCCGTGGAACATCCCGGTGCTGGCGATCACTGCATTCGATATCGACGAATATGTATTCGGTGCGATCAAGGCGGGCGCAGTCGGGTTCCTGCTCAAGATCAGTGCACCCGACACCTATGCGACCGCAGTGCGCGCAGCAGCCCGCGGGGAGGGAATGATCTCACCACAAGTGACCCCGCGCGTCCTCGCTGCCGTCTCGCACACGACAAGACCGGCTTCTACGATCAGTC
Organism: Brooklawnia cerclae; assembly: GCF_011758645.1. NCBI lineage: Bacteria > Bacillati > Actinomycetota > Actinomycetes > Propionibacteriales > Propionibacteriaceae > Brooklawnia > Brooklawnia cerclae. The sequence continues at coordinate 1,444,231 of NZ_JAAMOZ010000001.1, read as the reverse complement.
CGGATGTCAGACTGCTCACTGCGCGCGAAGTCGAGATCATGCGCGCCCTCGCCGATGGCCCCTCCTCCACCAAAGCCGTCGCACGACGGCTGAACATCGAACCTGCCAGCGTGAAAGGCCACCTCAAGAGGATCATGGCAAAGCTCGGGCTCTCCTCTCGTGCTGAACTCGTCACATGGGCGTTCCGCAACGGGGTCATCTCCTGACGATCCCGAGGCGCGCACAGCGCATGAACCGCGCGTAGCTGATTCCCTCGGCTCTTCGTGGCCTCCGTCAGTGGATCAACCCAGCCGGGTCGAGGCTCCTGCCAGGGCATAGCCTGACAGACGTGCGTACGACGACCTCGACCCTTCCCGGCCTGACCCTGACCGACCTCACCCTGGACGCTCCCCTCGACCACGCGAACCCCGATGCGGGGACGATCGAGGTGTTCGCTCGCGTCGTGACCGGTGAGGGCGGTGCCGGCAAGCCCTATCTCGTCTTCCTCCAGGGTGGGCCCGGAACCGAAGCTCCTCGTCCGACCCTGATACCGGCCAATCCTTCGTGGCTCCCCCGGGTGCTGGAGGACTTCCAGGTGGTGATGCTCGACCAGCGTGGCACAGGACGGTCGACGCCCATCTCGTCCGGCGTCGTCACTGATGACGGCGGAACCCAGGCGCAGGTTGCCGCTCCACTCGCTGGGCGCAGTGCCCGGGCCCAGGCGGACTATCTCACGCACCTGCGCGCCGACGAGATCGTCAACGACTGCGAGTTGGTGCGCGAGGCCCTCGGGGTGCCGACGTGGACGGTGCTGGGCCAGTCGTTCGGTGGCTTCACCACGCTGCACTACCTCTCGGTGCACCCCGAGTCGCTCGCCGGGGCGCTGCTGACCGGTGGGCTGAGTGCCGTCCGGCACCCGATCGACGACATCTACTCGGCCACCTGGCAGATCATGATCGACAAGTCCGAGGGGTTCTACCGTCGTTTCCCGGACGACCGCGATCGCGTACGTGAGCTCAGCGCGCTGTGCGCGCAGGGCAGGATCAGCCTGCCGAACGGTGACCTCGTGTCTCCCGACCGCTTCCGCACGATCGGCCACCGGCTGGGCATGCAGGGCGGCATCGAGCAGATCCACTATCTTCTGGAACTCGATCACGAGTCATCGGCCTTCGCGCACGACCTCGCCGCGGCATTGCCCTTCGCGGGCCGCAACCCGATCTACGCGGTGCTGCACGAGTCCAGCTATGCCGACGGGGTCGCCACCCGCTGGTCGGCCGACCGGACGATGCCCGACCGGGTCCGCGAGGACGTCACGCTCCTGGGAGGCGAGCATCTCCACCGCACCCTGTTCGCCGAGGACTCCGAGCTCAAGCCGTTCGCCGAGACGGCCGACCTGCTGGCCGATCACGAATGGAATCAGCTGTACTTCCCCGAGCGGCTCGCCAGGGCCGAGGTGCCCGTCGCGGCCGCCGTCTATCACGGTGACGCCTACGTCCCCCTGGAGTTCTCACTGGAGACCGCCGCGCTGCTCCCCGACTGCCGCACCTGGGTGACCAGCGAGTACGAGCACAACGGGCTGCGGATGGACACCGCTGTGATCGACCACCTCATCGGCCTGCTCAAGGGACGCCGCTGGCTGTAGAAGGCGACTGCCGCCCGGGACGGAAGCCCGGTGCGCGTGTTTCATCCGTACAACCGGTTGGTTACACGTGTGTTAGGCGGCTGAGAGACAGTTCCGTGGACGCGGAACCGGTGTTAGCTTCGTGAACACCGACGCTTGGTAGTTCGTTCAACCAAGTTGCGCCCTGGCCGGAGTGCTCCCGCCCGAGCGACGTGAGGGTTGTCTCCCGGCGACCCGAGAGTGTTCACAGTCGACCGAAGGAGCCACCATGCCGACGCTGACTCATATCCTGTCCGCAAGCCTGAGAGGCATCGTCTCGTTCACGCGGTACGGCGACGACGGCCCGTTGCGTGAGTGCAGCCTGAACCAGCGCAATGTCATTCACACCCGATGCGGCGACCTCGTGCCGCGCTTCTCGCCACCGGACATCCGCAGCAAGTCGCGGTCGTCGGTGACGTTCTTCCCCGACGGCGCGCTGCGCAGCGTCTACCTCGACGAGCAGACCACGATCCTCACGCCGATCGGTCCGCTACCCGCCGAGCGCGTCACCTTCTTCCGCAACGGTGAGGTCGACAGCGTCTTCCCCCTCGACGGGCAGATCAGCTACAGCTGGAGCGAGGACGACGAGAGGGCCCTTGCCAAACCGCTCTCGTTCGAGTTCGCGTTCGGCACCGTGACCGCGGCGGTGTCCGGGATCCGTTTCTACGAAACCGGTCAGATCAAGAGCGTGCTGCTCTGGCCCGGCGACACCATGACTCTGCAGACACCGATCGGGCCCATGGAGACCCGCGTCGGGTTCCGCATCTACCCCAGCGGGGAGCTCGAGTCGCTGGAGCCCGTCGAACCGATCACCCTCGACACCCCGATAGGCCCCGTGGTCGCCTACGACGTCGATGCGCTCGGCATGAACGCGGACGAGAACTCTGTGCGGTTCGACCGTGCGGGGGACCTCCGCCAGGTGTCGACGTCGGGCGATGCCATCGTCCACAGCCCTCAGCTGGGCGACAAGCGCCTCTCCTCACGGACGCGGCTCGCGCTGACCCACGACGCGCCTGTCAGGCTGCCCATCACCATCGCCTTCGCCGATGACACGGTGACCTTCGACAACGGCAAGGTCTCACTGGAGGTGCCGATCCCGGGCAGTGAGTTCATGGTGCTCCACGACTTCGCCGTGAACGACTGCAACGCGAGCTGTGACTCGTGCACCTCGGTGTGCGGGTGAGGTCGGCCGGCGCAGTCCTGTGACCCGCTGATCGGCAACGCCGGGGGACGAGTACTCAGACGACTACCGTTGCCGCTGTGCCCCTTCAGCTCACGACCGTGCAGGCTCGGCGGATGCGATGGCAGGCCCAGTTGCTCGGAGGCTCCGGCCTTCCACCGGCTGCGGTCGTCCGTCGTGCGGTCGCTTTGCAGGGCCAGGACCTACCTGCCGCCCTGCGGGCCGTGGCGATCCGCTCCGAGCCGGGCACAACGGTCGCACGGGTGCGCGCGTCCTTCGATGCCGGTGAACTGGTGCGGTCGTGGCCGATGCGAGGAACGCTGTTCGTCACGTCCCCGGAGCATCTGGCGACGTTGCTGTACTTCACCGCGGAGCGCACGCACCGGGCCTCGGCCCGTCGTCGGCACCAACTCGGGCTCGCCGACCACGCGATCGAGCGGGCACGGGAGTTGCTGCGGGCCGCGTTGGCCGATCGTCCTCTGCGCAGAGCGCAGGTGCTCGCGATATGGGACGCAGCGGGCATCCCGACGACGGGTGGACGCGGATACCACCTGCTGGCACACCTGTCGGTCGACGGTCTCACGTGCTGGGGCCCGTTCGACGAGGCAGGATCCGAGCAATTGCTCACACTCGCCTCCCTGCCCCAGCCGCCCGATCCCGAGGCCTCGCTCGCGGAGGTGGTGCGGGGTTTCGTCGCCGCACGGGGGCCGGTGACCGAAGCCGATCTCGCGTGGTGGACGAAGCTGCCCAAGGCTGTGTTGCGGCGGGCGGCTTCCACCGTCGGCGACCTCACCGACGTACGGATCGACGACGTCCCCGGATGGGTCATCGGAGATCCGCAGATACCCGACCGGAGTGGTGTGACCCTCGTGCCGGGATTCGACGAGTGGATCCTGGGTTACGCCGACCGGTCGCTGGTGGCCTCTCCGGCAGTGCTCGAAGCGCTCACGCCGGGAGGCAACGGCATCTTCCGGCCTGCGATCCTCCTCGACGGCAGGGTCGTCGGTACGTGGCGGGTCCCCCGATCAGCGGGTGTTCCCGGAATGCCCGTGGCCGAGATCGTGGAGCCGATCGCACCCCGCGCACACCGCGCGATCGATCGCGCCCTCGCCCTATGGCCACACGGTTGACCTCTTCGTTTCCCCAGGACGCCGACCGCAGACGCCGCCGGGCTGCGCACGAACCACGGCGAGTAGGGTGTGCCCGTGGCAGGTGAACAGACCGTCATCGGAAGCCGCCGAACCCCGGTCGACGACGCGCGGCGCACTCTTCCGGTTCGCTGGTTCGTCCTGATCGGTGTCGCCGCTGCTGTCATCGGTCTGATCCCATGGCTTGTCACAGGTATGCGGCTCCCCTTGCAGAATCTCTGGGCCGAGGCCACGCTTCCGGGCGACATGCCGTTGGCCCTGCTGCCGCTCAATCAGTACGCGGTCACGCTGCTGTTCGGGCTGCTGGTCTGTGGGTACGGAGTCGTGGGGCTGGTCGGACGCTGCATGCGCCGCACGGCACCCCAGCATGCCGTGGCGGCCATGGGCATCGGCGTGCTGATCGTGCATGCCGCCGCGACGTTTCAGACCACGGTCACCGTCGCAGACGGCCTGCTGCCCAGCGCCATATCGGCGATCTACCTGACCGCGATGCTCGCGGTGATCGTGGCATCGATCGCCGTCGGCCTACTCGTGCTGAGGCTGATCGGCTCGGCCGCCGTTTCCGGAGCTGTCGTCGGTCTCACGATCGCCGCCGTGGCCGTCGGCTACTGGATCACGGCCTTCGTCAACGTGGTGGGCCTGATCGACTCCTGGACGCCGGAAGCCACCGCCTTTTTTGTCGCAGGCGCCTGGGTCCCACCTGTCCTGACCGGTCTGGCGATCGCGTGGGCCGGGATCGGCCCACGATCGCGAACCGCCGGTGGGGTCATCAGCCTGATCGTCCTGTGGACGCTTCCCGCCTTCCTGACGGCTGTCCAGAGCGTGGCTGGGTCTCGCGCACTACTTCATCAGCCGAGCGAGCTACCTGGATACGCATGGCGGGTGTTCGCGGGCCAACTCATCGATGTGCGCACCGCAGGCTTCTCCCTGTCGGTCGCCGTGGTCATCGGTGTGTCGGGGGCCATGGTCGTCAAGCTGAGGAAACATACGTCCGAGTAGGACGCGCGATAGGCCGCAATCACACGGGCGGCTGAGTTGCGCCTACGTCCCGAGAAGATCGAGCAGGTCCAGCAGCCAGCGCACCCTGTGCGATTCCGCGCCGACCTCGCCCACTCGCCTGACCAGACCCCGGTCGCTCGTGACCACCGTCACCGCGTCCCCCGCACGAACCAGGCGCTCGGTCTCCGCGACGATCGCGTCGTCACCCAACCCACTCGCCCGGACGATCCGCACGCCACCTGCCGGGTCGTCCGGATCACGCACCGCACGTGCCTCACCCTCCACCACCACGACGATCTCCGGGAACCAGCGGTCTTCGGGGAGACCCAACTCCGAGGCGACGATCCCGTGCGCAGCCAGCGCTGTTATCCGCTCGATGAGCCGAGCGGCGGCTGCTGCCCGGTCGCGCCACCAACCGTCCGGGGTCGCGCCGACCACGTTCGCTGCGTCGACCACGACGACGGGCCTTTCAACCAGCAGCCCGCGCAGTCGAACCCATGACTCCCCGAATCCGGGATGCAACGGGTATGTCTCGACGTCGGCAACCGGAACCCACGCCAGTTCGACGCTCTCAGGGTCGCCGACGACGGGATCGAACGGCACCTGAACGTCTGCGACGAGGGTGGTGTAGCTCCACCAGTCCAGGTCGAGCAGGCTGAGCAGCCGCGGTCTGACGACGTGCCGGGCGACTCCGGCTTCTTCCCGCGCTTCACGCAGTGCGGCGTCGACAGCCGACTCACCCTCGTGTCGCGCACCACCAGGCACCCCCCACGTCCCGCCGAAGTGGCTCCAGCCCACGCGATGCTGCAACAGGACGCCGCGCTTCGGATCCACAGCCAGCAACCCTGCTGCACCGAACCGGCCCCAATATCGCTCTCCCGTCGGCGCCACCACCCAGGCGTCACCCGGATCGAGTGGACCGGAGGGTCGGCGCGGCTCGCCGGGGTCAGGTGGGACGATCGTCACGCGTCCAGCCTGTCACATGCCCGGAATGATGCGTCGCGTCCGGATCAGTCGATGACCCGCAACTCCTTCGGGACAGCCTTGAGCGCCTGCGAGATCGGGCAGTTCTCCTTGGCCCACTCGGCCTTGGCCCTGAATCCGTCCGCGTCCAGGCCCGGCACCTCGCCGCTCACGGTGATGGTGATGCCGGTGACCCCCTGCCCCGGCACGAATGTCACGGCAGCCTCCGTGTCGATGTTGGAGGGATCATGGCCGTCCTCGGCCAGAGCGTTGCTCAGCGCCATGCTGTAACACGTGGTGAGAGCCGCGGCGAGCAGCTCCTCGGGATTGGTGGTGCCCTGCCCGGCCTGGGCGCGCTTGGCCCAGCTCACGTCGAAGGTCGCCACGCCTGATGTGGCCAGAGTCGTCTGGCCCTTGCCCTGGAACAGGTTGCCGGTCCAGTGTGTGCGTGCGGTGCTGACGGTGGAATTCGCCATGGGGATGCTCCTTGTCTCGGAGGTTTCCAACGCTTGGTCAGCCTACCCGGGTCGAAGCCGGCAGGCTGGCGAACGCGGAGCCCGGCGCTACGCCGTGAGTACTCAGTCCTTGTTCGGCACAGCTCCGCAGAGCCCCATCACGAGACGAACCAGGTGCGCCAACTCGACATACGTCGGCGCGAGCTCGTATGCGTGCTGATGGCAGGCCTCGCTCAACCGCGACCAGGCGTACTGCGCCCGGGCGACGATGTCGGGATCCTCCTCGCGATACAGGGATTCCAGGCATGTGAGCTTGGTGCGGCCGCTGGCCAGCGGGCCGGCATCGACCTGCTTGGCATGTAGCAGCTCGACGATGACGTCCTCCAGGGCTGACCGGGCGAACCATGCCGCACGGCGGTTGGCATACGGATCGTCCTGACGAAGCTGAGCGATCGCTATGGTCAAGAGCCTGTTCACACCGCGCTCCTGATGTCTGCGACGAGCTTCTTCACGTCCGTGGCGGCGTCGCGTGGTCGGACGGCGTCCCTGAGCCCGTTGTGCATCGCCGGGCCTGCGACGTTCAGCGCAGGCCTCCGGTACGGACGGCCGCCGAGCCAGGCGTCGAGCTCCCGGGGATCGCTTGTCTCGCCCACCACCGCGAGTGCGACCTTCGACCGGGTGGTGTGTGCATCTCCCCAGATCCGTTCGACATCTACGAGCGCGGAACCTGTCTTGATCGTGCGTTCGTAGAACGCGTCCTTCGCTGCGGACTCGACGGCGAACCGCAGCAGACCGGGCAAGGTCCTGCGGATGGCGAGTTCCTCGAGCCGCTCGTCCTCCCACTCCTTGACGATGCCGAACGCGTCGGCGATGTAGCGCTCGGCCGGATCGCTGAGGGTGCGGATGGTCACGTTCGAGTTCTTGCCACGGCACACTTCGAGCACGGTCGCGTCCACGCTCGACCTGCGCACGGCAGCCGGCAAACGGTCGTCGTGAGAGAGCACGATCACCTGCCGCTCCCGGGCGAGTTCGCCGAGCAGGTCCACGAGGCCGTCCACCTTGGCCGGGTCCATCGCCTGCACGGGGTCGTCCAGGACGACGAAACGGAACGGCGACTCAGCCATCGTGGCACGCGGGATGAACAGCGCGAGAGCCAGCGCGTGCAACTCGCCCTGGCTGAGCACGGCGAAGTTGCCGGCGTCCGCACCGTCGATGGAGGCATCGATCTGGACGCGTCGACGCGTACCCGACCCCTCGAGCCTCAGATCACCGAGCTCGATGTTGCTCTCCTGGCGGAGCCTGCTCCATGCCTGACGCGCGCCCTCGGTGATCGGTCTCAGGCGCTCGTTCTTGAGCGCCCGGTCGTTTTCCTTGAGCCATTCTTCGGCCTTGGCCAAACGGTCGACGACGGGGACGTCGGCCGCAGCCGCATCACAAGCGTCGCACCACGCGGCGATCTGTGACGCCAAGGGCTGCCAGACGTCGTTGCGCCGCCCGACCTCTTCGGCGGCGCGTTCGCGAAGGTGCTCCAGAGCCACGAGCAGTGGTCCGACGGTGCGCTCGATGTGATCGGCCTGCGCCAGACGTGTCGTGTTGCTCCCCCCATCGGGGGCATCGAGGAACTCGGTCCACGCCTGTCGGGCCGAGGCCACTGCCTCGTCCAGTTCGGGTACGGGAGGAGCACTGCGCAGAACACCCGGAATCGGAGCCGACACAAGGTTCCGTAACCCGGCCACTGCGGCGTCAAGAGCCTTCTTGGCAGTTTCGTAGGCGGCGTACTGCTGTCGTGCTCGCCCGGCGGCCACCCGGCTCGCGTCGGCCCACGCGATGTCCAGGGTGCCCCTCTGGCATACCGGGCAGCTCATGTCGCCGTGTTCTGCGTGCAGCCGCAATGCAGATTCGAGAAGCTCGAGCCGCTCCAGGTCGACCCGCGAGAGGTCCGTGACGCTGTCAGCGATCGCCGACACACCCGTACGCAGCCTCTCGGCAGTTGTGAGCACCTGTTCCACCGTCACCGGGGACGAGAGTGAGGCCAATGCCTTGAGCGCTGCGATCAGACCGGTCTGGTCATCGTCGCCTCCGGTGGCCAGACTGCGCAACGCAGCCGAATCCGGTGACGTCCTCTTCAGAAGATCAGCAGCTTTGGCGGCCCGCTCGTCCGCGATGTGGGCGGCTTGTGCGCGCAGCTCTTTTCGGCGGGTCGACGCGTCGTTGATCGGCGCCTTCCGCTGTTTCAGCCGAGTCTGGATCCGCTTGAGCGCAGCGGTGAGTTCATCCACTCCCAGGATGCTGGCCAGCGCGTCGTACAGCGTGCTCGGCCCGTCGGCGAGCAGCCCACCCAGCTCGTCGTACGACAGCATCGGCCGGAACTGCTCGAGCGGACGCGCCCATCCCAGGCCATCGATGCCGTCGGTCTGAGGCTGGGTCTTGCCGTCGACGATTCGCTGCGTCCTCGTGATGCGCGTCTCGACGGCGGTGGCGTCGTCCGGCCACGAGCTCATCACGGTGATCGCGCCGCTTCCCTCCTCGAGGACATCGACCGCGATACGGGCATGGGAGTGGTGGAGGTTGCGCCACTTGTCCTTCCAGAACTTGCTCTTCTCACGCCACCGGTAGGTGTCTCCGGTCAGCACCAGCTCGAGGGCCTCGGCAAGACTGGACTTGCCCGAGCCGTTGCGTCCAGCCACGATCGTCAGGCCCGGTTTCGGTTTGAGACGCAGGGTCGTGGTCGCCCCGATCCCGCGGAAGCCCTCTACCTCGATCGATCTCAGGAACGTCCCGCCCGCGGTCACACCCGCATCCGGCACCGAGCCACGGACCCGCGTCGATGAGGCGCCGCTGTTCAGGAAGACATCCAGCTGGTCGTCGCCCTCCATCGCCGCCAGGATCAGCAATCCCACCTCGTCGTCGAGGCCGGACGCTGTGATCTGCTCGTCGACCCAATCCACAAGCTCACGTGTCACGGTTCTCAAACTAGGGCCGGGCTCTGACAGAAAGTCACAGGCCCCCTCAGTGGAAGTCACGCGAGGTGTGATGGACGGCGACCGGGAGCGACTCGACGTAGTCAGCCAGCACGTTGGTGACCCCTTCGGGCGAACGCTCGAGGATGCCGCGGACGATCAGGCCAGGAGCTTCGCGGATGAGTCGCCGGTAACGGGTCCAGAGCCCGGCGGAGCAGACGACGTTGATCATGCCGTGCTCGTCCTCGAGGCTGACGAAGGTGATCCCGGTGGCGGTGGACGGTCGCTGCCGATGGGTGACCAACCCGGCGACGCGAATCCGGCGACCGGGTTCGGCGGTGCGCAGCGCGGCCGAGCTCAGCACACCGCGCTCGTCCAGCCGTTGCCGTAGATGGGCGAGCAGATGGTCGGACGTCGCGATCCCGGTCGCCCAGAGGTCGTCGGCGAGCACCTCGAAGCCGGTCGGCTCGTCGAACAGCGGCGGCTGGAGCGGCGCCACCATGCCCGGCAGGTTCTCCGCCTGGTCCAACGCGGCCGTACCGGCCCGCCACAGTGCCTGCCGACGTCCCAGGCCGAGGCCGTCGAATGCTCCGGCGGTTGCCAGCGCCGACAACTGTTCCTCGGTCAGCCCGGCACGCCGGGCCAGATCCTCCATGGACGAGTACGGCCCATCGGCGTCGCGTTCGACGACGATTCGCTCGGCCACTTTCCGTCCGATCCCCCGGACGCCCGCCAAACCGAGTCTGACAGCGAGATTGCCGTCCCGGCGATGCTGTGCCCCGGTGTCGGGCGCGTCGGGGTCGAACTCGTCCATCGGCGGCTGTTCGGGGTCGAGGCAGGAATCGAGACCGGTGGGGGGCCGCAAGGTCTTGCCGGTTTCGACAGGCTCAACCGGCGGACAGGATCCGTCGGGCTCGACCGACGAGATCGGCTCCAGGCCGGCGTCCACCCCTGAGCGCTGCAGGTCGGGCCGGCGCACCTCGACACCATGCCGCCGGGCGTCAGCGGTCAGGGTCGCAGGCGAGTAGAACCCCATCGGCTGGGCACGAAGCAGTCCGGCCAGGAATGCCGCCGGATAGTGCAGTTTGAGCCACGAACTGGCGTACACCAGCAGCGCGAAGCTCAGCGAGTGGGACTCGGCGAAACCGAAGTTCGCGAACGCCTTGATCTGGGCATAAAGGTGGTCTGCGGCATCACCGGTCAGCCCGTTGCGAGCCATCCCCTCGTAGAGTTTGCGCTCCAGGGACTCGATGCGCTCGATCCCCCGCTTGGAGCCCATCGCCCGGCGCAGCAGGTCGGCGTCCTCGCCGCTGCACTCCCCCACCGCCATCGCCATCTGCATCAGCTGCTCCTGGAAGATCGGCACGCCCAGGGTGCGTTCCAGCACAGGCTTCAGCTTGGGATGGGCGTAGGTGATCGGTTCGGTGCCGAGTTTGCGGCGGACGAACGGATGCACCGCTCCGCCCTGGATGGGGCCGGGCCGGATCAAGGCGATCTCGATGACCAGGTCGTAGAACCGCCGGGGCCGCAACCGGGGCAACAATCCCAGCTGGGCACGGGACTCCACCTGGAACACCCCGATGGCGTCCGCCCGGCAGAGCATGTCGTAGACAGCCTGCTCCTCCTTGGGAATGCTCGCCAGATCCCAGACCTCGCCGGTGGCGTCCCGGACGATGGTGAAGCAGTGCTGCAGCGCGGCCAACATGCCCAGACCGAGCAGGTCGAACTTCACCAGCCCCATCCAGGCGGCATCGTCCTTGTCCCACTGGATCACCGTCCGGCCGGGCATCCGGGCGTGCTCGATCGGCACGACCTGCCCCACCGGACGCTCGGTGAGCACCATCCCACCGGAGTGGATGCCCAGGTGCCGGGGAGCCTTGAGCAGTTGGGCGGCCAGATCGAGCACGGCCTGCGGGACGTCGATCGGCTGTTCGTCCTCCGGTTTCCCCGGCTTCTTGACCCCGACCGAAAGAGCACGCCCAGAACGCTCCTTGAGCCTGTCGAAAGGAGCACGCCCGCCACCAGAACCCGTCCCTTCGACAAGCTCAGGGACCGAAGAACCAACAAGCTCAGGGACCGAAGGAACACGCCCAGAACGCTCCTTGAGCCTGTCGAAAGGAGCACCTCCGCCACCAGAACCCGTCCCTTCGACAAGCTCAGGGACCGAAGAACCAACAAACTCAGGGACCGAAGAACCGACAGCCTCGGGAGGCTTCGGCAGCGACCAGTGCTCCACCTGGCGGGCGAAGGCGTCCTGCTGGCCTGGCGAATAGCCGAGTGCTTTGGCGACGTCCCGGATGGCGTTCTTCGGCCGGTACTGGATGACGTTGCAGACCTGGGCGGCACGCTCGCGCCCGTAGCGCTCGAACACCCATTGGATGACCTCCTCGCGACGATCGGAGTCGAAGTCCACGTCGATGTCGGGCTCCTCGTCCCGCAGCGCCGACAAGAAGCGCTCGAAGGGCAGGCCGTAGCGGATGGAGTCCACCGCAGTGATGCCCAGCAGGTAGCAGACCGCGGAATTGGCAGCCGAACCTCGGCCTTGGCACAGGATGCCGCGACGCCTGGCCTCGGCGACGATGTCGTGCACGATCAGGAAGTAGCCGGGGAAGTCCTTGGCCTCGATCACCGCGAGTTCGCGCTCGATCCGTGCCCGGCCGGCGTCGTCCAGCCGGGGATATTTCCCCGGCACCGCCCGCCAGACCAGCTCCCGGAGCCAGGACATCGGGGTGTGCCCCTCAGGCACCTCCTGCTTGGGCAGGGCAGGCTTGGCCCGGCGCAGCGAGAAGGCCAGCTCGTCGGCGAGTCCCACGGTGCGTTCCACGGCTCCGGGATAGCGCGCGAACAACCGGCTCATCTCGGCCCCGGAGCGCAGGAACGCCATCCCGGTGGCCGGCAGCCAACCGTCCAGATCGTCCAGGCTCCGGTTCGCCCGGATCGCGGCTACCGTCTGGGCGAGCAGACGCTGGGCGGGAGTGGCGTAGTGCACGTTCCCCGTCGCCAGAGTGGGCAGCCCGCGATCGGCGGCGAGCGAGGCCAGCATGTCGTTGTGGGTCGAGTCCAGCGGATGGCCGTGGTCGGTCAGCTCCACGTACACCCGCTGACGACCGAAGAGATCGGTCAGTGCGTCGAGCTCCCGTCCGGCCGCCGCGGCGCCACCGGCGAGCAACCCCTGGCGCACCGCCCCCTTGCGGCAGCCGGTCAGCACCACCCAGTGCCCGTCGGCGGCATTCGCCAATCCGGCCAGGTCATAGATCGGACGCCCCTTCTCGGCCCCGGTGAGCTGGGCGTCGGTGATCGCCCCGGCCAACCGGTGATAACCCGCCTCCCCGGCGGCCAGGACCAGCAGATGAGTGCCCTCCGGGTCGGGTCTGCCGTTCTGCGGCGCGGACAGGCCCAGTGACAGTTCGGCGCCGAAGACCGTCTTCACTCCCGTCGGCTCGGCTGCCTCGGCGAACCTGGTGATCCCGTAGAGCCCGTCGTGGTCGGTGAGAGCCAACGCGTGCAGCCCGAGCCGTTCGGCCTCGACGACCAGGTCTGTCGGCGAGGACACACCGTCGAGAAACGAGAAGGACGAGTGCATGTGCAACTCGGCGTACGGAACGGCATCCCGCGGCCGTTCGATCGGCGGAGCCGTGTAGGGGGCTCGCTTGCGGGATAGCGGGGCGTCCGTCACGGCTGACGGAGCCGGATCGGAGCCGCTCAGCGTGCGCTCGAGGTCGGACCACGGCATCGGTGGGTTGTGGAAACCCATCAGTCGTACCTCCCCTCGGCCTGCCACTGCCCCTCGTCGTCGCACAACAGCAGCCAGGCGGTCTGGCTGTCGTCGACCACCTGGAATCTGTGGGCCCGCCGGTGGCGGACGGGATCCCAACCGCGTTCGTCCATCGTCCAAGGCCCCGCCCAGGCGATGATCGGACGTCGGCGGCCGGCATCGACCAGCACGGCCGGTGGAGCTGACAGGACGCCGCGTTCGTCCACGCCGACCCCGGCACCTCCCGCATCGACAACGGCCACCACCCGGGGATCGTCGAACACCGTCGCAGGCAGGGGGGCCGGCAGGTGCCCGGGCCAGGGACGATCCGAGGGCGAAGGCGGCATCGCCCTGTCTCCCCAGCTGACGAGCACCTGACGCTCGACCAGGCGACGGCCGCCGCCGATCACCGCGGTGACCACGCCGTCTGCCCCCAGCATCGCCTGCACCCGGGACACGACGTGGTGCACGCGTTCGTCCGGCCCCGTACCGAACAACCCGGGGGCGTGATGGGAGACGGCATCCACCGCGGCCGGTTCCAGCCGTACCCGCACCACCCCGCTGCCGAGCTGGCTGCCCGCGGCGGCCTGCGCCTGCCAGCGCACCCGGTCGACCACCGCTGCCGAATCGAACGCGGCGGGATGCAGCCACACCCGTTCGGAATGCTCGCCCTCTTCCGAGGACAGCCCCACCCGCAGTTCGGTGCACACCAGTTGCCGGTCGTTCAGCCCGGCGATGAACTCCTCGGCGGTCGCCCGTACCGCGAATGCGATCTGATCGATCAACTCCAGCGGTGGAGAGAAGTCGATCTGCCGGGCCAGATCGACCGGTGGAGTACGTGGCCGCACGGCGCTGGGATCTCGTCCACGTGCCAGAGCGTGCAATCTCGCGCCCCGCTCACCGAAGCGATCCCGTATCAGCCCCGCGTCGAGCGCCGCGAAATCCCCCAGCCGGTGGACGCCGAGCCTCGGCAGCAGTTCGGCCAGTTCCGCGTCCCCGAGCCGGTTCACGGACAGGGACGACAGAAAAGCGGCAGCCGCGCCGGGCGGCACGATGCGGATCGGCTCGGAGTCGTAGGCGGCCTGCTCGGCGGTGAACATCCCGTCGGCGATCCCGGCCCGCACCCCAGCCATCCCGGCCTGCGTCATGGCGGCCAGCAAGACAGCTGCGGCGGGCTGTTCGCCCCCGTAGTACCGGGCAGGGCCCCTCATCCGGAGCGCAACGAGCCCCGGACGGATCACCTGGACACCCGGGCTGACCTGTTCCAGCAGGTCCACCAGTGGTGCGAACATCCGGTAGTCGCGGTCGATGTCGGCGGGCGCCACCCGCAGCGCCGGGCAGCACGCCTGCGCCTCTCGCCGCCGCTGGCCGCTGTGCACCCCCTCGGCATGGGCGGCCGCGGAGCAGGAGACCACCAGATTGGCCTCGACCACTGCCACTGGTTCGTCGGCGTAACCGCCCTCGGCCAGAGCCCAGGCGGTCACCGGCCATTCAGGAAACCACAGCACGCAACAGCGCACCGGCTGGTCGGTCGCGGTCATCACCCCACCGCCTCCAGCCGCCCGACAGCGGGAACCGACGGCGCAACCGTGCCCAACCGCCCATCGGGACCGGGCAACAGCAACCGGACGCTACGCGGCCGCGGGGCACGCCGGGAGACGACGCTCAGCGTCACCTCCCGCGCCGTCAAACGGCCGTGGCCCTCGCCCACACCCGACCAGTGCGGCGCGTCCACCCGCAATACCGCCTCAGCTCGCGGCCACTCCCCGACCACCAGCAGCGTCGCCTCCCGGTCGCGCAGCCGTGCCGCCAGTCGGGCAGCATCCGCCGGGCGCACCGCGCTGCCGGGACGAACAGCGATCACGCTCAACACCTCGGTCAGCGCGGCGACCACCGACAGCCAGCGCTGCCCCGGCTTGGGGACCAGCGCCAGCCGGTCCAAGGCGACTCCGGCCTGACCGGCCGCCTCCGCGCCCAGTTCCGGCAGGCCCACCGCGCCGCACCAGAGCCCGGCCCGGGAAGGCTCGGCCAGCAGAGCGAGCATCAGGGCTCCGGATGCGTCCAGGGAATAGGCGGACCCGGCTCGCAGACCGGCATCCGGCAGAAGCCCGGCCAACCCGGGGTGCACGGCGAACACCCGCTGCCGGGCGTCGGCCGTATGGCTGTTCGTCTGGGAGCGCAGTCGTCCCACGAGCTCCGGAGTCGGAGACGCTGCGGGTACGGGACGAAAGGACACTGTTCAATAATCGAACTTGTGTTCGATTTGGTCAAGAGGATGGACAGCTCCCGCGGATGCTCGGTGCTCCACGCCTCCTGGCCGCTGCCCTGCGTGACACAGTTCCTTCAATTCCGCTCGACACGCCGTGGAATCGCCCTGTGCGACCCTGAGCGAGTCGATTTGAAGGAACTGTGTCACGCGGGGCGAAGTAGCCGCCGGCAGCGGCGCTCTCGGATGCCTCGCCGGCCGTCGTCCCTCTCAGAGGCTACGGTTCCCGGTACCGCCCTTCCCGGGCATACCGGGAGCCCGCGTCCTCGGTCAGGCGAACAGCGCAGCTCCGTACTTGACCAGGATCGACACCACGATCAGGGTCAGCCACACCACCACGATCAGCGCATCCAGCCCCATCCGCAGCCCCGAGGCCAGCACGGTCTGCACCCGCGCCGGCAGGAAGAGGTTGTTGTCGCGGATGTTCACATGCGTCAACGAACTGAACACCAAAGTGGTGGACAGCGTCACCAACAGGCACCAGGGGCACAACGCGTTGATGTGGAACATCGATTGGTAGAACAGCCAGTAGGCGAACAGGAAACCGATCGTGTAGACGACCTGGGCGGCGAGCATGAACCCGCGCGGAAACCTCACCTTGGCCAGGCTGGCCACGGCGATCGTGATCACCACCGGTTCGGCGATCAACCCCAGGAATGCGTTCGGGAAACCGAGCAGGTTCGCCTGCCAGGTCGTGCCGACGGTTCCGCAGCTGATGACCGAGTTGATGTCGCACGACAGGATCGCGTCCGGGTTCTTGGCCAGTTCGATCGCGTCCACCGACAGCACGAAGGACGCGGTCAGACTCACCAAGGAGGAGAACAGCATGTAGCCGAAGATCCAGCCGTCGGACTGCCGGAATCGGTGGATCCGGTCCAGGAGGTCGTTCATCTGCCGGCTGCGTCCTCCACGGCTGATTTCAGCATGCCCGCGGTGTAGATCTGCGAACCGCTGAACTCCTCACCGTTGATCTTGATGGTCGGTGTGCTGGTGACCCCATCGGCAGCGGCGGCGTCGTTGGACCCGTCCACGAAGTCGGCGTTGGACAGATCCGCGAACGTCGAGATCACCGCATCGCTGACGCCCGCTTCACTGGCCAGGTCCGCGATCTCAGTGTCGCTCAGGCCGGACGTCCCCTCGTCGGGCTGGTTGTCGTAGAGGGCGGCGTTGAGGGCCATCACGTGTTCGGGTTCCGACTTGGCCACCGTGACCAGCGCGTTGGCAGCCCGGGTGGAGTAGTTGGTTCCCTGGGACGAGCTGTCCAGGAAGTTCATCAGATGGAACTCGACCTTTGTGGTGCCGTCGGCCACCAGCGCCTCCAGATCGTCGCGGTTGGTGCGCTCGAACTGGCCGCAGTAGGGGCACATGAAGTCCTGGTAGATGGCCACCGTGACCGGGGCGTCCTGCTCGCCGATGACCAGTGAGTAGTCCTCGGTGGCGGCACCACTGGCCTGGGCCTGGGACGTCGAGGAGTTCCTGGTGGCGCTGGCGATGCCCCAGACGACGACGCCGACGATCACCGCGAGCGCCACGCCGAGGACGCTGAAGGTCACCACGGTTCGGGCCTTCTTCTCCCGTGCGGCCTGGGCCTGCTGCTGACGGAGTTGTTCGCGGCGATTCGCGCCGCCTGATGGTGGGCTGGAGAGATTCTGCTTGTTCTTGCTCATCGTTCTGATTCGCTTTCGAGGTCGGGGTTGGGCGGACGAGGACAAGCCCGACGAACGCTCACGATCGATGAGCGGGATGGGGAATCGTCAGGCCGGTACCAGCGCCGGCGGACCCCGACGATGTTGCAGATGCGCCAGGACGGCACCACGGAGATCGGCGACGACGGCCTCCATCGGTGCACGCGGCGAAAGAGTGATCGGCAGTACCGGAGATCCGGTCAGGCCCAGGCGGCGGGTGACCCACACGCGCACGGTCTCCAACGCCCGGCGTACCCACAAGCCCAGACCGAGTGCCCAGAGCAGCAGGACCACAGCGGCAACGAGAGTGGATCCCGAGAGCGCGATCGAGACATGCGCGGCCTCGATGAAATGCGGGCCCGGGGCGTAGCTCCCCTGAGGGCAGGCGGAGCTTTCGGCGAGCACCCGCAAATGGATCCCCAGCCAGGCGGTGCCCGAGGACTCGGTGATGCAGGCTCGCACGGACCCCGTCAGGACGCTTCTCGACAAGGGGGAACCGAGCCAGAGCAGCCCAGCCAGCGCGAGGAGGACGGATCCTCCTACGCCGTGCAGCCGCGATCGCCTCACCCTGCCTCCTGTGGTCGTCCGCCATTCTATGGCACCCCACCTACTCCGATGGACGGGTCGGGGACGCGCCGTCGCCTGTCATCCTCTAGGTTTGAGGTCATGAGGACTCCCCGAGACATCGAATGCTGGCTCACCGACAAAGATGGGGTCCTGGTGCACGGCGAGACCCCCGTCCCCGGTGCGTCCGACCTGATCAATCGCTGGGTGGACACCTCGCGCCGTTTTCTGGTGCTCACCAACGACTCCAGCTTCACCGCCCGCGACCTCAGTGCCCGCCTCGATCAGGCAGGTCTGATCGTGCCGGAGGAGAACCTGTGGACGTCCGCGCTCGCCACCGCCGATTTCCTCGCCGACCAGCATCCCGGCGCCAAGGTCTTCGTGGTCGGTGAGGCCGGTCTGACCACTGCTCTGCACGATGCGGGATTCATCATGGTCGACAGCGACCCCGACTACGTGGTGATCGGGGAGACCCGTACCTACTCCTTCGAGGCCATCACCCAGGCGATCAACCACATCATCGGCGGGGCGCGTTTCATCGCCACGAACCCCGATACCTCGGGCCCGGGAATGGGCGGAGTCCTGCCCGCCACCGGAGCCGTGGCGGCGCTGATCACCGCGGCCACCAACCGCACGCCCTACGTCGTCGGCAAGCCCAACCCGATGATGTTCCGCAGCGCCATGAATCGCATTGAGGCTCACAGCGAGACAACCGCCATGATCGGTGACCGCATGGACACCGACATCGTGGCGGGCATGGAGGCCGGACTGTTCACGGTTCTCGTGCTCACCGGGATCACCGGACGCAAGGATCTCGACCGGTTCCCCTACCGTCCGAGCCTGGTGGTGGAGTCCGTGGCCGAGCTGTACGAGATGCTGTGAGGGACGAGTTCCTCAGTCGTTGATCGCCTCGATGCCCTGCCGCCTCAGTTCTTCAAGGTGTTCCAGCATTCCGCGGAGCACCTCGGGTGAGTGTCCCTCCCAGTCCAGTACCTCGTCCACCACGCGCAGGGGCTCCCGGGTACGGTACGACCTCGTCGGATTGCCCGGGAATCTCGTGTTCGTCAGGTTCGGGTCGTCCTCGATGGGGCCGGTGGGTTCCACGCGGTAGATCCGCCCGCGTCCTTCACCCACCGCGAGCTCCGCTCCCCAGGTGGCCGCGTCCAGAGTCGCGGTCAGGTAGACGAAGTTCGCCTGCGCTCTCTCGCCGAAGTTCGACTCGCGGCCGGGCTCCAGCAGGTCTCCCGGCTTCAGGACCGCCTTCGTGCCGTGGTAGAAGGGCCCGGGATCGACGGCCCCAGGCAGCGTCTGTTCGTTGTCCATGTCGTCTACCTTGCCAACATCGACGTTGATGTGCCGGCCGACCGAGCCTGATCTGTCGCTGCAAAGGCACCCGTGCGGCCCTCGCGCATACCACGAGACGAGCCGGCGAACGAGTTTTCCACATGCGCTGATGCGCCCGATTCTGGCCTCGTGGATAACCCCGGGAAGGGCTGTCCGCGTTGGCAGGCTGACCACATGAGTTTTCAAGACTTACCTCCGAACTGGAGCGATCTCCCGCTCGACGACCCGACCCACTGCGCCAACATCGTCGACCTCGTGGTCGGTGAACGTGATCGGGCATGCAACTCCCTGTTGCTGCTGCCCTGCACCCCACAGCGAGTTCCGCTGCCCACCCCGATGCTCGTCGCGGACATGCCTTGGGGTGAGGATCCCCAACCGCTCTTCGACATGTGGGCCCACATGCCCGACGAGTTCTGCAGTGGGCTGTTGCTCGCCACGTCTCACCCGGGCATCGGCCAGCCCGCCCGTCATCGAGCCTGGTTGCACAACGCAGCGGCGGGTTTCGCACGCCTCGGCATCCCTGTCGTGGGAGTCTTCACCGCCGCCCGGGACGGGGTGCACGCCAGTTAGTCAGGACGGCTTCGGCTTCGTCGCCGAGTGGGTCTGCCTGAGGGCCGGATCATCGGGTGGTGGCTCACGCTGCGAGGTCTGCCCGTCTGCGCCGGCCCGACGCGTCCGGTTGGCCGCCGGTCGCCCTGGGTCCGCGACGAGCTCGCGTTCGATCCATGCCATCACGACATCCACGAGACGGCGAAGCTGGTCCTCTGTGAGTGCGGTTCCGGCGGGTATGTGGTGCCACCGGGCGATACAGCCCCGGCAACAGGTCGCGGTGGCGTGCTGCGCGATGAACACGGGATGGCCGCGGTAGGGGGTCTGCTTGCCGTCGTTGGCAGGCTCCGCCGCGCCGACCCGTCCCTTGAGAAGCTCGGCAGCGTGCTGGGCGATGACCTCCCGGCCCCGCGCGCGGGCATAGTCGCGATCACGTGACGTCAGGTGGAAGCGGGACCGGAAGGACGAGGTCGCCAGGCGATCGAGGACGCGCCCGAGCTGTTCGGTCCGCAAACGCTCCACCGGCCCCGGATCCGTCATGAGCCCCCAGTGTAGGACGCGGGCGAGGTCCGGACGTCAGTGAGCCGACACGAGGCTCCGGCTCTCCGTCGTCCCTCGCACCGCCCAGCCATGACGCATCCGCCAAGCCCCGACGACCCTGCAGACCACATAGATCGCGAACGAGATCGTCGTCACGTAGGGGCTGATCGGGATGCTGCCGCCCAGCGCGAGCAGGGTCCCTCCCACTACCGAGACGACGCCGAAGGCCATGCTCAGCAGGGGAACCTTGACCGGCGACGCCGTGACGCGCATGGCGGCTGCGGCGGGGGTGCAGATCACGCTCAGCACGAGCAGTGCCCCGATGATCTGCACCGAGATGGCCACCGCCAGCCCGAGCAGCAGCATGAACAGCGTCGACAGCATGTCCACGGGAACCCCGCGGGCCGACGCCGTCTGCGGATCGGTGCTGGCGAACACGAGAGGACGCCACACGATGAGAAGCCCGATCATCACGACGGCCGCGGTGGCGATGAGCCAACCGAGTTGAGGATCGTCGATGGCGACGATCTGCCCGGTGAGCAACCCGAACTTGTTCGCCGAACGCCCCTTGTAGAGGGAGAGGAAGAGCACTCCGAGCCCCAGCCCGAACGGCATGAGCACCCCGATGATCGAATTGCGGTCCCGAGCCTTGGCCCCGAGCGCCCCGATCACCACCGCGGCGAGGAGCGAACCCGCCAGCGACCCGGCCACGACGTTCACCCCGAGGAGCAGAGCCGCGGAAGCACCAGCGAACGACAGCTCCGAGATGCCGTGCACCGCGAACGGGAGGTCACGCATCATGACCAGGGTGCTGATGAGGCCACCCACCAGGCCCAACACCGCACCCGCGATGAGCGAGTTGTGCACCAGTTGGAGCAGTTGCCCGTAGTTGTCGAAGTTGAAGATCTCGCTCCACAGTCCGAGATCCATCAGCGGCATCGTCATTCCTCCTCGCTCGTCGTCGGACGACCGGCGTGGGACGCGTCCTCACCCTCGGGCACGCCGGCGACGAGGATGCGCCCGCCCGACCGGATCACCTCGACGGGCGCGTCGTAGAGCTCGCTGAGCGTCGCCGAGGTGAGCACGTCGTCAGGAGTCCCGATGCGGAATCTCCCCCCGGCGAGGTAGAGCACCCGATCGGTGTACGGCAGCACCGGATTGATGTCGTGAGTGACGAACATGACCGCGGTGCCGCGCTCACGTCGCCGCTGATCGATCAGCCAGGTGATGGTCCTCTGGCTGTTCAGATCGAGCGAGAGCAACAACTCGTCGCACAGCAACAGCACCGGATCCGACACGAGGGCTTGCGCGATGCGCACCCGCTGCTGCTCGCCGCCGGAGAGCAGGCCCACCGGCATGTCGGCGTATTCGAGGGCGCCGACCTCGTCCAGGGCCTGTTCGACTCGCCGTCGCAACGACCTGCTGGGTAGCCAGGGCCCGAGCCGATGCCCATCGAGTCCCTGCCGGACGATGTCGCCGGCGCGCAGCGGCGTCCTGGCTTCAAGGGGACGCTGCTGGGGCACATAGCCGAGCGCGGGGCTCCCGCGACGAGCCGGACGGCCGTCCACCGACACGGTCCCCTCCGAGAGCGGCTGCAGGCCGAGGACAGCGCGCAGCAGGGTGGTCTTGCCCGTGCCGTTGGCGCCCAGCACGGTCAGGAACTCGCCCGGCTCGAGGTCGAGGGACAGCCCCGACCACAGCCGGCGCGCACCGTAGCTGAGCGCGGCGTCGCGAATCCGGAGGACGGGCGCGGCAGTGCCGTCGTCCGCCCCCCGGGGTGCCCTCGTCCTGGTGACAGCTTGCGCAGTGTCACCGGTCACTTGAGAGCGGCCTGGATCGCGTCCAGGTTCGACTGCATCCATTCGATGTAGTCCTTGCCGTCGGGCAGGGTCTCGGTCACCGGGACGACCGCGACCGCGCTGGCTTCGGCGGCCTCGAGCACCGTCTCCGTCTCCGGCCCGGCGGTCTGCTCGTTGTAGGCCAGCAGCGAGACCTGACCGGTGGTGAACAAGTCCTCGGTCTCCTTCAGCACCGCCGCGGACACGTCGGTGCCTTCCTCGATCGCCTCGCTGAACTCCTCGGGCGTCTTGTTCTCCAGGCCGCAGGCCTCCAGCATGTAGAGCGGCACCGGCTCGGTGATCGCCACCCCGGCACCGGCGTGATCGGTCTTGATGGCGGACTCGGTCTGTTCCAGATCCGCCAGCTTGTCGATGAACGCATCCGCGTTGTCCCGGTAGGTGTCTGCGTCGGCGGGGTCGACTGCCGCGAGGGCATCGGCCACCTGATCGGCGACCTTCTGCACCGTCGGGAAGTCGTACCAGACGTGCTCGTTCAGTTCCTCGTCGCCCGAGGCCTGCTTGCCCGAGATGTCCACCGCGTTGAGCACGGTGGCATCCGGGTTGTCGGCCGCTTCGAGCATCGTGTCGACGAAGTCGTCGTACCCGCCGCCGTTCTCGATCACGACGTCCGCGTTGGCCAGAGCGAGTTGGTTCTGAGCGTTCGCCTCGTATGAGTGCGGGTCCGCGTCCGGATTGCTGATGATCGAGGTGATCGTCACGGTACCGTCGGTCAGGTCGCCCGCGACCTGTTCGACGATGTCGCCCCACACATTGGTGGACGCGACGACCGCCACCGAGCCCCCGGAGCCGCTCGCGGTTCCGGCCGACGAGCCCTCCGTCCCGCTCGAGCCACCCGATCCGCAGCCTGCCAGCAGCGCCAGCAACGCGACTGCCGTGATGGTCCGGATTCCTCCGCGAGACGTGGTCATGTTCTACGCATCTCCAAAATTGATAACGAATACCATTACTTGGAGGATGCTACGCCCACCTCGGGGGCACTGCAATCGGGGTGCCGTCCGGCGACGAGGCGATCATCGGACGCGCACCCTCTACCCGGCGCCACCCGTCGCCGAGGCTGTCTCGCTCTGCGTCTGGGCCTGTTGCGAGGCGGCTCGTGTCTGATCGGACGTGGTCTGCGAGCCGGTGGTCTCGGAGCCCGCGCCGACGGTCTCGCCGTCGGAACTGGCCGTGCTGGTCGTTGCGGCTCCTGAACGGGTCGAGGCGGCCGATGCCGTCGTCGATGCCGTCGACGAGGCGGAGGGCTGGGTCGTGTTCACCGGACCCGTGGAGGTCGCCGACGCTCCCGCGGCCCCACCCGCACGATCTCCGCCGGCCACCTGCCCCTGCAGCTGACCTGTGCCGGTCGACAGTGAACGGCCGGAGAACGCCTGTACGACGAAGATCGCGGCGAAAGCCACGAGGAAAGCGACCAGCGCGGTGATCACGGCCACACGGACGCGGCGGTTGCGGCGCGTCGAAGGCTCGGTCGGCGCGGCATCCGTGGTCTGACCGACCTTCTCGTCCGGCGCCTCCGCGGAGGGCTTCGTGTCGCGTCCGTTCGGCGTGGCATCCCTGCCGGCCAGGGTGTGGAGTTTCTCCTCCCCCGTTCGTAGGGGACGCCGCAGCAGCGGCAACACGATCCCGGCGACCACGCTGACCACGAAAGCACTGGCCACGCTGCCCACCGCTCCGAGAGATCCACCGACGACGGCGGCGACGGCCGAGGCGATCCCGCCTGCGAGGACGTCGGAGACCCGCAGGCCACCCTCCTTCGCCACGCCGCGTTCGCTCGTGTTCCCGACCGGACTACTGCCCGACCCGCTCGTTCCTGTCACCGTCTCGGCTCTCCTTCTGTCGATGCTTCTCAGCTTCGAGGGCACACCGTAACCATCGAACCTGTGAGGATCGTCCGCGTCCCTGACAGGATCCGCCCCCGAGAACCGTAGCGGCGCGCTCTCATCGGCTGGGAGACATCCCGGTCGCCCCGACCGTCCGGTGTACCCTGCGGTGGTGCTGACGCAGTTGCGTGAATCCCTTGGTGAGCAGGCAGTCGTCGTAGATCCGGATGTTCTGGCCGCACGTTCACATGATCGCTCGGGCGCACCCGCAGCCGGAACCCCGCTCGCCGTGGTGCGTCCGACCAGCACCGAACAGGTGTCCCTGGTGATGCGTACCGCACACGCGCGTGGGGTTCCAGTGGTTCCCCAAGGTGCGCTGACCGGCCTGGCGGGTGGGGCCGATGCGGTGGAAGGGGCGATCCTGCTGGATCTGACGGCGATGAACCGGATCGTCCGCATCGATCCGATCGATCTGGTGGCCGTCGCCCAGCCCGGAGTGATCACCGCGGACCTCGCCACCACCGTCGCCGAGCACGGCCTTTTCTACGCGCCCGACCCCGCGTCGGCCTCCGAGTCCACGCTCGGAGGCAATGTCGCCACCAACGCGGGCGGCATGCGTTGCGTCAAGTACGGAGTCACCCGTGACGCTGTGCGTTCCCTCGAAGTGGTGCTCGCCGACGGGGACGTGGTGCGTACCTCACCTCCGACCGTGAAGGCGGTGGGCGGGCTGGACCTGACCTCGCTGCTGGTGGGCTCGGAAGGGACGCTCGGGGTCATCACCGAGATCACCGTCGGCCTGCTGCCTGCACCCGGCCCGGTCCGGGGCATCACCGCCAGTTTCGGCTCCAACCAGGCCGCGCTCGACGCGGCCAACGAGATCATGGTCGGCCCTCACCGTCCCAGCACCCTGGAGTTCATGGACGGTGCCGTCATCGCGGCGATCATCGCCTACGACTCCAGCGTCGGGCTACCGGACGACGCCAAGGCCTGGCTGCTGGTCCTCACCGATTCACTCACGGGCGCGGCGGAGGATGTCGCGGCCTATGCCGAGGTGGCACGCCATCATGGCGCGGTACGAATCGACGTGGCCGACGACCCCGAGCGGGTGGACGATCTGCTGAGGGCACGTCGCCTGCTCAACGTCGCGATGCACGACCTGCGCGGCGACGGCCTGAACGAGGACGTCGCGGTGCCGCGGGGCAAACTGGCCGAACTGTTGGTCAGACTGGCGGAGCTGTCCGAGCGAGTCGGCCTGCCGATCGGCACGGCGGGACATGTCGGTGACGGCAACCTGCACCCGGTGGTCTGCTTCGATCCGAACGATCCCGGCGAGACTCGCATTGCCCACCAGACCCACGAAGCCATCCTGAGGTTGGCCAACGAGCTGGGCGGCACGGTGACCGGTGAGCACGGCATCGGCCTGGAGAAGCTGAGCGCCGTCGACGCGGAACTCGGGCCCCGGTTGCGGGGTCTGCAGCGCGGCATCAAGGATGTGCTCGACCCTGCCGGCATCCTCAACCCCGGCAAGAAGCTCTGATCCCGCGTCCGGTCCGCGCCGGGTCAGCGGCGCAGGACTCGGCGGGCGAGGATGTTGCCGATCAACTGGGCCAACTGGACGACCACGATGATCACTCCCACCGCGATCCAGGTGACAGCGAAGTTGTAGCGCTGATATCCGTAGACGATCGCGAAATCACCGAGCCCGCCGCCTGCCACTGCCCCGGCCATCGCGGACATGTCGGTGATGCCGACGAACAAGAAGGTGTAGCCGAGAATCAGCGGCCCGAGCGCCTCGGGAATGATCACGGTGGCGATGATCCGAAGCGGGCTCGCACCCATGGCACGAGCGGCCTCGATCAGGCCGGGGTCGAGGGCGACGATGTTCTGCTCGACGATCCGGGAGGTGGCCACGGTCGCCATGATGCTCATCGGGAAGATCGCCGCGGTCGGGCCGAAGCTCGTCCCGGTCACCTTGATGGTCAGGGGCAGCATCGCGGAGATGAAGATGATGAAGGGAATCGGCCGGATGATGTTGACGATCAGGTTCAGCACGAAGTAGACGGGGCGGTTGGCCAGCAGGTTGCCCTGCCGTGTGGTGTACAGCCCCAGTCCGAGAACCAGGCCGGCCAGGCCACCGATTCCCAACGTGACGAGAACCATCTGCAGGGTCTGCCCCAGCGCTTCGAACAGGACGGGCCAGAGGCTCTGGCTTCCAGAGGTCATCGTGCGTCTCCATCCTCGTCTGCGGCGTCGACCGGGTTCTGAGCGGTGCCGTGGTCAATGACATCGGTGTTCCGGCGGAGGTCGCTCAGCAAGTCCTCGATCGCCGTCTCCGAGCCGACCAGCTCAAGGGTCAACGCTCCCAACGGGCGCGAGTCGATCTCGGAGATGCCGCCGTGGATGACCGCTCCGTCCACCCCGTGGGAGCGCAGGGCTTCGGTGAGCAGCGTGGACGAGCCGTTCTGGTCGGTGACCGCCACCGTAACGATGCGTCCGGCATGTCGTTGACGTAGCCGGGCCAGGACGTCGGCCCGTGGGCGGTCGTGCAGGGCGGTTCCCACGAAGCGCCGGGTGACCGGCTGCTGAGGCGCGGCGAAGACGTCGTAGACCGGCCCGGTCTCGACGATGCGCCCCTTCTCCATCACCGCGACCCGGCTACAGAGATAGGAGACGACCGCCATCTCGTGAGTGATCACCGCGATGGTCACCCCCAGCCGGTCGTTGACCCGGCGCAGCAGGTCCAGCACGTCACGAGTCGTCTCGGGGTCCAGCGCGCTCGTGGCCTCGTCCGCCAGCAGCAGGTCGGGCTTGGTGGCCAGAGCGCGAGCAATACCGACCCGCTGCTTCTGGCCACCGGAGAGCTGATCGGGGTACTGCCCGGCCTTGTCGGACAAGCCGACGAAGTCGAGCAGTTCGGCGACCCGGCGCTCGCGCCCGCGCTTGTCCACTCCGGCCACCCGCAACGGGAATCCCACGTTGCTGGCGACCGTCCGTGAGGAGAAGAGGTTGAACTGCTGGAACACGAATCCGATCCCGGCGCGCACCGGACGCAGCTTGCGCTCGGGCAGTCCGGTGATCACCTGCCCGTCGATCGCGACGGTGCCGGACGTGGGAGTCTCGAGACCGTTGATCAGGCGGACCAGTGTCGACTTGCCGGCACCCGAGTAGCCGATGATGCCGAAGACCTCCCCCGATCCGATATCGAGTGAGACATCGTCGACGGCTCGTACCGAACCACTCGGTGTGCCGAAGTCCTTGGTGACTGAGCGCAGGGAAACGGTGGCTCCCATTGGTTTCGGTTACCTCTTTTCTGTCTGAACCGGGCCGCGGTGATCAGCCCTGGGCGCGAATGAGATCCTCGAGGTTGGTCAGGATCGTCTGGAGTTCCTCCGGGGTCTTGTCCACCTCGACCGCGGTCCCCTTGTTCTCCTCGACCAGGGCACCGATCACGGAAGGATCGTGGTAGATCTCGACCAGCTTGTTCAGCGTGGCGTCGTCGACGTCCTCCTTGCGAACGGCCCAGACGTTGATGTAAGGCTCGGCGGCCGTGAGGTCCTCCAGGTCGGAGTAGATCGCACTGGTCGGGTCGAGGTTGGCATCAGCGGCGAAGTTGTTGTTGATGACCGCGCCGTCGAGCGACTGGAGCTGCACCGCAGTCTGGTTCGCGTCCACCGGCACTACGGTAACCCGCGAAGCGCTCTCGTCGATGTCGGCCGGTGTCGACAGCGCGTTGCCACCGCCGTTGAGGGTGATCAGCCCGGCGGACTGCAGGACGAGCAGGGCACGTGCCTGGTTGGTGGCGTCATTGGGGATGGCGATCTGGCCGCCGTCGGGAATGTCGGAGGGCTCGGCGTACCCCTTCGCGGTGTACAGGCCCAGCTGGTAGACCACCGTCGCGCCGATCGGGGTCAGATCCTCATCGGCGTTGACGTTGTAGTTGGCCAGGAAGAGAAGGTGCTGGAACTGGTTCGCGTCCAGTTGCCCCTGGGTGAGGATCGGGTTCGGCTGCTGGTAGTCGGTGAAGTTCTGCAACTCGACGGTGATGCCCTGATCGGCCGCGAGATCCTTGAACGTCGTCCAGTAATCCTTGCTGATGTCGGTGATGCCGATCGTGACCGTGGTCGAGGCCGAGGAATCGGAATCGCTCGACCCGGAGGAGCAGGCCACGAGGGTCGTGCTCAAAGCGATTGCCGCAGCGAGAACAGCGAGCCGTCGGAGTTTCATGGAATTGCCTTTCTGATGTTTCCCCGTCACTTTCTGCAGAGGGCAGACTGACGGAGCGCTGAGTGAGTAAATGCTGGATGACTTGCTGCATGAGAATTCCAACTCACCGGCGCATCAGTCCGGAATGCGCACCGACACCACGAGATTCGGGTCAGTGAACGCAGGAAATGGATCCGCCGCGATAGGGAATGCTCAAGCCTGCTGGGCTCAACGCATACAACAGGACATGCAACGACCACCCATGAGCCCAGAGATGCTCATGAAACGCGGCGCATGTGCGTTGTTCGACACAACTGCTCCTGTTGTAAGGAAGCGAAACGGAACGGGATGGACAGTACCACGTGCCGGACTCCCCTGCCAACGGGCACCTTTTCGCGGAAGCCTCGGGGGCACCTCCCGGTCTGGCGTGAATATCGATGCCTGCTCAACCTCGATACACTTGCCGGAGTCGATCCAGGGGAATCATGTCCAGTTCATTGTCATCGGGTCTCGGCACCCGTCCCAGCCTTGACGGTCCCTGGCAGCGGACCGCCGATTTCGCCGGGCTCCTCGGCCCGGACGGGCGTCCCTCCACCACCATCTTCACCGAGATGACTCTGTTGGCCCGGCAGTTCGATGCCGTCAATCTCGGGCAGGGATTTCCCGACGAGGACGGCCCCAGACAGGTACTCGACGCGGCCAAGGCGGCCATCGACAGCGGTGTCAATCAGTATTCCCCCGGCCGCGGCGAGCCAGATCTGCGCGCCGCGATCAGTGAACACCAACGGCGGTTCTACGGGCTGGACGCCGACCCCGACACCGAGGTCCTCGTCACTGCCGGCGCCACCGAAGCCCTCGCCGCCACCGTCCTCGCCCTGGTGCGACCGGGAGACGAAGTGGTCACCTTCGAGCCGTTCTACGACGCCTATGCCGCCGACATCGGCCTGGCCGGTGGCAGGCACGTCACCGTCGCACTGCGCGCGCCGGATTTCCAGCCCGACCTGGACGAACTCGACCACGCCGTCACCGACCGGACCCGGCTGATCATCGTGAACGACCCGAACAACCCGACCGGCGCGGTGTTCACCCGTGAGACGCTGCAGCGCATCGTCGAGGTCGCCGAACGGCACAACGCCTGGATCGTGACCGACGAGGTGTACGAGCACCTCGTCTTCGACGACGCGCGCCACATCCCCATCGCCACTCTGCCCGGCGCCTGTGAGCGCACCATCACGATCTCCTCGGCGGGCAAGACGTTCTCGGCCACCGGATGGAAGATCGGCTGGGCGGTCGGCCCGGCCGAGGTCATCACCGCGATCCTGACGGTCAAGCAGTATCTGACCTTCGTCAACGGAGCGCCTTTCCAGCCGGCGATCGCGGCCGGTCTTCGGCTGGGGGACGATTTCTACACCGGCATCGCCTCTGTTCTGCGACGCAAGCGCGACATCCTCGTCGACGGCCTGCAGCAGGCCGGTTTCCGGACGTTCTCGCCCAAGGGGGCTTACTACGTTCTGGCCGACACCTCGTCGGTGGGCTACGAGGACGCCACGGAACTGTCCCGCGAGTTGCCCCGGAAGGTCGGCGTCGCGGGCGTGCCGGCCTCGGCGTTCGCGAAACCCGAGCACGCCGAGGCGTATCGGTCGCTGCTGCGTTTCGCGTTCTGCAAGCGCGAGGACGTGTTGCGCGAGGCCGCGTCCCGGCTCACACGGCTCTGATCGCGAGGCTCACCCGGCCGTCGGTCGACCGGCTCCGGGTGCGCCCGGCTCCACGTGCAGGCGACGCAGCCCGAGTGCGGGGTTGACGGTGCGCGTCCGCTCGAGTTCGGCGGGGTCAACCTCGCCGATCAGAAGGCCCGGCCCGGTGCCGACACCTGCGAGGACGACCCCCATCGGGTCGACCAGCATCGAGCGTCCCGTTCCGTTGGGTGCGCTCTGTCCCACACCCAGGACGTATGAGGTGTTCTCGATCGCGCGGGCGGCCAGCAGCGTCGCCCAGTGGTGTTCCTTGAGCGGGCCCGGCACCCACTGGGCCGGGACCACCACGAGTTGCGCGTCGGCGTCCGCCAATCGCCTGGTGGACTCGGGGAAACGCAGGTCGTAGCAGGTCTGCAGACCCACCCGCACGCCATCGACGTCGATCACGACCGCCTGGGCGGGGTCACCGGGACGCTCGAGGTCCGATTCGCGGTGACCGAACGCGTCGAAGAGATGCACCTTGCGGTAAACCCCGAGCAGCCCGGGCGCTCCGACGGCGACGAGTGTGTTGTGAAAGCGTGGCTCACCGTCCACCCGTTCGTTCATGCCTGCGACGATGACGATCCCGTTGCGTTCGGCCAGGCCCTGCATCGCGGTGACGAAGGGCCCCTCCAGGGGTTCCGAGCACCGAACGAACTCGCTGGTGAAGGCAGCCTCGAAGTAGGACGCGTACTCCGGCAGCACCAGGATCCCCGCCCCGGCGGCGGTCGCTCGGCGGACGAGATCGGAGATCGCCGTCACGTTGCGATCCCTGTTCTCTCCCGGCGAGAACTGACCACCGGCGACCCTCAGCACGCTCATGCGCCAACCCTAGACCCGCGTGCCATCGACCTTCGGACCAAGTGAGCGCCGCGACGCGGGCTGCCACCTCGGGCCTGGCCGCCAACCATTGGGCGGCGCCTCCCCGGCGGGGATTGACCCGTGACCAACACTCAGTCCATATTCAGGTAAGGCTTACCTTAGTATATTCTGATTCTCATTCCACGCTCGGCAGTTGTGGACCGGGCGGCAACAGACCGATTCGACTTTCGGACCGTGGAGGAAGCCACATGCCCAGTACCGCTCCGGACACGCACACACCCACCCCCGTGCAAGCGCGCGGGAGATACTCCACGCGCACGATCATGACCGCCGTCGCCATCGGGGCAGGAGTGGGCGTGGTCCTGATTCCACTGAACTTCATCAGCCAACCGATCTCGGTGACGATGCCGATCGTCGCGGTCGTCTTCTACGGGGTCTGGGGCATGGCAGCACTGATCCCACTCGCCCACATGCGGTTGCGCGGAACCGGCGTCATGGGCTCAGCAGCCGCGGGGCTCGTGTCGTCCCTGTCCCCCTACGGGCTGTTCATGGTCGTCATGATGCTGGGTTGGGGGCTCTTGATGGAGCTTCCCTTCGCGCTGACGCGCTACCGGTACTTCGGATGGCGGATGTTCCTGTTCGCCGGTCTGGTCACCGGGGTGCTCTCGTGCGCGATGAGCTGGGCGATGCTCGACCTGTCGAGCATGGGGATCGGGCTCGCCATTGCCGTCTGCGCGATGCAACTGGTCTCCTTCGCCGTCTGCAGCCTGTTGTCGTTGTTGATCGCGGGGGCACTCGGCCGGGCAGGAATCGGCGGGCGCCGGCGCGACCCGAACGAGGCATGAACAACGTGGGCGTCCCCCGGGTCACCTCGGAACTGCCCCGGCCGCGTCACGATGAGGCCGATGAACGCCCCGTGACCAGGCCGACCCCGCTGATCCTCATGGAGGGGGTCAGTGTGCGCTACGACTCGGCGGACTCGTGGGTGGGCACACCGGTCGACCTGTGCCTCCACCCCGGGACGGTGACCCTGTTGCTCGGGCCGTCAGGCTGCGGGAAGTCGACCCTGCTGCTGACCATGGCCGGCCTGATCCCGACGAGCGCCCCCGCTGAGCTTCGCGGCCGGGTGCTGTGCTGCGGCACCGACACCGCCACGGCTCCGCCGGGGCAACTCGCCGCGCACGTGGGTATCGTCTTCCAGGATCCCGACGCACAGATCGTCACGGCGACCCTCCTGGACGAGGTCTGCTTCGGCCTGGAGAACCTGATGGCACCGACCGACGAGATCGAGGATCGAGCACTGGCGGCGCTGCGGCAGGTGAGGCTGGCCAACGACCTTCGCGATGCGTCGCGTGCGCCCACCGAGTTGTCCGGGGGCCAGCGCCAGCGCCTCGCCATCGCCTGTGCCCTCGCACTCGAGCCACAGGTCCTTGTCCTGGACGAACCAACAGCCAACCTCGACCCCCTCGCCGCAGCCGAGTTCTACGCCACCGTCGAAGACCTGCGCACACCGGAACGAGCGATCGTGCTGGTCGAGCACGAGTTGGACGACGCGCTTCCGCTGGCCGACCGTGTCGTCGTCATCGACAAGGACGGAGGAGTAGCCCTCGACGGAACTCCGGATGACGTCATCGGATGGCATTCGCTGGAGCTCCGCGAACTCGGAGTCTGGCTGCCGACGGCCACCCAGATCGCCCTGCGCATGCGCGTCGACGAACGCCCTCTGCCCCTGACCGGCGACCAACTCCTCTCCGTGATCTCCTCCCTCCGCTCAGCCGGGACGCCACCTGCGAAGCACCCCGGCCCTCCGGCCGCACCCGATCGACGACGGGACTCGGCAGCACCCGCTGTCCGCCTCAGCCAGGTGTCGGTCGGCGCACATGGACGCGCAATCGTGTGCGATGTCGATCTGGAGGTCGACGCCGGCGATTACGTGGCGATCACCGGTGTCAACGGGGCGGGCAAGAGCACTCTGACCCTTGCCATGGCCGGTCTGATCCCGACGACGTCGGGCAGCATCGAGCTGGCAGGCGAACCGCTGGCGGCTATGAACGCCCGGCAGATCGGCGACCGCATCGGCTATGTCTTCCAGAACCCCGAACACCAGTTCGTCTGCCGCAGTGTGGACGACGAACTCGCCCACGGGCTACGGGTACGCGGACTGGCGGAAGGCCGTATCCGCTCGATCGTCGACCAGGCACTGGAACGGTTCGGCCTGACGCACTACGCGGGCATCAATCCGTTCCTGCTCTCGCACGGCGAGAAACGGCGGCTTTCGGTGGCCACCGCACTCATCACCGAACCGCGCGTCCTCATCCTCGACGAGCCGACCTTCGGCCAGGATCGCGCGCAGGCTGACCAGATGCTGGCTCTGGTGCGCGACCTCAACGACACTGGCATCACCGTCATCATGGTCACCCACGACCTCCAACTGGTGGCCGAGCATGCCGACCGCATCGTCGTTCTGGCCGGGGGTCGGCTGCTGCACGCCGGGCCGGCCGTCGAGGCCCTGAACGACGACGCCCTCATGGAGCGAGCCGGCCTCAGAACACCCCCGATACTCCGCACGGCCAGGTTGCTCGCTCCCCACTTCCCGGAATGGGCCGGCGTCTGCCGTCTCGAGCAGATCCCGACGTGATGGCATGAGCATCGCACCTCGAGCACAGCGGTCCCCCGCGCAAGCGCCCCTGCCCAATCCAAGCGGCTGGCTGTCGACGATCAATCCGGTGGTCAAGATCCTCGCAGCCCTCGTCCCGATGGTCGGGCTGCTGTTCACGCGCGACGTGTTCACCCCGGCTCTGGTGACGATCGGTGTCACCGTCGTCGTGCTCACCGGCTTCAAGATCCGCGCCCGCGACCTGGCGATCTGCATGGTGGCCGTGGCACTCGTCGTCGCCTGGATGACGTTCTTCTTCGCCCTGCTGGTCGACACGAGCCAGCTCACCGACGCCAGGCTGGTGGAGATCGGCCCGCTGTCACTCCACAGACAGGCATTGCGGACGGGGCTGGCAACCGCGTTGCGCTTCGTGGCCATCATGGTGCTCGCCCTCCTCGGCTCCCTCGGCACGACAACCGGCCAGCTCGCCAGCGCGCTGGTTCACCAGGCCCGCGTCCCGTACCGATTCGCCTACGGGGCGGTCGCCACGCTGCGCTTCGTGCCCCGGTACAAGAACGACGTCGGCGTTCTTCGAGCGGCCCACCGCGCGCGCGGGATCGTCGATGTGCCCGGACCGATCGGCGCCCTGCGACGGACCTCGCGTTCCCTCGTGCCGCTGCTCGCGAGCGGCGTGCGGCACGCCGAACGCCTCTCACTGGCGATGGACGCACGCGGCTTCGGGGCCTTCCCTCAACGTGCCGACCGGGATCCCGCCACGCTACGCGTCCGTGACGGGGTCTTCCTTGCCGTCATCTGGGGAGCGGTCGCCGCGACGTACCTGTTCACTGCGCGGCTCGGCGTGCTCCAGATGACCGCGATGTTGTATCGACCCTAGCCATTGAGACAAAGGAGAACCCATGGCAGACAGTCGTACGTCCACGGGCCGTCGGTCGGACGCCGATGTGCTCGTCAGCCCGGGGGCACTGGCGCGGATGACCGCACCAGTGCGGTCCCGCATGATCCTCGGCGCGGCGATGTCCGCGGCATCCTCCGTCTGCGCGCTCGTACCGTTCGTCGCGGTGGCCGAGGTGGTGCGTTTGCTGCTCGATAGCGACCCGGGCACCACCGTATGGATCTGGGTGGTGGTGGGAGTCGTGGCGATGGTGGCGCGCAGCCTGCTGTACGGGGGCGCCCTGTCCTTGTGCCATTTCGCCGATGTCGACTTCGTCCACCTGCTGCGCCGACGTGTCGTCCGGCACCTCCGCCTGCTACCGCTGGGCTGGTTCGACGAGTCCGGGTCGGGTGAGGTCAAGAAGGCTGTCACCGACGACGTCACTCGCATCCATGTGATCGTCGCCCATCTCGCCGGCGACCTGACCAGCGCGGTCCTGGTGCCGCTTGTGTCGATCGGCTATCTGCTCACCCGGAATGTACCCATGACCCTGCTCCTGCTGGCCTACATCGTGGTCGTCTTCGCGATGGCCGCACCATCGATGCAACGTGGGTACCAGGCGTACATGGACGAGTGGAACAGGGCGCAGGGAGCCGTGAGCACCGCGACGGTCGAACTGGTCGACGGGGTCGAGGTGGTCAAGACCTACGGCACCAGTTCTGCGGTCTTCCGTCGTTTCGACGACGCTGTGAGCCGTCTGACCCACGTCGCCTACCTGTGGACGGCGGCGATGGGGCGGCCGGCCGCGGTGATCAACATCCTGTTCTTCCCTGCCACGATGATCGCCGTCGTCCTGGGCCTGGGGCTGCTCGCCGTCGGCCTCGGGTGGATCGACGCCGTAGGGGTGATCCCGTTCCTGCTGGTCGGCGTCAGCCTGCCCAGCGGCTACCTGCAGGTCGCCCAGCTCGCCAACGGGATGCGCACCGCCGCTCTCGGCGCCACCCACATCGATCGGCTGCTCTCGCTGCCGGGGTTGCCCGACCCGGACGACCCTGCGGTGCCTGCCGATTCGGCGGTGCGGTTCGACCATGTCGACTTCGCCTACACCGACGGCGTCCCCGTGCTGACGAACATCTCCTTCGAACTCGCTCCCGGCACCGTCACGGCACTCGTCGGGCCGTCCGGATCGGGGAAGACCACGATCGCGCGACTGATACCCAGGTTCTGGGATGTCTCCGGAGGAATGATCACGATCGGCGGGGTGGACGTGCGGCAGATTCCCACACCCGAGTTGCTCAGCCGAATCGCCATCGTCTTCCAGGACGCGGTCGTGTTGACCGACACCGTCCGCGAGAACGTCCGGCTCGGTCGTCCCGGCGCCTCTGACGCGGACGTCGAACAAGCCTGCCGGGACGCGCAGATCCACCAGCGAATAGCGGATCTGCCGAACGGATATGACACTGTGCTGGGGTCTGCCGAGGGTCACCTGTCGGGTGGCGAACTGCAGCGGGTGACCATCGCCCGCGCCTTCCTCCAGGACGCGCCGATCATCCTGCTCGACGAGGCGACCGCGCACGCCGATCCCCACAGCGAGGTACAGATCCAGCAGGCGCTCAACAGACTCGGGGCCGGACGCAGCGTGCTGGTGATCGCCCATCGCCTGTCGACCATCGTCCACGCCGATCAGATACTCGTGCTCGATGACGGGCAGATTATCGAACGCGGGCACCACGACGACCTCATCGCGGCCGATGGCCGTTACGCACGAATGTGGGCGGCGCAGGATTCGGCGGCCGCGCGGGCAGGAGCAGCACGATGACCCTCACCAACCAGACCCACCGCGACGGATACCCGACGAGCCTGTTCGGCCGGATCGACGCTGCGATCGGCGGCAGTAGCGGACTGACCTCGCAGACCATCGGCTTCGGTGTCGTCGGAGTCCTCCAGGGCATCGCCTTCGCCCTGCTCGTTCCCGCTCTGACGCGGTTCCTCGGCGGCGACGTGCCCGGGTCCGTCCCGTGGATCGTAGGTATCGCCGTGACCGCCGTGGCAACTGCCTGCGTCTTGTGGGTGCTGACCGAGCGCGGCTATCACCTCTCGATCGACAGACTCCACGACGGCCTAATCCGGGCGCTCGGCGCGAAAGTCGCTCGGTTGCCACTCGGCTGGTTCGATTCCGAGCGGGCCGGGCAGATCACCACGCTGATCACCAGCGGGACGCAGAACGTCATGAACGTGCCCAGCGTCTTCCTGCAGCAGCTCACGGTCGCACTGGCCACACCGGCGACCGTGATTCTCATCACCCTGGCGATCGACTGGCGGATGGCCGTCGCGCTCGCAGCCATGGCACCCGTGGCGTGGCTGGCCTATCTGTGGGGGCAACGCGCGGTGCAACAGGAACAGCGCCACGAGGCCGCATCACGTGCCGCGGTGTCGTCCGCAGTGATCGAGTTCGCCCAGGCCCAGCAGGTCCTGCGAGCCACCGGCAGCCTCACCGGTCAGCACCTGCATGTCGACGACGTGCTGGCCCGCAACCACCGCGACGGCCGGGCTAAGTTGGCCAAGCAGGCGCTGCCCACCAGCACGTTCATGTTCATCGTCGAACTCGGCTTCGCGTTGACTTTCGCCCTCGGCACCTACCTGGCGCTCAACGGCGAGTTGTCGGCCCCGACGCTGGCCGCCCTGCTGGTGCTCGCCGCCAGGTTCGTCGAACCGCTCACCCAGGTCGGCGTCTACGGCGTCGCCCTGCGGCAGGCCCGGACCAGCCTGGCCGAGATAGACAGTGTTCTCACGGAGCCGACGCTGGCCGAGCCCGACGCTCCCCGGACTCCACAGGGCAGCGACATCACCTTGTCGGACGTCAGTTTCGGATACCTGGACAGACCCGTCCTCCGTCACCTCGACCTCCATGTGCCGGCTCACAGTATGACCGCGCTCGTCGGGCCGTCGGGCGGCGGCAAGTCCACGGTCCTGCGCCTCATCGCACGATTCTGGGACGTCGACGGCGGGGCGGTGCGCATCGACGGGATCGACGTACGCGAGATGGCGACGACCGACCTGATGAGCCGGATAGCCCTGGTCTTCCAGCACGTCTATCTGTTCGACGACACGATCGTCGCCAATGTGCGATTCGCCCGGCCGGACGCCAGCGACGAGCAGGTCGCCGACGCGATCGCCGCCGCGGGCCTGGACGATGTGGCCACGGACTTCCCGGACGGCCTCGACACTCGTGTCGGCGAAGGCGGCGCACTCCTGTCGGGTGGCGAACGCCAGCGGGTGGCGATCGCGAGGGCGTTCCTGAAGGACGCGCCGATCCTGTTGGTCGACGAGGCCACCAGCGCCCTCGACAGCGAGAAGGAGGCCGAGGTGACCGCATCCCTCGAACGGCTGGCCCGCGATCGTACCGTTCTGGTGATCGCCCACCGGCTCACCACCATCGCCAACGCAGACCAGATCGCAGTGCTGGAGGAGGGGCGGATCACCGAGCTGGGCACGCACAACGAGTTGTTGGCCCGGGGCGGCACGTACCAGCAGTTCTGGACCGATCGTCACGACGCGGCCGGCTGGGCCATCCGAGCAGCGTCCCCGGCGGACGGCACATGCTGACCTGCGGGTGAACCGGCGTCCGGTCGTCCGGGATCGCATACACTCATCGGCATGATCCCGCCGGCTCCTGACGACGTGGGCCTCGGAGCGTGGCGGCGCGAGCCGACCACCGTGGTGCGTCTACCGGCGGGGTCATCGGACGATACGCCGGGGCCGTTCACGATCCTCGCCGAGTCGGAAGTGCCCGACGTCCCACTGGAATGGACGCCGCATTCACATCCCACGCACGAACTGGTGTGGGTACGCGGCGGGACTCTGGCGTCCCGTGTGGGGAACCGCGTCTTCACCGTGCCGGAGGGATACGGGCTGTGGATGCCGGCCGAGGTGATGCACGCAGGGCGGCTGACGGCGAACGTCGAGTTCCACAACGCCTTCTTCGCCCCTGACCGCACACCGGTCGCGTTCACGGAGCCGACGGCGATCGCGATGTCCGCGGTGCTGGAGTCCCTGCTGATGTACCTCACCCGTAGAGACCTCGATGCCGCGGCCAGGACCCGGGCGGAAGCGGTCGTGTTCGACGTCCTGGAGCCCTCGACGCGGCAGCTCGCGCTGCGACTGCCCGGTGACGACAGAATCGACGCCATCGCCGAGGCGCTGCTGGGCGACTCCGCCGACGGCCGCTCCCTGGACGACTGGGCGCGCCTCCTGGGGATCAGCGATCGCACCATCACCCGGGCGTTCCGTCGCACCACCGGGCTGTCGTTCGCGCAATGGCGGCAAGCGCTGCGCATTCACCAGGCGCTCGAGCTCCTGTCCGAGGGGGTCGATGTGCAGGATGCCGCCGAGCGACTCGGCTACGCACAACCCAGCACGTTCATCGCCGCGTTCCGGCGGGTCATGGGGATCACGCCCGGTGCCTTCTTCGGCACGCTGCACACCGCGCCGAATGTCCGGAATCCCGTATCGGTTGCCCCGAAGTCCTGATTGCAGACATAACCGGACACGCTCTAGCCTAAGCAAGGCAAGGCAACCCTTACTTACCGTTCGGCTGCGGCCTCGGCTCGGCGGCCCACGGCGCGGTCCGACGGAACCGGCAAGGAGCGCCGTGCCCGCTCCCCTGCCCAGCGATCCCGGAGGACCCGTTCGATGACCATGACGCGAGCGCTGCACGCCCGGCCCGACCGAGTGCCGACCGACCCCGCCGAGTGGTCCCGGACGATTCCGGCGGCCGCTCTGAGCGGCGACCGGTTGGTGCTGTGCTACGGGAAGACGGTGGTGGTCGACGGTGTCTCGCTGGCCCTGGAACCCGGCCGCGTGACCGCTCTGGTCGGGCCGAACGGCAGCGGGAAGTCCACCCTGCTGCGCTCGCTCGCCCGGCTGCACCGCGTGGGCGACGGCGAGGTGAGGCTCGGAGACCGCGACGGACACCCGGGCCGCGCGGTGTCGCTGCTCAGCGCGCGGCAGTTCGCGCGAGAGGTCACCTTGTTCTCCCAGTCACGGCCCGCGCCACAAGGACTGACGGTGGCCGAGGTCACGGCGTTCGGGCGCCATCCCTACCGGCGCGGCTTCGCGGGACTGTCCGCCGAGGACCGGCGCGCGATCGACCACGCGATGGCCGTCACCGGAGTTCAGGACATGGCGGACCGCGCGGTCGGGGAGTTGTCCGGCGGGGAGATGCAGCGCGTGTGGCTCGCCGCCTGCCTGGCCCAGGACACCGGTGTCGTCCTGCTGGACGAACCCACGAACCATCTCGACCTGCGATACCAGATCGAGACCCTCGACCTCGTGCGGGATCTCGCCGACGAGCACGGTGTCGCCGTCGGGATCGTCCTGCACGATCTCGATCACGCCGCACGCGTCGCCGACACGCTGCTCCTGATCGACGCGGGACGCGTCCACGCCGCGGGAAGCCCGATCGAGGTGCTCACCGCGAAGAACATCAGCGAGGTCTACCAGATCGGCGTCGACGTCACCGTGGATCCCCGGACCGGCCGCCTCCGCATCGATCCTGTCGGACGGCATCCCGTCCCCAACCGGAACGGGGTCTCGGCCCCGTCCACCACCCGCATCGGAAAGGACCCTGCATGATCCCCCTCAAGCGCATGGCGGCAACCGCCGCGACGCTCACAGCCGTCGTCTGGTCGGTCACGGCCTGCGGCACCACGAGCGTCGACGACGCCGCGACCGGCGCGGCTGCCTCGCCCGTGTCGCAAAGCTGTGCCGAGGACACGACGACGACGTCGACAGGCCCGGTGTCGATGACCGACGGAGTCGGACGCCAGGTGGAGCTCGACAAACCCGCCGAACGCATCGCGGTGCTGGAATGGCAGCAGATCGAGGACGCGCTCACACTGTGCGTCGCCCCTGTCGCGGTCGCCGACGCGGAAGGCTACAGCACCTACGTGAGCGCGGAGACACTGCCAGAGGGTGTCACGGACGTCGGGCAGCGGGGCGAACCCGACCTCGACACGCTCTACGCCACGAACCCCGATCTCATCATCGTGGAGGCGTTCAGCGCCGACGACGAACTCATCGCCCAGCTCGAAGAGCGTGGCGTGCCCGTGCTCGCCACCGTTGGGGCGGACGCCTCCGGCCAGATCGAGAACATGAAGAACGTCTTCTCGATGATCGCCGAGGCGACCGGTCGCACCGAACGCGCCGAGCAGGTGCTGCAGCAGTTCGACGACCATCTCGCCGACGCAAAAGCGCAGGTCGCCACCGTCGACCTGCCGACGACCGACTTCCTGTTCTTCGACGGTTGGATCGAGGGCAGCAACCTCGTCATCCGTCCCTACGGGAAGGGCGCCCTGTTCACCGAACTCGGCGAGGAACTCGGGTTGACCTCCGCGTGGACCGACGAGATCGACGCGGCCTACGGCAGCGGCGGCGTCGACCCCGCCTACGGCCTGGCGCAGACCGACATCGAGGGGCTGACCGCCGTGGGCAACGCCAATCTGTTCTACTCGGACGACGCCACGGCCGACAGCTACGTCACGGAGTTGGAGAAGAGTTCGATCTGGACATCGCTCCCGGCCGTGCAGGAGGGCCGCGCACACGCCTTCCCGGCCGGGGTCTGGGGGGCCGGTGGGCCGTTGTCGAACGAGCAGGCCATCGACGCCTACGTCGACATCCTCACCCAGGGGTGAGTGCACTACCACGAACCGAGCCCGACACGGAGCCGCGACTGCCCCGCGTCGGGCTCGGTGGCGGTGTCAGCGGAGTCGCCGTGCTGGCCGGCCTGCTCGGTGTGCTCCTCGCCGCCGGGCTCTGGCACCTGACACAGGGCACGTCCGGCGTGGGGTTCTGGGACCTGCTCCGGTACCTCGGCGGGGCACACGAGAGCGTCGGAGGCGTCCCCGTCGGGGATGTGCTGACCGGATCGCGCCTGCCGCGTCTGCTCGCCGGTGTCGCGGTCGGCTTCGCGCTCGGCGCGGCCGGTGCCCTGCTGCAGTCGGTGACGCGCAACGCGCTCGCCGCACCGGACACCCTCGCGGTCACCGCCGGGGCGTATTTCGCGCTCACGCTGGTCGCGGCGTTCGGTCTCGCCGTGCCGCTGTGGGCGTCCAGCACCGTCGCCTTCGTCGGCGGCCTGCTCGCGGCGGCACTCGTGCTGTCGCTGTCCGGCAGCGCGGCGAACAGTGCCTCGACACGGCTCGTCCTCGCCGGGTCGGCCATCGCGATGGCTCTCGATGCGGCCACCGCGATGCTGCTGATCCTGTTCAAGGAGAACACGACAGGTCTGTACGCCTGGGGGAACGGATCGCTCGCGCAGCTGAACATCGACGCGTCCCTGCGCGCGATACCGGTCATCGCCGTCGTGTTGTGCCTTGCCCTCCTGCTGTCCCGGCGGCTCGACGTGCTCGGCCTCGGCGACGACGCCGCGTCCTCGCTCGGTGTGCCTGTCCGCTCGACTCGCGTCGTGGCGCTGATCTGCGCCGTCCTCCTGACGGGCATCTCCGTGACGCTCGCGGGGCCCATCGCCTTCGTCGGGTTGGGCGCACCCGTGCTGGCACGCCTCCTCGCGAACCGGGTTCGGGTGCTACGCCGGCACCTGTTCCTCGTCCCGGCGTGCGGACTGCTCGGCGCACTGCTGGTGATCGTCGCGGACGCCTCGGTGCGGGCGATACTCGGCGCGCAGGGCGCCACGTCGATCCCGACGGGTGTGCCCACCTCTTTGCTGGGCGGCGTCCTGATCGTGGTTCTCGCGCTGCGTCTGCGCGACTCGGGATCGTCCCGGCAGGCATCACAGGCGCGGGTCGGGCCACGGTCACGACGGCGCTTCATCGTCGTCCTGGTCGTCGCGGTGGCGCTGTTGACCACTGCGGTACTGGTCGGCGTCCTCGCCGGGAGCCTGTGGCTGCGCACCGGCGACATCGTGCTGTGGCTCCGAGGCACCGCACCGGAGCTGATCGGCCAGGCGCTCGACGAACGAGCCCCGCGCGTTTGCGCCGCCGTCCTCGCCGGCGCGGCGCTCGGCCTGGCGGGGAGCGTCGTTCAGGGCACGGCCCGCAATCCGCTGGCCGAACCGGGCGTGCTGGGCATCACCGCGGGTGCCGGCCTGGGGGCGGTGATCGTCGTGACCTCGGGCACGGGCGGACGGCCGGCACTCATCCTCGCGGCAGTGGCGATGGGCCTGGGCACCTTCGCACTCATCACCGCTCTGGCCTGGCGCGGCGGCCTCCTCCCCGACCGGTTCCTGCTCGTCGGCATAGGCTGCGGGTACAGTCTCAGTGCGGTCACCACCTTCCTCCTCCTGCGCGCCGACCCGTGGAACACCCCGCGCGTCCTCACGTGGCTCTCCGGCACGACCTACGGCCGTTCCTTTCCCGATGTGGTGCCGGTAGCGATCGCGTTGTCGGTCGCTACCCCCGTGGTGGCAGGTATGTGCCGCCAACTCGATCTGCTCGCCGTCGACGAGGACGTACCGCGCGTCTTCGGCGTCCGCCGCGAGGGCGCTCGGCTGTCGCTCCTGACGATCGCCGCGGTGGTCGCAGCCGTGAGCGTGGTCGCGATCGGCGTCGTGGGCTTCGTCGGGCTCGTCGCTCCCCACCTCGCCCGAGCCCTGGTGGGCGCGCGGCACGGACGCATCGTCCCGGTCGCGATGGTGGCAGGTGGCCTGCTCGTCTGCGTCGCGGACACGCTCGGCCGCACGCTCATCGCGCCGTCACAGCTTCCGGCCGGGCTCATGATGGCCCTTGTCGGCGCGCCCTACTTCGTCTGGCTCTTGCACCGGTCCCGAGCGTGATCCCCCGCAGCTCCCCTCTCCGTCGGCCGCAGGTCGATCACGGGCTGGGAACTCGCCATTACGCCTGATGGGTGTGCTGGCGCAAGAAGTCCCGGATGAGCGCACTGACCAGTTCCGGGCGCTCGGTGACCAGGCCGTGTGTCGTGCCGGGCACGATGCACAGCTGCGCACCCGGGATCGACGAGGCGATCAGGAGACTGTGGTCGGGCCGGATCGTGTCGTGGTCCCCCGACATCACCAGGGTGGGTGCGACGACGCGGGCCAGTTCGGCCGGATCGATCCGCGGCTCGGTGGTCCACAGGCGGAGCAGCTTGGCGAGCACGACCTCCGCGTGCCCGGGGCCGTCGGGCGAGAGACGCTCGTAGTGCATCCGCTCGGCATCCGGGTCGTCGGCCGTGCGTCCCTCCGCGATCCTCAGCGCGTCCAACACATTCGCATCAGCGGCCTCGGGCGAGCCGACGAATCCGGAGGGATCGAGGTTGGCGCTGATGGCGACCAGCGACCGCACACGTTCGGGGTGATCCAGAGCGAGCAGGAGCCCGATGATGGCGCCGTCACTGTAGCCGACCACGTGCACCGGCCCGAGGCCTTGTGCGTCGAGATAGGCCAGCGTGTCGGCGACCCCACGCGCGTAGCTGAATTCCTCGTCGACATCGGCCGAACGCCCGTGCCCTGGACGCTCGAACGCGAAGACCTGATAGTCGGGGACGAGGGCGTCGGATTGCGCTCGCAGAGATTCGAGCGAACAGAAGCCCCCGTGCAGCACAAGCACGGGATCGCCCTTGCCGGCGACCTCCGAGTACAGATCGACGCCGCCGATCCGAAGGTATGCCACCTGCTCGTCTCCCTCCCGCCCTGTTCCGGCGTCGCTACGGCCCTTGGATTGTACGTTTGATCCGTGGACGACTGGGTGGCGCTTCTGCGAGGCGTGAACGTCGGAGGGATCACGATCCGCTCGGCGGATCTGGCCGCGGAGTTCACCGCGCTCGGGTTCGATCGCGTCCGAACGGTGCTGGCGTCCGGGAACGTCACCTTCGCGGCAACGGGAGAGCGGGCGGACCTCAAGGCCACGATCGAGTCTGCGCTGCGTCGGCGCTTCGGCTACGAGGCCTGGATCATCCTGGCCCTTCGCAGTGAGGTGGTCGCGGCGGTCACAGCCTTCCCATTCGATGCCGACGACCCGGCCAGGCAGCCCTGGGTGATCTTCTGCTCGGACGACACGGTGATGCGCCTGCTTCTGGAAGCGGGTCCGGGGCTCGATCCGGCTGTGGATCCCGTCGCCCCCGGCCCCGGAGTCGTCTACTGGAATCCCGTGAAGGGCACGACCGGTGAGACCCCGTTCGCGAAGCTGATCGCCCGGTCTCGCTTCCGGGCGACCACGACCAACCGCAACCTGCGCACGCTTCGCAAGATCCTCGCGTGACCCGCGGGATCAGAGACCGGTAAGACGCAGCCCATGCGTCCTACCGGCCAGATGCCGGGTTTCCGCGGACGAAATCCGTTGTTGCGGACGAGATCTTGCCCGCAGAAACAGATTTCGTCCGCGGCTACATACGAACCAGATCGGGACAAAGTGGCGTTTGGCTAGCCTATCTAGGATCGGTTCATGGAGGGGGTCCCCACGCGGGCGGGTTCGGCGGGCGTCCGGC
Organism: Brooklawnia cerclae; assembly: GCF_011758645.1. Lineage (NCBI taxonomy): Bacteria > Bacillati > Actinomycetota > Actinomycetes > Propionibacteriales > Propionibacteriaceae > Brooklawnia > Brooklawnia cerclae. The sequence continues at coordinate 1,399,823 of NZ_JAAMOZ010000001.1, read as the reverse complement.
TTCGTTCGCTGCGTGCGGACGCCGAGTCGGCGCGCACGGCCGCGCTCACGAAGCTCGCCAGAATCCGGAGTGATCGAGCCGGCGCGGTGACCGATGACGAGCACGACCCGGAGGGGCCGACGCTCGTCTATGAGTGGGCGCTCGCAGAAGCGGAACTCGCGGCTGCCGACTCGTCGATCTCCCAGGTGGACGCGGCACTCGCCCGAATCACCGGAGGCACCTACGGGATCTGCGTGGACTGCGGGCGTCTGATCGCACCCGCGCGCCTGGACGCCCGTCCGGTCGCCGAGACGTGCATCGATTGCGCGCGGAAGCGCGATCGGGGTCTGCGGTCGTAGCGCGCCGCGAAGAAACCTCCCGGCTCCGGAGCCGTGTCAGCTCTCGTAGCCCTCGACGACGTCCGCTGACCGTACCCGTGCGCTGTTCGGGTTCTGACGCGCGCCTTTCAACGCCGCCCGCTGCCGCAACAGGTCCCAGCACTGATCGAGTTCGACCTCGATCGCCTGGATCCTGGCCTGCTCCTCACTCGCGGTCAACTCGCCCGCAGCGAGCCGCTCCCGCAACGCCTTCTCCTCGCCGATGAGCGAGCCGACCCGGCCGGTGATATCGAGGTTCTTGTCCACGCGCCGATTTTAGTTGCGGCCTGCCCCGGTGTCAGACGGATGCGTGGTGAGCCACCGGCAGGCTCGCGGCAGCCCGTGGTCGATCGCCGGCGAGTTTTCCACAGGGTGTTGTCCGAGTGGTCCCCTCCTGCCCGGCACACCCACAATCCCGGTGCATTCGAAATCCCCGGCACCGACCCGAAGGGAATCCGTCATGGCCGTCAACCGCTCTCAGCCACACATACCGGCTGACCCCACCGGGATCTACAGTGTGGTCAGCCCCGGAGACTGTGCCACCCCTGACGATTCCGTGCGACAGGTGTGCGGCGGTGAGTGATGAGAGGGTCGGCGTGAGCAAGCAGGCCATCAGCGACGACGAGCGCACCATTGCGTTGACGTATCTTCCCCCTGTGGTTTATCTGCCCTGCGCGAAGGTGTCGGGACCCCAGGGACCTGAGGTGGAGATGCGGCCGCTGGCTGACGGCCGAGTGGTGTTGCTGGCCTATACAGCGCTGGACCGGTTGGCACGAAGCCTCGGCCCGAATCAACCTTGGATCGCCTGCCCAGTCGACCAGCTCGGCGCCATCCAGGAGCGGCTCGGTTATGACACGGTCTGTTTCGACCTGGGGCTGCCGCCCGAGATGTGGCACGAAGCGGAGGACGTCGATGAGTGACTTCACCATCGAATACGACGCGGCACGCAGAATCACCGAGTTGCACATGGCTTCGCACGACGATCTGGCTGCGATCGGCTGCAAGCTGCCGGACGACATCGACGGCGGCGACGGGGCTGACCTGTTGTTGTCGATCCTGGCCGCTGTCGCCACCGACGCGGGCACGTTGTGCGCGATTCAGGCGGATGCGGCCAACCGGATGGCCACGACCGTTGATCTGTACGAGGGGGTCGAAGCCTCCGCCGTCGAGGCGTTCAACGATCTGGCGAAGGCGATCCCGTGAGCATTGATACGCGCATCCCAGGTAGTCCCGCCTCCGTGAACGCGGCTGCGGCGTGGTTGGAGACGCTGAACGACGTGCTGGACGACATAGCAGGGCGCACTGCCGTGGGACGCCGCACCTCGGGCTACATCTGGCGGGGACTGGCCAGCGACGGATACCGCGGGTTCGCCCACGACCTGATCCAGGCGACCGAGGAGACGCGGCGCCGTGCACACCGCACCGCAGACGTCTTCCGGTCGTATGCGTTGCAACTGGGATGGCGACAAGACGACATGGCACGGCATCGCAAGCGGGCAGTGACCGACGGGCTGGTCGTGGCGGGCACGATGATTCACGAACCCGGCGCGGTGATGTGCCCGATCCCGCTGTCTGACAATGCCACGCCGGCGCAACGCGACGACTACACCCGGCGCATGGACGACTACCATGCGGGGCTCGAACGAATCGACGTCTACCGAGACCTACGCAAACAGGTACGCGGCACGTTCCAGCGACTGGACGACTGGATCGTCACCAACCTGGTCGATCAGGAGGCCCAGGTCAGCGCACCGAGCCTGGCCGGGACCATCGCCGCAGCGTCCAAGAACCTGGATCCGCCGACCACCTTTGTCGTCGAGTTCGCGGGAGCCAGTTACGAGCACAAGAGCAGCGTGTTCTTGGCGACAGCAAAGGAGCGCGCGACGCAGTCCGCACGACGCGCATCCCGCAATCCCGAGGTCCAGTCAGGACAACTCCCCCCACGGGAAGCCGCCGTCGCAAAGCGAGTCTCGCGGTTCCCGGCGTTCGAAGTCTCCGAGGACGCCGCCAAACTCGCCAAACGGATCGGTATCGTCGGAACGGTGATCAGCGTCGCCATTGCCGGGACGGAGATCGCCGCGGGCGCCTCACCCTCCAGCACCGTAGTCGAGTTCGCCGGAGGTGTCGCGGGAGGCGTCGTGGTAGGGGCAATAGCAACCACGCTTTTTGCAGAGGCTCCGGCGCTAGCCATCGCTGGTGGCGTCGTACTCGGGGGCTTGTTTGCCGCAGACAAGGCCAAGGATGCCTTCGAATATCTAGTCCCACAACGAATCCGAGAGGTCGCCGACGAGGCTGCCCGGGATGCAGGAAAGAACTATCTGAATATGCTCAGCGAGACTCGTCTACGTCCGGTCATGTGGCCGCAATGAAAACATATGCAATAGTTGTACATGTTGATTCTTCGCGGCCGAATCTCCCGGGAAGAATCGTTGTCTCCCTAGGGCTACTTGTGGCGCTGGTTGCGGCCGCATTTGACTCGGGTCTGAGGCAGCGGACTCCAGGGCTCGTCACTAGCGGGGGCATCGGTGTCTTGGTCGTTGGGTATTGTTGTGCGCTGATCTGGATGAACCGTTGTGGGCGCTCTGGGGTGGTCCGCGCCACGTGCATTCCGGGTGGAATGCGTTTCACCGGGGCGCGTGGCAGTTGGCTGGTATTGGTGGGAGCCACGACCCTCATTGCGGTGCTGGCTCTATCTGACGTTGTCACGCGACTAACTGGAGTTGCGAATCCTGACGGGTTGCGAGTGACGACGGTATGGCTTGTTGCGGCGGCGGTTGGTGTGATGGATGCCGTGGCGGCGTTGCGTAGGCCTGCAGGGTTGTATTTGATGCCGAAGACAGTCATGGTTTCTCGGTATTTCGGCCGAGGACGGGCGATTGACTGGACCGACCTGGCTCCAGCAAGCCTGGACGAAGCCCGGCAGAGTATCTCGCTACGCACCGCCGTCGGATCGTTGACCCTCGGCACTGGGCTCATCCACTCCGATCCGCGAATCCTGTTCGACCTGATCGAGTACTACCGGACGCACCCGCGCGATCGCGAGGAACTCGCTGACGGACGCGTCCTCGACAGGCTCCGGCGAAATGAGCTGCCCGTGGCGCCCGGCAGACTCAACGAATCCGCCCGATAGCAACGGCCACGATCCCCCACGCCGCCATGAGTCCACCCGGAAGCCAGCCCTGCGGGCGGTTCAGGAAACACGTACGGCATGCTCACGGACCAATTCGTAGTTGTGCTTCACCTTCTCGCAGGATGAGAGGAAACGCTCGTGCTCGGTGTCTGTGAGATGCAACTCGTAGATGTCCTCCACGCCGTCGGCTCCGATGACAGCGGGCGTCGAGATGTAGAAGCCCGACTGACCGTACTGCCCATCGAGACGAACCGACGCCGGCAGCACCGCACGCTCCCCTCGCACGATGGCAGCGGCGATCCTTGCCGCCGCGGCACCGATGCCGTACTCGGTGCAGTGCTTCACGTTGTAGACGTCGTAGCCGCCGAGGACCCCGTCGCGCTCGACCTCGTCCCCGGAGAAACCGAACTGTTCGGGCCTTTCGGCCGCCAGCTCGTGCAACGGCTTGCCCGCGATGGACACCTGGGAGAACGCAGCGAGTTCGCTCGCCCCGTGCTCGCCGATCATGTACGCGTCGACGGACTGGATCGACAGGCCGGTCTTCTGGGCGATCGCGCGCCGCAGCCGCGCCGAGTCGAGGGAAGTGCCCGTGCCGAGCACATGACTGGCCGGAAGCCCGGACAGCTCGTGGACGAGCCGTGTCACCACATCGCACGGATTCGACACGTTGATCCAGAAACCCTCGAAGCCTGCGGCGGCGATCCGCCCGACGAACGTCCTGGCGATATCGGTCGTGCCGTAGAGTTCACCGTCCCGGGAGGTCGCGACCTTGGTGATGTCGCCCGCGGTGTTGATGATGATGTCGGCTCGTGTGAGGGCCTCGTAGTCGGCTCCGACGTCGAAGATCCGGGCCGGACGGGGAGCGAACGCCGTCGAGTCGGTGAGATCCAGGCACTCGGCGCGGGCCTTGTCCTCGTCGATGTCGCTCACGTAGAGCTCGTCCACGATGCCCCAGTTGACGAGCGCGCTCGCGACATGCGGGCCCACATGGCCCATTCCGACGATTCCGATCCTCACAACGTCATGAGCCATGCTCGTCCGTGTCCTCCCCAGCCAATGTCGGCCCTCGTCTGGTGGCGCAGGCCTTCCGGCATGCAAGCCTATCCGGCTAGCAGGTTCCCTCCGCGTGGGCATGGCAACCGTCACCAAGCGACGAATCACATCGCTGGGATTCGTCGTGGTCGACAGCTAGAGTGACGCCTCGTGTCCTCCTCCGCCCTGGAACACCTCTCCCCCGCTTTCCCCCAACGCGCCGCCTGGGGCACGGCGTCGTCCCTGCGCGCTTGGCAGGCACAGGCGCTGGAGCAGTACGAGCGTGACCAGCCCCGGGACTTTCTCTGTGTCGCGACCCCGGGAGCCGGCAAGACGACGTTCGCGCTGCGCGTCGCGTCCAACCTGCTGCGAACCCGCGTCGTGCAGCGCATCATCGTGGTGACCCCGACCGAGCATCTCAAGGTGCAGTGGGCCGATGCGGCCGCCCGGGTCGGCATCCAGCTCGACCCGGGCACGGGCTCGTCGTCGCGGCGCGGCAGGTCGCGGGAGTACGACGGCTCGGCAGTCACCTATGCGGGTGTCGCCGTCCGGTCGTACGTCTACGAGACGCTGTGCGGGTCGAAAGATGTGTTGGTGATCTTCGACGAGGTCCACCACGCAGGCGATTCCAAGAGCTGGGGCGAGGCCATCTCGTACGCGTTCACCAACGCGACCCGCCGCCTGTCGCTGACAGGCACCCCGTTCCGCTCCGATGACAATCCCATCCCCTTCGTCGCCTACGACGAGATCGCGCCGGGCGTCAAGCAATCGCGCCCCGACTACGCCTACGGCTATGCCGAGGCTCTCGCCGACCACGTGGTGCGCCCTGTGCTGTTCATGAACTACGGCGGCGCCATGCGCTGGCGCACCAAGTCCGGCGACGAACTCGAGGCCGACCTCGGCGTCCCCATGACGAAGGATCTGACCGCCAGCGCGTGGCGTACAGCCCTGTCCCCCACCGGGGAATGGGTCAGCGCCGTGCTCCGGGCAGCGGATCGGCGCCTGACGCAGGTGCGGCGCACCATCCCCGACGCGGGCGGCCTCGTGATCGCCACCAACCAGACCACCGCCCGCGCCTATGCCAAACTGCTCGACCAGATCACCGGGGCCAGGCCGTGTGTCGTGCTGTCGGACGACGCAAAGGCGAGCGCGCGCATCGACGCGTTCAGTGCCTCCGAGGACCGCTGGATGATCGCCGTGCGCATGGTCTCCGAGGGCGTGGACGTGCCCCGGCTCGCCGTCGGCGTGTACGCGACGGCGACGGCGACCCCGCTGTTCTTCTCACAGGCAGTGGGACGCTTCGTGCGCAGCCGCCGCCGCGGCGAGATCGCCACGGTCTTCCTGCCGACCGTACCGATCCTGCTCGCTCACGCCGCCACCATCGAGAAGCAACGCGACCACGTGCTCGGCAAGCCGAAGAACGACGAGGGCGACATCTGGGCCGAGACCGAGGCGCTCATCGAGCAGGCCAACCGGAAGGAAAGCGCCTCGGACGATCTGCTCGGCGAGTTCGAGGCGATCGAGTCACACGCGACGTTCGACCACGTGTTGTACGACTCGCAGGCCTTCGGCATGTTCGCGGAGCCGAGTTCCGCCGACGAAGCCGACTATCTCGGCCTGCCTGGTCTGCTCGAACCGAATCAGGTGCGGGCACTGCTCGCGGAACGGCAACGGCGTCAGGTCAAGCGCCACGAGCGGGAGGAGCACAAGGCCGAGCCGAACAAGCCCGAGCCACAGGTCGCGCTGCATCGCGCGCTCGCGTCCAAACGCAAGGAGCTCAACTCGTTGGTCAGCCAGTACGCCCGCCTCAAGGGCGTGCCGCACAGCCATGTGCACGCCGACCTGCGCCGGCAATGCGGCGGGCCCAAGCTCGCGTCCGCGTCCCAGGACGAGATCGACAAGCGGATCAACACCGTCCGAGGGTGGCTGCGCGGGTAGACCGGCTGCCACCTCACGGCGGTCTCACGATTCGATCCGACTCGGGATCCGATCGGTCCGGCAACGGCCCGGACCTGACGTCACTGACGGTTCACGAAGACGTCATCGCCGAGTCACGGGAGTTCCGCTACGGCGAACCGCCCACGTTGGTAGCGTCCTTTCCGGCGAGAAGATCCACCATCTGCTGTGTTCCACCCCGGACAAGACAGAAAACGAGGACGTTTCATGGAAACCCACCCCATTTCACTCAGTCGCCGTAGCCTACTTCGGATCGCACCGACCGTTGGGATCTCAACCGTAGCCGGAAGCCTGTTGCTGCCCGAACTCGCGCATGCCGCCCCCTCTGCTGCATCGTTCGTGGACAAGGCCGAGACCATGATCGGCAAACCCTACGTTTGGGGAGCGGAAAGCCCGAGCGTGGGCTTCGACTGCTCCGGTCTGGTCTATTGGGCGTTGCGCCAGATCGGCGTCTCGATTCCGCGTGTGTCCGCCGACCAGATCGACGCATGCCAGGCCATCAGCGTGAGCACGGGCATGTCGACCCGGGGCGCGCTGCTCTACAAGCCTGGGCACGTCGGGATCTCCGAAGGAAACGGGGCGTCGCTCGAGGCACGTCAGCCCGGCACCAACGTCAAGATCTACAACCCCAGCGGGCTGTCATGGACTCGGGCCGGCCTGATCCCTGGGCTCAGCTACGGCGGAAGCGGAGGGACGCTGACGGTCGACGGTTACTGGGGCAGCGGGACCACCCTGAGATTCCAGCAGGTCCTCGGAACCACAGCCGACGGCGTCGTCTCGAGCCAGAACATCACCTGGAAATCCCAGAACCCAGGACTCACCACCGGATGGAACTGGGTTTCCGCCGGCTCGGCCTCGGGATCGGCGCTCATCACCAAGATCCAGAAGAAGGTCGGTGCGAGCGCGGACGGGCTGATCGGGCCGAACACCATCAAGAAGATCCAGCAGTACCTGGGAACCACTGCGGACGGCACGTTCTCCGCCCCGTCCAACGCGATCAAGGAGATCCAGCGCCGCCTGAACACGGGCACGTTCTGATCGGGTACGCATCACTGTGACCGGAACACCATGGTTCGGTCACGGGCTTCGTACGTACCGCATCCGCAGGAGAATGGCAGCCGCCGCCTTGCCCATGCCGTTTCGGTTCGCCATTCCATGTCCCTATCCCTTGGCCACATCGATCAGCGCACGCGCTGCGTCGTCCGTCGGTATGCGTTCTTGCTCAATGCGTCGGAACGGCGTCTTCCCCGCGGTCGCGACACGTGCGTAGCAGGCGGCCTCCTCATCGGTCAGATGCGGCAGCCTGAGCGTCGACGGCCTGAGGAGGTCGCCGTGCTTGTCGCGGTCGACGCCGAGGTGCGCGTAGCGGACGAGCGTCGCCACGTCCATCAGGATGGAATTCACTCCGACGCCGCGCGACATCAGGGCAGCCCGGAAGCCGTCGAGGATGGCGAAGCCGTCGGCGTCGATGTCGCCCCAATAGATCAGATGCTCGGCGCCCACAAGCCACTCGATCCGGCTCAGTGACGCCGCGGCAGCCTTGCCGGAGCCCTCGACGACGACCGTGTCGACCGTGACGGGGAAGCCCAGTCGGCAATCGCGGTTCTCCACGACCAGCACGATGCGGGGGCGATAGGCGAGCTCGTGGCTGTCGCCCGTTGTCCAGGCGTCGTGGCGGCGTCGGCCGGTGGCCAGGTAGCGGGGGTCGGTGTAGGTGAGGTGGACGACGGAAGGTCGCGCCCTCGTCTCCGCAGCTACATCGCGGCCGAGCAGGCTTCGCACGAGCCCGCCGTGGGCGATCAGCCACTTGGTGTGCGCGCCGGGAACCGGGAGCTGACGGGTCGTCCAGCCGCTGAGGTCGGGATGGCCGCACAGCCACGCGACGGCCTCGGCGGCGACGGCGACATCGGCGTCTGACAGCCGACAGAGGGCCCTCAGCGCGCCGGGGGTCAGCACCGCGCCCGCGTCGCGGAGCCGGGCCCCGATCCTCCGGGCGCGGTCGATATCGACATCAAGACCCGGCCCACCGAGGTGGCCGAGCAACCGGAGCCCGGCCTCGAGGTCATGGACGCACAGGGTCAAAGGCTCCTGGGTCGTGCGTCCCTCGACACCGATATCGCGGGACTCGTACTGGACGCCCGGCAGTCCGGTGAGATCCACCTTCCTCCACGCAACGCGCCAGGCACCCCAAGCAGCGAAACCGATGCGTCCCACGGCAGCCGATCGGTCGACCCCCGGCCTGATGTGGCACTCGACCGGTGGCTGGGCTTCCCCGAGCAACTCGGCGCACACCCGCTCGGCCCACGAGTCAGTGAGCCGCTTCGCAATCACCGCGGCCGCGTCGACCGGGTCGAGGAGGCGCGGGCTCATGCGTCCCGCTCCGGGAGCCCCACCTTCGGCTTCGCCCAAGACCGGCCACGAGTGTCCTTGAGGATGTCATACTCCACATCGACGTGCGGCTCGATCGCGCTGTACTTGTCGTTGGGCGCGCCGATGACGAGCTGAAACCCCAGGCCTCGCCACGCGCCGATCGCGCGCTTGGTGAAATGCGCGTCGGCCTTGATGAGCGCCTCATCGAGGAACACCGGCGCGTAGCGCGGACGCTCGGCCCCGGCGTCGCCCAGCTGGTAGCGCAGCGCGGCGCCGACGATGAACGCGATCAGCTCCTGTGATTCCCCGCCCGATTTCTCACCGATGTGGTCGTACAGGGCGACGTGCTGCTTGGTGACGGCGTTGATCCGCTCGGCGCTGACGCGCACGTGGTTGCGCACGTCGATGAGGTCGGCGAAGTCGGGGGCGGTTCGCCGGATCCGGTTGATTAGCCGAGCCATGCGGTGGTACACCTGCTCGCGCTCCTCGTCCGTCTCGGCGGCGTCGATGAGCCCCCGCACCTCGCGCAGCTCCTTGCGGAACCGCTGGCGCACCGCCGACTGGTTCTCGCGCGTGGTGATCTGGAGGCGGTGTTCGTCGTCGTAGAACGGCAAGTCCTGCATGATCACGTTGATCGGCTCGATGCGGTCACGGATCTCGCGCAGCGAGCGGCCGAGGGTCGAGTCGAGGTTGGTCAGATCGTTGCCCGACATCGTCAGCAGGCTATCGCGCCATTCCGTCTCGAGCTTGTGCAGACCGCTGGCCTCCAGATCGGCCAAGATGCGCTCGAAGTCGCCGACCGATGCGTCCGGGTCGGGCAACAGGTTCGGATTGGGCCAGCGGTCGAGAAACGTCGCCAACGTCCTCCGGAGAGCCTCTCGCTGCTCCCCCAACGTATCCTGCGCGGTGTTCCGATCGGATGCCAGCCGCTGCCCTGCCGTGGCCAGTGCCGCGTCGAAGCGCCCCAGATCGTCCGACGAACTCGCCGAGCCCGTCGCATCCACGAGCTCGAAACGCTCGTCCAGGTAGGCGGCCTGGCTCGGGTTCAGCACCCGTCCCGCATCCTCGGCGACCTCAAGGACGTTTTCGGCTGCGTCGACCTCGTCGGTGACCGCGGCCCACTGCCGTTCGACCTCATCCTGCTCGTGTTTGGCACGGCCGGTCTCCTCCCGAAAGAGGGCGACCTTCTTCGCGGCCTTCTCGATCTGCGATCTGATCCTCGCGATCTCGGGGTTCCCCGCGGTGATCTCGTCGACGATCCCGGCCCAGCGGTCACGCTCCGCCTCGACCGCGCTGACATCGACCTGGTCCCAGGAGAGGCTGAGAACCGTCCGGAAGGCGGTGAGCCTTTCGTCAAGCGCGTCGAGGGTAGCCTCCGCAGCATCCGCCGCTGCTATCGCATTCACGAGCTGACTTTGGGCGGCATCGACCTGCGCGCCGAGATCTGCCAAGCGCCGCTGATTGGAAAAACCGAGCACGTTGGCTCGGCCGTGCCCACCATGAGCGCCCCGGTTGCCGTGGGAGATCTGACCAGTGATCGTGAGCGCCTTCGGGTGACGGGACAGCCCCGCAGCCGAGTCGACGCAGACGAACCCGAACTGTTCGTCCAGCCGCTCCTGAAGCCAGCCGGTGAATGGGGTGGACCGGTAGTCGAGCCGTCCGGGCAGCGTCCGGTCGTTGAGCCGGTCGAACTGGGGAAGGCCAGTGTGAACCCCCTCATAGCGGACGCGCACAGGGGTGCGGACGGAGTTGATCGCAGCCCGGAAGCCCTCCAGATGGGCGGCATCAATCAGAACGGTGGTCGCGAAGCCGCCGAGCGCGAGGTTAAACGCCTCGCGCCATGGCTCGGATTCGGCACGCACCTCCACCAGTTCGCCGACGAAGGGGAGGTCGTCGCGCCCCAGACCGGCTGCAGCGGCCAGCAGGTCGCGTGCCTCATGCAAGCTCGACGGGATGTTGTCGTGCCGGGCCTCAGCTCGGCACCGCTCGGCCCCCAACGCAGCGATCTGCTTGTCGAGGGCGCGCCTTTCCCCCTCGGCCGCAGCGTACGCATCGCGCGCGGCACGCTTGGCGTCCGGATCATCCAATGCCTCGCGTGCGCGTTCGGACAGCTCCGCGAACTGCTTTGCCGTGCTCACCTCTACCCGGACGACGGCAAGGGCCTCGTCGAGCCGTTCGCGGTGACGCCGCACCTGCGTGAGCCGGCCCTCCGCGTCGCGAAGCTCCCGCTGGGCGGTCTCGAGACGGTCGCCGCCGGACGCACGCAGCACATCGCCGAGCCCGTCGCGTTCGGCCTCGACGGCCTCGGCCAGTGCCTGCTTCTCGCGCACCGCGGCGTCAGCGGCTCGCTTGCGGTCGCGCAGCTCGGTCTCCACCTCGCGCAGCAGGCCGAGCCGACGGTGTGCCCGCCACAGTGTCGCGAGCGAGGACGGGTCGGTGAACTGGCCGACCTCGTCGATGAGTCGCATGCGCTCGCCGGCGGCCTCGATACGCGATCGCAGGCCACGGATCGGCTCCAGGGCGCTGACCTGCTGCCTGGCGGTGAGCATCCGCTGGCGAGTGGTCTCCAGTTCGTCGAAGTGCTGGACGACCGCGTCGGCCGTCGCGAGGGTCTCCGGCTCCTCCAGCACCATCCGCTTGTAGAGCTCGTCGACCGTCGTGATCTGCTGGCCGGCCTGAATGCGGGCGAGCAGGCTCATCGCCTTCGCGCCCGCCCCGGCCGCGCCGATGCCCAGCGTCGCGTGCAGCCTGGCCGAGAACTCGCGGTCGGTGGCGACGGTCGCGAGCCCGGTGGCCCGCACCGACGCGTCGCCGAGGTGCTGCCGCGCCGCGTCCTCCAGGGCACGCAGGTCGAACTCGCCGTCGACGGTGGCGCGCACGCGGACGGTGTCGTCGAGCACGCGCGCGGTGGCCGGGATGTACCAGGCGCGCACGGCGGTGAACCTGGTGCCGTCGCGATCGACCCAGGTCATGGCGATAGCCGTCCACGTGTCGCAGCCGTCCCCGCGCAGGACGCGCAGCTTCGTGCCGTCCTCGGTGCGCGACTCGTCCAGCTTGCCGCGCCCGTACGACAGGATGTTGCGCTGCTCCTGGCCGCGCGGGCGGCCGAGCACCCCTCCGTTGGAGGCCCCGTTGAACGGGGTGGTGTGCGGCATCATCAAGGCGATGTAGGCGTCCATCAGGGTGGACTTGCCCGACCCGGAGCTGCCGCACAGCAGCGTCGCCGACGGAGAGAACCGCACGCGGTGCGCACCGTCGTAGCCTCCCCAGTTGACCAGCTGAAGGTCTTCGGCGAGCCACTGCTGCCCGCGCGAGGCGGCGGGAATGAGGCCGAAGAGGGTGTCGAGCATGCTCACAGCGCATCGCCTTCCTCATCGTCGTCGCCCGCGAGGCCGAGGTCGTCGGCCTCGTCCGCGGGCACGTCGTCGGCATCGCCTCGCGCGCGCCGGACAGCCTGGTCGCGCAACCAGTCGCTCAGCTCACGCAGCCGCTCGGAACTGAGGACGATCTCCACCAGCGGGCTGATCCGGTAGCGACCCTCGGACTCCTCCTCTACGATGCCGTCCTGACGCAGCCGGGCCAGCGCGCCGCGGATCGCGCGCTGGCGGCGGGCGGTGTCGCCGTCGGCCTCGGAGAAATAGGTCAGCACCGTCTGCTCGACCTCCTCGACGTCGACCCGCGCGGACGACTCCCCCGCGGTCGACTCGCGCTGGTAGACGGTGCGCAGATGCACCAGGACGAGGGTCTCGGCACGCGAGTAGGCGTCGTCCCGGAGCAGAATCGGGATGTCGAGCTCGTCGGAGCGCACCTGCTCCTTGTAGGCGACGCCACGGTCGTGGTCGACGACGAGTCGGATGAACAGGTCGCCCAGGCGCGACTCGATGGTCTGCTGGTTGTCCATCAAGACGGCCCAGTCGTCGCGGTTGCGGTCGGCCAGCAGGAAGCGGCGCTGCAAGAGCCGCGCCAGCACCCGCCGCACCTCCGGGTCGAGGACGCCGCGGTCGCCGGGGAACAGCGCGCCGGGGTCGTCCTCCATCGGCACCGGCGCGATGAAGGGGCCGTCCCAGGGCTCGTCCGGCGCCGTCGTGGTGTCAGTCATCGTCTTCCGCCTTCTGGTCTTTCAGGGCTCGGGCAGTGACCGCGCCGAAGGCGAACCGGCGGCTCGTCCCGTCGGGCCTGCGGGCCTCGACGACCGAGACGGCGTCGCTTTCGATCATGCCGTTGCGGTGGGCGATCTCCAGCAGACCCAGGAGATCCACGGGACGACGGGTCTCGTCCGTCGCCGCCTCGAACGCCGCGCCCAGATCGAAGTTGCCGCCCAGGCTCAGCACGTACTCCTCCAGCTCCTGATAACGCGGCCCGCCCCACGAGCGGGTGTCGGCGTCCAGGAACTCGACGTCGTCGGCCGCCGCGAGGGGCGCGGGCGCGGCCGGCGGGCGGATGTCGCTGACCGACTGGCGCAGGTGCCCGATGTCGGCGACGGGAAAACCACGCACCGGCTCGACCTGGTCGTTCGGCCTGGAGACCTGCATCCACGCCTGCAGGCCCGACATCACGTCGCGGAGCAGGTCGTCGACCTGCCGATCCCGGATCGGGTCATGGGTGCGGACCTGCGCGGTGATCACATGGGACGCGCGCCGCTGGGCGGTCAGAACCTCTTGGACGCCTTGTTCCACCCGCCGTCCGATGGCCCCGAGCTCGCCGCGCTGCTCGGCGCCCAGGAGGCCGGCGAAGGGCTGCGCGAGCAGGGTGCGCAGCTGGGTGGTGAGCCGGTCGATGTGCTCCGGATCGCCGATGAGACGCAGTGCACCGGCAAACGCACGGCCCTCCGGCGTGGACTCCATGACGTGCTGACCCCGCTGAAGGTATTCGCGAAGTACCTCGCCGGTGGGGCGGACGTCCTGGCGCAGGTCGGTGACGACGTCACGCTGCATGGCCTTGATCGACTCGGCGACACGAGAGAAGTCGGCAGGCAGCTCCCTGACCAAGTGGAGGACGTTCTCGGCCTCCTCCAGCAGCTGCTCGTCGTCGAGAGGCTCGAGCTCACCGTCCCGGAGCCGGGCGATCTCGGCGTCGAGGGCATCCCGTTCAGCCGTCAGCCGCGCCAGCCGCGCCGCGGGATCGGTCTCCGCGTCGTCCGCGAGCCGCTCGACGGCGTCCATCAGGGTGCGGACGCGCGACGTCGACACCCTGGTTCCCCGCCCGCTGGCGCGTCCCGCGATCTCGAGCGCGCCGACGGCATGGGCCGAGAGCCGGTAGACCTCGACGTCGTCGTCGATCTGCGGCACCAGCCAGCCGACTCTCACCCAGTACCGGCAGATCTCGCGGGCGGTGCCGGACGGCAGCCTCAGCTCGTCGGAGTCGTAGCCGGCCGCCCTCAGCTGATCGATGGCCTCGCCGATCTCTGCGTGCGCGTCGGCGACGGCTACAGCGGGCCGGTCGGCGGTGAACACGATCGACAACACGGCGACGACCAACGGGGCGTAGCGGCCGTGGAGCAGCTCGAGCGTCGGGTTCTTGAATGCCGTGACCGAACGCCGGTAGGCGGCCTCTGCGCGGGTGTTCGTCATTGAACCAAGACTAATGCGTGACGTCCCGTACAGCGCTGAAAGACCCGGTCGCCGCCGGGCTGCGCGCCCCCCCCGCCTCGGCGCGTGCCAAGCCCACATCCGAGGCTCCATCCGGGAGGCAACCCGCATCGTCCACCCTGGTTTTCGAGCATCGACACGCCAGAGCAAGCGCATTCCGGACCGTCCTGGGGCGACTGCTGCGCAGGAATCAGGGTGGAGCCCGGTGTGCCGCGATTGAGCCACCGCAGTTCTGCCGACGCTGTCAGTGCGGCAGGTGGAGCAGGTGCTTCACGGCGTACGCGATGCTCTGAACGCCGACTTGAGTTCGGCGGGCCTGAGCCCCGCTGCCCTCACCCGTGCGCGGAGCGGCCTGATCGCGATCTGCTCGCCGCTGGACCAGACGTATGCGCGACCACCGCAGGCTATCTCGATGCCGCCGGCCTCGCGAGACTGCTCTGGTTCTTCGTCTAGCGACACGAGGCGGTTTGCTCCGCGCGCCTATGCGGAAGCCTCGTCCGGCACCAGATTTGAGGGGCACGCGTTGCGGCACAAGCAGAAGGGATGCCCGACCGGATCGGTGAAGACCCGCCAGCCATACCCGTCAGGCCTGACGAAATCCTTCTGCAGCGTCGCGCCGAGTTCGATGACGCGGCGCTGTTCCGGCTCGAATTCGTCCACTTCGAAGTCAAGGTGGTACTGCTGGGGATGATCGCTACTGGGCCACTCCGGAGGCCGGTAGTCGTCTACCCGCTGAAATGCCAGCTGGATCTCTCCGCAGCGGACGCTGGCCCAGCCATCGTCACTTCCGGCGGCGACCTCACGGCCTACCACGTCCGCATAGAACGTCGCGAGCCTCATCGGGTCGGGGCAATCGATGACGAAATCGGTCAATCTCAGCATCGTGCGATCCTGCCACGGCGCGGCCCGCGAGACCAGCAAACAGGTTCTGAACGAGTTTCGGTCCACTGGTCGGCCTGTTTGCCTGGTCGGTGGGTGCCGTTCTCCTTCTGTCCACCATGGCATCCCCTGCCGTCCACTGCCGGACGCTAGCCTCGCGCTGAAACGGTGGCCCGGAGGCCGACTGCATTCGTGCCCCTGGAGCCCGTGTTGCCCGCGTACCCCCCAACCACGGCCTTTCTAACAAAGGACTCACTCCGATGGCACAGTCTTTTTCTGGGCAATTGCAACCTACGGCCGCCGAACGACACCGCGTCGTCGGCGCCACGATCGTCGGTACCACGGTCGAGTGGTATGACTTCTTCATCTACGCCAACCTGGCTGCGCTGGTCTTTCAGAAACTCTTCTTCGAACCGGCGGGCGAAGAGTTCGCAACATTGCTGTCGCTGTTCACGATCGGCCTGTCATTCCTGTTCCGACCGCTCGGCGCCTTCCTCGCAGGGCATTTCGGCGACAAGCTCGGCCGCAAACCCATACTCGTCGTCACACTGCTGCTCATGGGCGCCGCGACCACACTCGTCGGGCTCCTGCCGACCTTCGCATCCGCGGGTATGCTCGCGCCGATCCTGCTCATCTTCCTGCGCATCCTGCAGGGGATCTCGGCCGGAGGCGAGTGGGGCGGTGCCGTGCTCATGGCCGTCGAACATGCTCCCTACGGACGCCGCGGCGCCTACGGCGCCTTCCCCCAGCTCGGGGTGCCGCTCGGCCTGCTCCTCGCGTCGGGCATGATCTCGGGGGTCTCGGGGGTCTCGCCACTGATCTCGGAGACGTTCTTCGACGAGTGGGGCTGGCGTATCCCGTTCCTCTTCTCGATCGTGCTGGTCGTCGTCGGCTACTACGTGCGCCGCTCGGTCGAGGAGTCACCGGTCTTCCAGGAGATCGCCCAAGCAGCCCGCCAGGAGTCGGCGCCCATCGTCGTCGTCTTCGGCAAGTACGGCTGGCTCGTCGTCCTGTGCGCGTTCCTCTTCGCCGGGAACAACGCCTCGGGCTACATGACGGCCGGCGGCTTTCTGCAGAGCTACGCGACGCGTCCGCTCGATGCCGGCGGCCTGCTCGGCATGAACCGGACGCTCGTGTTCGGCTTCGTCATGATCGCCTCGGCGGTCTGGCTCGTCTCGACCCTCGTGTCGGGCTACATCTGCGACATGATCGGCCGTAGGAAGACGTTCATCATCGGCTGGCTCGCACAACTCGTCGCGGTGTGGCTGCTGTTCCCGCTTGTCAACATGGGCCCCGAGCGTCCGCTCATGTTCCTCGCCGGCGTGAGTGTCTTCGCCATACCGCTCGGTATCACCTACGGCCCGATCTCGTCGTTGTACGCCGAGACCTTTCCCGCATCGGTGCGCTTCTCGGGTGTCTCGATCTCGTATGCGATCGGCGCGATCATCGGTGGCGCGTTCGCGCCGTTCGTCGCACAGTGGCTGCTGCAGACGTTCGGCACGTGGGTGGTCATCGCTGTCTACCTGTCGATCATGACGGCACTCGGCCTCACCGCGACACTCCTGCTGCGTGCTCGCGACAACGTCCCCCTCGACCACGGCTTCGAGGCCTCGGGACAGTGGAGCACCTACCAGGCGGAAGAGGTCGAGGTGGCCGGCGCGGCCACATAGCGGTCTCCCCGCCGACCAGCTGAGTACCGGCACCGACCGGCAGCACCGTCGGACGAGTTCCTCGGCGGCACTTCCTCAGGAAGCCGATGCCGCCGAGGAGCCTTCGCGCTGATACGCCGACAGTCTGGTCAGGTCGGAGCCGAAGACCGACAGGAGCGGCACGACCCGCGATTCGTGAGCGCCCACCCGCCCGAGCGAGGCCCTCACGGGGCGGATGAAGATGCCCGACGGGCTGAGGTCGCTGACGTGGTAACTTTCTCCCTTGTCAAGGCGCATGAAAGCCTCATGGAAGTCGAAGGGGCGGCGCAGGATGTCGAAGAGCCCCTCTCGGCCGTCCCGCTGCTCCGGGCCCACCGAACACGTCATGTGCGTGATGGACGAGCCAGGTCCGTCCGGCTCCGGGCAGCAGGCGACGAACCCCGGGCGGATACGCTCCATGAGTACGTTGTGGAACGCGTAGGGAACCGACATCCTCTGAGCCAGCAATCCGTGGAGTCGGCAGAAATCCATGATCCGGTCGAGTGCCGGGCGCAGACCGCTGAAGACGACGGTGTCCTGTCCGACCCTGCCCGCGAACGATCCGGCGAACGGAACGAGACTGTCGGACTCCGAGTCGTCCTTGACGAAGACGCTCGCCATGCCCTGCCCGGGCTCCCCTCGCCTGTCCCCGAACTCGGAACGCAACAACGAGACCTGCAATGCGAGCATCTTGAACAGGGCGTCGGCCGACAGTCGCCCCGCGACCACGAGCGCCACGTATTCGCCCAGGGAAGTCCCGATGACGACGTCGGGCGTGTACCCCTTGAAGTCGAGCATCTCGGTCAAGGCCAGCTGAATGACAGGGATCGCGAAGTGGGTGTCCTCGATCGCCTCGAACGGATCGGACGCCCTCCTGTCCTTCGCGTAGATGACGGCGGCGAGCCTCGTCCGACGATGAACGCTCGCGAGAGCGTCGTACCGGTCGAAGACGGCCCTGAACGCCCGGTCGCCCTCGTAGAGCTCGCGTCCCATCTGGTAGTACTGGGAGCCCTGCCCCGCGTAGCAGAAGACGCGTTTCATCTCAGTCCTCTTCACACGCCAGACTGCCGAAGGCGAACAGGTTCTTCTGCCCGGGTCTCATGCGAAACCCGCAGAACGTCTCGCGCGAATCGATCTGCAGGTAGATGTTGGTCTTCATCGCCCGCTCGAAGGTGAGCCCGTTGGCCACGTGATAGCAGTGACCCGAGTAGAGCCGCGTGGACGGGTCGACGACCGACAGGATGCGACGAACGCTGTCGAAAAGTGCGCTTGCAGCCGCATGCGATTCGCAGATGCCGCATCCGTCGGGAAACAGGGTGTCACCCGTGAACAGGTTGTCCTCCCACAGGTAGCACGTGCTTCCACGCGTGTGACCGGGCGTGACCATGCACCCGATGTGCCCACGGCCGAGCGGCAGGCGCTCGCCGTCCCGGACGTAGCGATCCCCAGGTTCTCCGAACCCGCTCTGGTCGTGCTCCTCGCGTGACAGCACGACCGATGCGGCGGGGAAACGCTCGGAGAACCGCCTGACAAGGTTGATGTGATCGAGGTGGGAGTGTGTGACCAGGATGTAGCGCAGCACCACACCTTGTGCATCGAGGACGTCCATGATCTTCCCGTAGTCCCACGACGGATCGACGAGGGCAGCCTCACGGGCGTCCTCGTCCACGAGGAGATAGCAGTAGTTGATGAACCCTGCCCATCGCGTTTCGATCGGCACCACCTTCACGCCCATCCCACCGCCTCCTCCGCGTCCGCCAGAAGTTCGTCCAGATGACGGTTCAGGGCCCCTAGCCGCGGATAGGCGAACGACACCGCGAAGCGCTCCGAACAACAGGTCTCGCACGCGAACTGCGTGAGGTTCGAGAACTCGGCGTGGATCCTGCCGGGCACGGGCCACTCGAACCTCGAGATGTCGTAGGTGGACATGGGCGAGGTCAGACCGATGTTCGTCGCCTTCCCGACGCTCTCCTTCTGCGTCCACAGCACGAATGCGAAATGCTCCTCGGACAGGAGGCCTCGCGACGCAGCGAACCTGTCGAAATCCCCGGAGAGCGCCTGCCGCAAGGACGGGACTCTGTCGTCCACGAATCGTTCGACGTCGATCCCGAACGGCACCCCGGGGTCGGAGACCACGGCGCAGAGCAGACCATCGGTATGCGAGAGCGTCAGGCGGAACGCCGTGCCACTGTCGCGCAGCACCGGCTGGCCGAAGATCCCGGAGTCGATCGCGATATCGCGCGGATCGCCCTCCACCCCGGAGCCCCGTACCGCTGTCTTGGCGAGCAGCCGCCCGAGCAGGAAACTCGACTTCCGCCGGACGAGGGGGAGCTTCGCGTAACGCTCCAGTTCGGTGTGGTGCAGCCAGCGACCTGCGAGCTGATCCAGTCGTTCCTCCGGAAGATCGGATGTGCTCAGACAGCCGAACACCGCGCCGTGCTCGTCTCCACGGAAGCTCAGCGTGAACCTGGCTGTGGTCAGTCCGTCCAGTTGCGCCGGTCTCACGAGAGGGCGTTGCTCTCGATCCGCCTGTTCGCGGTTTGCCGGCGGCGCCACCTGTGCGACTCGACGTAGACGGCCTTGAAGGCGAAGATCGCCGTGGTCGACGCGAAGACGATCCTGAGCACGACGGGATTCCCGAGGATGAGCGCGATCACCGACGGGACCAGGATGAGTGCGCCCGCGATGCTCAGGATGTTCGTGTCCCTTCCCTTGAAATCGAAGAGTGCGTCCTTCCTGAACCCGTAGCCGTCACGCAGTGCCGCCATGATGCACACGACGAACAGGCCGAAGACGGCTTGGGCGAGCACGAATGCCCCCCATCTCGCATCACTTCCCGCCGTGAGGACGACGATGACGCAGGCAAGGAGCATCACGGCAGCGATCACCGGGACGACGACGCCGAGGGACTTCTCCAGAGACTTCATATCTCGTGATTCCTTTCAGCAGGATCGGTGCGTGGTGGCGAATTCCGACCGTCAGGCGGTCGCAGAGGCCGACCTCACGAGCTGGGCTTCCAGCTTCGCCTGGCGGCGGCTCTTCATGTTCCTGTTCATCATGTCGACGATCGTCTGGTTGACCATCGCCAAGCCGGGCTGGATGGTGGAGAGCAGGGAGAACCCGAGCATGATGGCGAGCACGATGCCGACCTGCTGGGCACGGGCCTCCGGATAGAAGTACTGCCCCCCGAACAGGGCGCTCGCCGCCGGGCCGACGAAGATACCCCGGTCCTCGAAAATGAGCACGAAACCCAGGGACACGACGAGCGCCGGGATCAGGGCGGCCACGGTGAGGAAGAAGGTCTCGAAGAAGATCATCGTGTACACCTGCGCCTTGCCGAATCCGATGGCCCTCATGGATCCGATCTCTTTCATGCGCTGATACAGGCTCATCTTCACCGAGGACTGCATCCCGAGCGCGATGATCAACAGGACGAAGACGATGAACGCTCCGAACACGGCCTTGATCATCGCGGGGGTGTTGTTGTAGAAGGTGTTGGCGTCCAGATAGGACTCGGCGTGCAGCACCGTACCGTCGGCCTGCAGCCGGTCCTCAAGCCCATCCGCGAACCCCTGAGCGTCAGACCTGTCCTTCAGGAAGACCAGCATGCTGTCGTACGAGCCGTCGGGCACCGCGTAGACCCGTCGCGCGGTCTCGTCGTCGAGGAAACCGTAGAGATTCTCGTAGAACGCACCATCGGTGTAGATACCGCAGACCGTGAAGCGGGTGTTGACGGTCTGTCCCGCGTCGGTGATCGTGGCGATGTCCACCTCGTCCCCCACCGTGAGCCCGAGGCTGGCGGCCTTGTCCTGGCTGATGACGACCTCGTCCGCATTCGCGTCCGGGAACCGGCCTTCGGCGAGCGAGAGCGACTTATTGTCGACGAGGAAGTCCCGATGCTCGGAGGTGAGGCTGTAGGTGAGGAACGTCGAATCGGTCGTCTGGATCGTCTCGATCACGGCATTGCGCCTGACGATGGGGAACGTGCGATCGACCTGGTCCTCGTTGTCGGTGAGCCAGCTCTCGACCGTCGTGAGAGCTTCCTGGTTCTCGCGCGCTTCGTCGGGGTGATAGGTGAGCGCCTCGTAGACATTGATGAACCGCTGGGGCGAGGACTTGTCGGATTCGGCGAGATCGTCCCACAGGACGATGACATGCCCCGCCTGCACATTGACGTAGTTCCTGAGGGTCTGACGCTCGACTCCGTTGAAGGCGAAGAACGCGATCAGGAGGATCGTCGAGCAGAGAAACACGGCCAGGGCGAGCAGGCTCGATTTCCTGATGGTCTTGCCGAGGTTGCGAAACGCGATCATGATGGCAGCCAGCATCTGCGTGCTCCAGTCCTATTCTTCGATGAGAGCCGCGGCGGGGTCTTTGGATGCGGCGTGGAACGAGGGCATCAACGTCGCCAGTGCCACGAAGAGCAGTATCAGCACTATTCCCGGTAGTCCGGCGAGCATGTCGTAGTCCAGCGCGAACGACTGCCCGACGACGGCGTCCGCAGGGGCGCCCACCGCGAAGGTGACCGAACTCAGCGGTATCCCGATCGCCGCGGCTACCACGTAGGCCACCAGGGCTCCGGTCACTGCCGCACCCAGGACTTCGGCCACGAAGATCGTCACGATCCTGCCTCGATCGAAGCCGATCGCCCGCAACGTGGCGATCTCGTGGGTGCGTTCGAGGCCGGCCACCGACACCATGTTCACGATGAGGATGCAGACGATCAGCAGGATGATGAGCAAGAAGATGTAGAAGACTCCCGTGTACGCGAGATTGATGGCACTGATGTAGCCACCCTGCGTGCTCCAGTCGGTGACGATCACGTCGCTGCCCATGGCTGCGTCGATGTCGTCGGCGAGGGCCGACGATTCGCCGGTGCTTTTCGCGAACGCGATCACCTCGCTGCTCGCTGTCTCGTCCAGACCCTTCAGATGTGCGGCGGCACCGTAGCTCAGGTAGCAGAGCTTGCCCTCGAATCCACCGAGGCTCTGGGCGTTTCCGATACCGGCGACGCGGGCTTCGAGGCTCGTGGGCTCCTCGTTCACGTCTTCCGAGATGAGCGTCACCGTGTCGCCGGCCACGATGTCGAGCTGCTTGGCGACGCTCGTGCTCAGGATCACTTCGTAGGCCCCACCGGACCCGAGATACGCTCCGGAATCCAGGACGAGGTTCTTCTCGTACTCGTGCATCCCCTCGTCGACCCCGATCGCGACCGACGGGATCTGGGCACCACTCGTGTCGCCGGAATCGAAGGCCACCGGGTCGAACCCTTCCTTGGCCACGAGCATGTTCGTCCGGATCAGGCGATATGCCGCCGCGTTGCGGTCGGAGTCGCGCGCGGCTTCCAGGGCTTGGTCGGTCTGGCCCGTGGTGAGGTGGTCGGGACTCCCCCAGTCGGCGCTCATGTCGATGACCGCGGTCGGCTCGTCCACGTCGGGCCGGATCTGAACGTGGCCCAACAGCGAGTTCACGATCGCCCCGTCCACCTTCTGCTGCGCAGAGGTCACCGCGGCATTCAGAAGGAGGTAGACGAGCACCGAGATGAAGACGAAGACCGCGATCGTCGCGGAACGGCGGACGTTGTTCTGGATGTTCCGCAGCGCGAGGACGAGGTATCTCATATCGTCACCTCCTTCCGGGCGCCCGTCTTCCCTCTCCTTTCCGCGGAGGCATCGGAGGAGAACAGGATCTGCTCGGCCCTGTCGCCCGGGTTGACCACCTCGTCGATGATCCTTCCGTCCTGGAGATGGATCAGGCGATCGGCTCGGCTCATCACCTTCGGGTCGTGGGTCGAGAACACGAAGGCGGTACCTTCCTCACGACTGATCGTGTGCATCAGGTTGATGATCTCGATACCGGTCTGGGTGTCGAGGTTGGCGGTCGGCTCATCGGCCAGGACCACTCTCGGCTTCGTCGCGAGGGCGCGCGCCACAGCAACCCTCTGGCGCTGCCCACCCGACAACTCGACCGGCTTGTTGCGCATGCGATCGGCGAGTCCCACCTTCTCGATGAAGAACCTCACCCGCTCACGCCGTTGCGCTGTGGAGATGTTCTTCTGGATGAGCAGCGGAAGCTCGATGTTCTCGAAGACATTGAGCGATGCGACCAGATTGAATGCCTGGAAGATGAAGCCGATCTTGTTCAGCCTGAGCGAATTGAGCTTGGACTGCGAGAGCCGATCGGTCTGCTCGCCGTCGATCTCCACGGATCCGCTCGTCGGGCTGTCGAGGCACCCGACGACGTTCAGGAGCGTGGACTTGCCGCTCCCCGACGACCCGCCGATCGCGAGGAACTCCCCGGCGTCGATGTCCAGCGTCACGTGGTCGAGTGCCGTGATGGTCGTCTTCCCCAGCGCATAGCGCTTCGTCACGTCCTGCACGGAGATCATGCGTTTTCCCCTGTCAGAATAGGTCGTTCGGCTCGTGGTCGAGAGTGCCCGGTCTGGATCGGCCGCGAATCGGCATCCAGACCGGGCGCGGTGGCTCCGGCCTCGCCGTAGAAGCTCGTCAGGTAGTCACAGGCGGCGTCCAGCAACGTCACCGCGATCGCGTCGACGTGACGCCCGCGCCAGTCCTCGAGTTCGGTGCCCCTCACCCACCGGTTGAACGCCCCGAGTGAGGGACCGCACTGGATCTGGTAGTCGAGACGCCAATCCGGGTCTCCCGATAGTGCGGCGAAGGTCGACATCATGAAGTACCACTTGAAGACGGCGACCATCTTCGCCTGCTGGTTCTCGTTGCACCGCTTGAGCGCTGCGGGAGACAGATGCCTGGTGACATCGTCGTAGACCGCGTCGATCGGGCGTTTGAAGTACTTGCTCTCGAGTTGCTTCCGCACGCCGCTGGGAATCGCCTCGAGGCTTTCGTACTGCCGATACAGCTCGTAGAGCTTGTTCGCCCTCGCCGGGAAGAACAGTCCCTTGCGCACGACCTGGATCTTCGATCCGAGTTCGAACATGTCGCCGGTGGCCGACAGCCTCGTGTCGTGGATGTCGACGCAGGCGAGCAGGTCCTTCACAGAGTCGGACGTTCCCGCTTCGACCGTGCACTGGTTGATCGATCCGGTGACGATGTAGTCGGCGCCGAGCAGGAAGGCGACGGCGACCGCTTCCGGGGCCCCGATGCCGCCAGCCGCCCCGACGAAGATGGACTCTGTGCCGAACCGCTCGCGCTCCAATTCCCTGACCTGCCGACGTATCGAGGGGTAGAGCACCTCGAGGATGCCACCGTCCGTGTGGCCGCCGGAGTTGCCCTCGACGGTGATGGCATCGGCGAGGGGGACGAGGAGGGCCAGCTCGCCCTGCTCCGCGGTGATGGCGCCGCTGTCCACCAACTGCCTGACCAGTCGTTCCTGCGGGGGCTGGGCGAACACCTGGGCGACATCCGGATGCGACAGCTTGGCCATGACACGGTTCCTGCGCTCGATGGCTCCCTGGCTGTCACGCGAGAGACCGGACGCGCGGTATCTCACCAGCGGTGCGGTGGCCGACATGAACGCTGACGCCTCCACGAGCCGCACGTCCTCGGCGAGAAGGAGATCGATGAACGCCTCCTCCTTGTCGGGAGCGGACGGGCTGGAGATGTAGTTGACCGCGAACGACTGACCCTCGGTGAGTTCGTTCGTGATCGCGCGGATGGCCGTGCGGACCTCGTCGAGGTCGACTCCCCCGGCCCCATAGACGCCGAGCATCCCGGCCCGTGCCATCGCCACCACCATCTCCGCCGAGGAGATTGCCTTGTACATCCCGCCCGCGACGTAGGGCAACGCCAGGCCGAAGGATGCCTTGAACGCGTTCGAGCCGAGGTTCTCCACCGTCCGGCCTCGGGCCCGGCCGGTCGACACGGGGAATGACGAGTCCCCGGAGTCTTCCGCCGTCACCTCGTCCGCCGACTCGAGCTCGATGGCCGGCAGCGGTTCGCATTGCGCGACGATCTTTCGCGTCAGCCCGTCGATGACGTTGCCCGGACCGACCTGCACGAAGGAGTCCACGCCACGGGCCATGAGATAGCGGATGGAGTCGACCCAGCGCACCGCGTTGGTGATCTGCTCGCTCAGCAACTCGGCAGGACGACGACTGCCGTACGACCTGGCCGTGTAGTTCGAGACGACCT
Organism: Brooklawnia cerclae; assembly: GCF_011758645.1. NCBI lineage: Bacteria > Bacillati > Actinomycetota > Actinomycetes > Propionibacteriales > Propionibacteriaceae > Brooklawnia > Brooklawnia cerclae. The sequence goes on along the minus strand of NZ_JAAMOZ010000001.1, from coordinate 1,374,713 downwards.
CGGTCCGCATCGGCCCGAAGTGTGCCCGCGCCAGGTCGGCGTCGAAGTCGCTGCGGGCGTGGCTCATGTAACGGGAGTGGAACGGACCGCTGACGTTCAAGGGGATGCAGCGGCAATTCGCGACGTCTGCGAAACGCCGCTCGGCCACCGCCAGATCCGTCTTCTTTCCCGACAGGATCGTCTGGAGCGGGCCGTTCTGGTTCGCCACATCGATTCCGGTGAGGCCGAACTCCGTCAATCTGGCCTCCACGTCCTCGTGCGCGATGCCCAGCACGGCGAGCATGCCGCCGTCGGTGACCTCCGCCATCAACTCACCGCGCCGTTTCACAAGGCACAGGGCCGCCTCGAAATCCAAGGCACCCGCCGCGACGACGGCGTTGTACTCACCAAGGCTGTGGCCCGCGAGGAAATCCGGCTCCCGACCGGTCTGTTCCAGATGATCGAGATACATCAAATGGTTCACCACGAAAAGCGCGGGCTGCGTGTATGCGGTGTTGTTCAAGCGATTGTCGGGGTTTTCGGCACAGAGATGTTTGAGAGAATAACCCAGGATCTCATCGGCGTTCTCGACGAGTCCGGGGTGTTTATCGAATTGGTCCGCGCCCATCGTGACGAACTGCGAACCTTGTCCAGGAAACAGACAGGCCTTCATCTTCGACTCCTAGAGATATTGGGTTCTTCGAAGTGAGCGGGGGTGAAGAGACTTCGTCACCAAGATCTCCCCGGCCGGAAAATGACCGACAGAACTGGAGCTCGGTGCCGCAAAACTATGTCGATGGAGAGGTCTTGCCGCACACCAGAACCTAGCACCTCCGATCGGAGCGGATCCGGCCGGTGACCCGGAGCAAACCCTGAAATGCCGCGCAGTGGAAACACCTGGTTCGCGATCGATCCGATACGTCCGACAGGCTATCCACAGCCACGGACATCGCATGCGACCGTCACTCCTCACAATCAGTCGATCCTGCCTTGACCGAAGCCCCAAATGGGAAGTCTGTTCACCCGAATTTCACCGAAATAACATTTTCCTATTCAAGAAAATCGACGAAATGGCGGCACCGGCCATCAGCCGGTCGTCAGTCCGCCCTCCAACGGCGCGCCCTGCCAGGACTCCACCTCGGCGACCTGTTTCCACGGGCGGCCGCTCCCGAGCCACCCCTGTCGCTGCCAGTACGAGACATCCGACTCGTTCCAGCCCCACTTCTTGATGCTCCACCGGGACAGATGGAAGAAGAACTTCGTCCTCATGCTCACCTTCGGTGACCGCACGGCCGCGACGATGCGCGGGACGAGGTCGTCCGCCCTCCTGGTGAGCATGTCGCGGCGCTTGTCGGTCACCTTCGCCCACGAATCGGCCGCAACCGGCCCCGTGATGGCGAAGACACTGGATATCCCCAGGTCGGCGAAACACCTCGCGATATAACGCGCGGTCGTCCGATGTCCCTTGCCCGCCGAGAGGACGATCGACACGACGACCTTCGAGAACATGCTCGGGTGCGGTTTGTGCATCAGCTCCGAGTAGCTCAGATGGTCGAACACCGTCTTGAGTTGACCGGCGACACCACCCGCGTACACCGGGGAACACAGGACGATGAGATCAGCCGCGTGCAGCTTCTCCTCGATCGGTTCCATCGTGTCGACGTGCGGGCATCGCTCCCCTCCCTCGTTGAAACAGAGGTAGCACCCCGTGCAGAAATCCGGCGCCTCCCGGGGAAGCCGGATCTGTTCGATCTCCAGTTGCTCGGTCGCGGAAAGCATGTCGAGCAGCATCGTCGACACGTGATACGTGGATCCCCTCCGCGCCGTGGCATACACGACGACCACCTTCATCGATCGTCCCCTCGCTCGAAGCGACCGCTACACACCGAGCCGAGCCCCCTCGACGACGACGACTTTCACGAACATCGCCGCGGCCATCACGAAGAAAAGCACCCGACGCTGTTCGGGTTTGCGCAGGAACGCACCTGCGATCAATGCGAGTATCGTGACGGCTCCGCCCGCATAGCCGACGTACGAGACCGGGCTGTCGGCGGCGAACAGACCCGGAGACACCGAGGGGTCGGTGGTGGCCACCACCGAATCGATGTAATCGTCCCGGAAGACCGCTCCGAAACACACTGCCAGGCCGAGGACTCCGATGATCACCATCGACAGACCCCAGCGTTTGATGACGTCCCGCTTCGCGACATGCCAGGCGACGATGACGATGAGCAGCAGGATTCCGAGCGTCGTGATGGTAGCCATCGTGGTTCCGAACAACGACTCAATCATGAATGAATGCCTTTCCCTGTCTCGGGTTCTGATCTGTGGACGACGCGGCGTGCCGCGTGCGCAGCAGCGGTTTGTCGATCTTTCCGGTTGCGCTGCGGGGGACGTCGGCGAAGATCACACGGCGCGGCCGCTTGTACCGGGGGATGCCGGCGCAGAAGTCGACGATGCTCTCCTCGCAGAGTCCGACTCCTGGCCGTGCCTCGACGATCGCGACCGCGATCTCTCCCAGGCGCTCGTCGGGAAGCCCGATGACCGCGACGTCCTTGATACCGGGATGCGACGCCAGGAAACTCTCCACCTGGACGGGGTAGATGTTCTCGCCGCCGGTGATGATCACGTCCTTCTTGCGATCGACGAGCCACAAGAACCCGTCGGCATCCTGCCGGGCGACGTCACCGGTCAACAGCCACCCGTCCACCAGCACCTCGGCGGTGGCCTCGGGGTTCTTGTAGTAGCACGTCATGACCCCCGCACCCTTGACCGCGAGTTCGCCGCACTCGCCGGGTTCGACGTCGTTCATCTTCTCGTCGACCACCCGGGTCTGCCAGCCGTAGCCCGCTCGTCCGATCGCTCCGACATGATCGATGTTCTCGACGCCCAGGTGCACGCAACCCGGGCCTATCGCCTCGGAAAGGCCGTAGTTGGTGTCGTAGAGGTGGTCGGGGAAGACCTCTTTCCAACGGCGGATGAGGCTTTCGGGAACGGGTTGGGCACCGATGTGCATGATCCGCCAGCGACCCAGGTCGTAATCGGCCGGATCGAGTTCGCCTCGTTCGATCGCGAGCAGGATGTCCTGCGCCCACGGCACGAGAAGCCAGACGTTGGTGCAGCCCTCCTCGTCCACCGCCCGGAAGATGGTCTCCGGGCTCACTCCGCGCAGCAGCACGGCCTTTCCCCCCGTGATGAGGCTTCCGAACCAGTGCATCTTGGCGCCGGCGTGATAGAGCGGCGGGATGCACAGGAAGACGTCGTCGTGGGTCTGGCCGTGGTGCTTCTGCTCCACCACCGCGGAGTGGGACAAGGAGCGATGGGTGTGCAGGATGGCCTTCGGAAACCCCGTCGTCCCGCTCGAGAAATAGATGGCCGCGTCATCGTCGTCGCTGAGGGGTATCCCCGGATCCTCACCACAGACCAGCGAAGACAGTTGACGACAGTCCTCGGCGAACTCGGGACAGCCGTCGCCGACGAAGAAGAGGAGCCTTCCCTTGCGCAGGGTCGGCGCGATCAGCGCCAGACGGTCGACGAACTCGGGGCCGAAGACGAGCACCTCGACATCGGCGAGATCGACGCAGTACTCGATCTCGACGGCTGTGTAGCGGAAGTTGAGCGGAACGACGACAGCGCCGCTCTTGAGGACGCCGAAGTACATGGGCAGCCATTCGATCGAGTTCATCATGAGGATCCCGACCCGGTCACCCTTGGTGATGCCGCGGGAGATGAGCAGATTCGCGAAGCGGCTGGCAGCCTCGTCGAACGCCTTCCAGGTGATCTCCCGGCGGTAGGGGCCGAGGTTGTCGGAAAGGTCCACCGTGCTGTCCCGCCAGTCGGCGCGATGCTCCTCCTGCCTGTCGTGATTGATCTCGACGAGTGCCACCTCGCGCGGGTACGAGGAGGCGTTCTTCCTCAGGTGACCAATTATCGGCACCGTCGTTCCTCCTTGGTCGGTCGACGGCCACGTGCGCTCTGGGGCCTGGCCGCGATGCCTTTTCGGGAGATCAGCTCCATTTGAACCGTGTGGCCAGGAAGCCGAATATCCCCAGGTAGGCCAGTTGTGATACCAGAGCTTTGATCATCGTGTCGTCGAAGAGCGGCCCGCCGAGGATCGTCGTGCGCATGGCGACCTCGTTCTGGTTGAGCGGAAGATATTCGAGGACCGATGAAAGCCAGTCGGGCAGGGAGGCCAACGGGAAGAAGAGCCCCGAGAAGATGATGAAAAGGAATGTGAGCAACATGAAGACATTGCCCGCGACGGGAGCGGAAGGAAGGATGGCGGTGAGGGCATACCCGACCGTGAAGAAGACGAAGGAACCCAGCACCACCGACGAAGCGAGAACCAGCGGGTTTCCCTCGACGGTGACACCGAAGGAGATCATTCCCGCGATCATCAGCACGATGCACTGCACCAGCGTGATGAGCATCCGGTAGGTTGCCTCGCTCGCGAGGAAGGTGGATCTTCGCAGCGGCGTCGCGCCCAGTGTCTTCAGCGCCCCGGTGTCCTTGAGCGAGAGCAACCGCACACCCGCATTGATGTTGAGTTGCATGATCGTGATGGCGACCACGATCGAGATCTTTCCGGAGAAACCGTCGGAGCCCGAGACGAACCCGAAGACGAAGAGCACGACCAGCGGGAACACGATCGTCCAGATGATCTCCACACGGTCCCGGAAAAGCTCTTTGAAATTCGACTCCAAGAGTTTCAGGTAGCTTTTCACGCCTGTTCCACCTCTCTGCCGGTGAGCTTCAGGAACACGTCTTCCAAGGTGGCCTGATGAATCGCGACGTCCTGCATCTCGAGATCGTTGCGGGCATAGACGGAAGCCAGCCCCGAGATGAACGTCACCACGTTGTCGCAGTAGCAGACCATCGATCCGTCGACGATCTTGGTGTCGCCGAGTTGCGCGATCTCGGCCTCCACTTCGGGGCTGAATCCGGGTTGCCGCTCGAGCCGGACGACCGTCTCCGGGCAGTGGGTGGCGATGAGCTTCTCGGGGGTGTCCAAGGCGATCAGTCGTCCCTGATCCATGATCGCGACGCGGTCGCACAGCTTCTGGGCCTCGTCCATGAAATGGGTCGTCAGGAACACGGTGGTCTCACCGCTGCGGATGTCCTTGATCGAGTCCATGAGCAGCCGGCGGTTCTTCGGGTCGAGGCCCGCGGTGGGCTCGTCCATGAACAGGATCCCGCCGCGACCGATCATCGATGCCGCGATTCCCACGCGCTGGTTCTGGCCCCCCGAGAGCCGACTGACGCGCACGTCCGCTTTGTCGGTGAGGCCGACCCGCTCGATCACCTCCGAGACGGTGCGGGGGTTGTCGTAGAAGCTCGCGAACAGTTCCAGGGTCTCGCGGACCGTGAGGTTCTTGAACAACCGCACGTCCTGGAGTTGGACGCCGACACGCTGCTTGAGCAGGTCCTCCTGGGTGGAGGGGTCGAGACCAAGGACCGACACCGCACCCGCATCCCGCCGGCGGTTCCCCGTGAGGATCTCGATCGTCGTCGACTTCCCCGCGCCGTTGGGGCCGAGCAGCCCGAACACCTCCCCGCGGCGCACCTCGAAGCTGACCTCGTCGACCGCCATCAGGTTCCCGTACGCCTTGCGCAGGCCGGTGACCGTGATCACGTTGTCAACAGGTCGCCCCGGTCCGTCGTCCTCCCGCTCGTGCGCGAGCACTCGCGCTTCGTCCACCGCCGGCAATGCGGATCGCGCCATCTCTTTCACCCATTCTTCGTTCCCTAGTCGGTGTGCATCACTTTTCTCCCGGAGGTCTGCCAGGACGGCTCCGAGGCGTTCGGCCATCATCGGAAAACGGTTCGCGCAGGCCTCCACGACGTAGCCGGCAGCGAGATAGGAACCCTCGGGCTTGGCGAGCAGCAGAGAGCTGGTCTTCTCGAGTTGCGATGCGACGCTCGCGTCGGCCAGAAGAGCCCGGGCGGCGTCCATGATCTGGGTCGGGGTGACCTTCGTCGCGTCGAATCCCCTGCCGATTCCCAGCTTCTCGAGCTGGCGTGCGTTCGCCTGACGCTCGAACTGGTCGTAGAGGACGATCATCGGTTTCGCAGCCGCCAGTCCCATGTAGGTCGAGCCCAGGCCCCCATGGGTCACGAACAGGTCGGAGTGCGGAAGGACCGAGGTGAGGATGCCGTGCCCGCCGAAATCGGGCGGCTCGACCTCGTCGGTGAAAGCCAGCGTGTACATGCTTCGGTCGGGGTCGATCGCGGAGAAGAGCCCCGCGAAGTCGAGCATCCCCGTCGACCCGCCGGTGATCAGCACCTTCGTCTTGTCCGACCCGCTGAATCGGGTGAGCCACTCCGGCGTCCGGCCCGGAGCGAGGTGGACGAGCGGGCCGACGTAGCGGTAGTTCTCGGGCACGGATTTCATGGGGTAGAGCGCGTAGCTGTCGGACACGAGATAGAGGTCGGCCTCCGTTCCGAAGTCCTTGCACTGCGAGGCGGGGACGCCCAGTTTCATCGCCTTGTTGTAGATCGGTTGGTAGACCTTGTGCCGGGCCAGACGCACGAGCTGGCCGAGGTGCTCGATCTCGGCCTGTGTGCCGTGGAGGTCGTAGTTGACGGGCACGAAGTCGAACTCGTACGACGGAGCCTCGTTCGCCTGCGTCACCATGACGTCCAGGACGCCGCCGAGCCGCGCGATCACGCTCGCGGGATCCCTGAAGGCATCGCGTACGCACACGTCCGGTCGCCAGGACGCGAACGTCCTCGTCTCGGCCTCGAAGAGCTCGTCGAGCCGTACCGGATCGTCGTACCAGTGGATCCCGGTCGCATCGGCAGAGGCGAAGACCTCGTCGGCCGTGAGGTGATCGGTCTCGACGATCTCGAATCCCTCGTCACGGGCCATCTCCATGAACGGGCCCGAGCCCGAGAACGCGATCTCGAACTCGCGACGGTCACGAAGCCTCAGCGCAAGCGCCAGGACGCGGGCCACGTGCGAGCTGAAGGCCCCGTTCACCGCGCACAGAACACGTATCGGCCGGTCTTCTTCGCGTTCCACGTCACACCTCTCGTCCGTCGGATCGGGAACTGGAATCGGGCAGCGGGAGACCCTCGGCGTTCGCCCCGTCGAGGAACCTGTCGACGAGTTCGTTCACGAGCTCCGGATGGGTGACCAGCGGCAGATGCGAGGCGTCCTCGATGACGTATCTCTCGGAGTTCTTCAGGTACAGGGCCACGACCTCGGCCTCACGAGGATCGATGATCGTGTCGCGGGCACCCACGATCACCAGCGAGCGTTGCGTGACCGCGGGGAGGATCGACATGGTCTCGTGATGGGACACCGTGTCCCTGCCGAAGTACGTGCTCCACCGCAGGAACGCCCTCGTCTCGAGGCACTGGGCGTCCTGGAAGAACCTGTCGGCCTGCTCGCCATGGTCGACGACGGAGAAGTCGCGGGTCATCGCCTCGTCGATCCCCGTGACGTACTTCGTCGGGTCGTCGACCATTCCCATGTCGGCGTTCGGCGACATCAGTACGAGATTGGTCACCCGCCGCGGCGCCATCCAGGCCAGCGTGGTCGCGAGAAGGCTCCCCCACGAGACTCCCAGGATGTCGAACTCGTCGATCCCGAGTCGGTCGAGCGTGCCGAGGACGAACGATCCCAGGCTCTGGAGGGAGAGGTCGTCGATCACGGGGCTCAGCCCCACGCCCGGCATCGAGATGCAGACGATCTTCCTCTTCCCGGCCAGGGCTTCGATCTGGTAGGACGCGAAGGAGGGCGCCATCCCGATTCCCATGATCAGGAGCAGGGGCTTGCCCTGGCCTGCGAGATACGCCTCGGCATACTGACCCGCGGCGTTTCGGACGACGACGTGGAAGTACCTGAATCCACTCCAGCCGAGCGACTCCATGAGAGCCGCGTCGACCGACCTCATCTCCAGTTCGGGTATCGCGCCCCTCTTGAGGTCGCGCCAGAAGCCGACGACCCGCGAGCGGTCGAACACCGTCGAGGCGCTGAGCATCATGACGGGAGCCGGGCTCACCCGCACGCCGAAGTTCAGGGTGAGCCGCGTCGCGGGAGCCTGCGCGCCTGATCCCGCGGCCTTCGATACATCGCCCGTCAGGGCCGTGTCGACGGGTGCCGGATCCGGGGTGATCCGGATTTCGGGTGTCCCGCCCGATTCGCTGGCGCCACCGACCAGTTCACCGATCGTCGCGGCGAGCATGCCGACCGTCGGGTTGTCGAGGATGAGTGTCGGCTCGTTGTGGATCCCGAACGCCTCGTCGAGATCGGCGGTGAACTGGATGAGCCTGATCGAGTCGAGACCGTACGAGGAGAAGTCCTTGTCGTCCTCGATCTCCTCCAGGGGCACCTTCAGCAGGCCCGACAGCGCTGCCCTGATCGTCCCGGCCACCTCGGCGAGCCTGTCGCCGACAACGGCGGCGTCGGACGCGTCCTTCGGGGGTTCGTCGCCGCCGGTCGCCTCACCGGCGGCATCCAGCACGTAGTCGGTGAACCAGAACCGTCTCCGGTCGAAGGGGTAGGCGGGAGCGGAGATCTTCTCGACGGGCCCTTCGGCGACCGTCGAGAGGTCGGTCTCCAGGCCTGCGACCCATCTGCGCGCGAGCGCGCGAGTGGCCTCGAGCTCCGGGAGGACCTCGCTCGTGGGACGATCCCCGTGCGCGGCGGGTACGAGCGGTTCGGTGGCACCCTTCGCGGCACTACCGGCGAGATCGTAGGCACCCGGGTCGGCGAGGAAGTCGTCCATCTGCCCGAGCAGCCCGTCGACGTCGCGGAAGACGAACGCCACCCGTTCCCTGAACCGGGTGCGCCCGGTCTGGAACACCTGGCACAGCGCCGAGAGGAACCGGCCGAGGTCACGCGTCGGGGCCACAGGCGCGTCCTGGCCGGCGGACGCGATGCCGGCGATCTCGGCGAGGCTCATGCGCGGGGTCACCGGATCGAGACCGGTCGGACGGTCACGATCACCGAGGAGCGTGGCCAGCGCCTCGAGGTCTGTCCCGTAGTCCTCGAACGGGATCGACAGATCGAGATCGTCGACGGAGTCGAACCCGAGCAGGTCGGAGCAGCGGGCGAGGAACGCCTCATGATCCGCCGCGCCCTCCACCGCACTGTCCGCCCCCGAATCGACCCGGGCGTCTGCGACGAACGCCCGGATCCGGTCGACATAGGTAACGAGTTGGGCACGGTTCCTCGCCGAGACGGGCAGGAAGTGAGGCCTGGCGGTCGCATGCTCGTCGACGGGCCTCCCGGTCGTGTATGCGGTCGGCGACTCGAGCACCATATGGGCGTTCACCCCGCCGATCCCGAAGGAACTGAGCGCTGCGACCCGGGGAGTCTCATCGGCCCTCCCCCGCATGAGCTCGTCCCAGGAGACGTTCTCGGTCGCCAGTTCGAAAGGCGTCCGCTCGATCTGCAGATAGGGGTTCACCTTCGCGAAATGGATGTTGCGGGGAATGACCCCCCTCTCGAACGAGTAGAGGATCTTGAGCAGGCCCGGAAGCGCCGAGGCCGCCTCCAGGTGACCCGTGTTCGTCTTGACCGCCCCCAGGCAGACGGCGGGGCCGTCGTCGCCGAAGGTACGGGACTCCTCCCGGTAGAGGTCGCGGTAGGCGCGTTTCAGCGCGTTGACCTCGATCGGATCGCCCAGCGCGGTGCCGGTGCCATGGGTCTCGACGTAGGAGACCGCACTCGCCGCGACACCCCCGCGGTGGTAGGCGGCGCGTATGACCTCGCTCTGGGCGGCCTCGTTGGGCGCGAACAGGTTGCTCGCGGTTCCTCCGTGATTGACCGCGGACCCCCTGATGACGCCCATGATGCGGTCGCGGTCGCGCAGTGCCGCGTCCAGTGGCTTGAGCACGACCATCCCGCAGCCCTCGCCACGCACGTACCCGTCCGCGGATGCGTCGAAGGTCTTGCACGAGCCGCCCGGGGAGAGCATGTTCATCCTGCCCTGGGTGATGTACAGCCCCGGCGAACAGATGACGTTCACCGCCCCGGCGAGCGCCATTCCGCAGTGGCCACGCTGTATCTCCTGCACGGCCTCATGGATCGAGACCAGGGCGCTGGAGCATGCGGTGTCGACGACCATGCTCGGGCCGTGGAGGTTGAGCGTGAACGAGATCCTGTTGGGGATCATCGTGTGGGTGAGCATGTTCGGATAGGACGCCTTGATGAGGAGTTCCTTGTAGTCACCCGTCGAGACGCCGACGAACACACCGGTGTCGCTCCCGGACAGCGCCGTGGGGTCGTAGCCCGCGTCCTCCAGGGCGTGCCAGGCCTCCTCGAGCATCATGCGCTCCTGAGGATCCATGACCTCGGCGTCGGTGCCCGCTATCCCGAAGAAGTAGGGATCGAAGGTGTCGATCGCGTCGATGAACGCACCATGGTGGTAGGTGGTCCGGTGGCGGTCGACACGGGTGTCACCGTAGATGCCCTGCCAGTCCCATCGATCGACCGGCACCTCGGTCACCAGGTCGTCACCCGCCACGAGGTGGTTCCAGAACTCGTCACTGTCCGACGAGCGCGGCAGCCTGGTCGACATGCCGATGATGGCGACCGGCGGGTAGCCGGTGGAGATGTCCGCGGGTCGATCGGCACTCACGGGGCCCGCGTCCACGGCAGGCGACGTCCTGGGCTCCGGGACGGGCGCCTCGGGCACGACGAGAGGCTTCAGGTCGCCGACCCGTGCCGCGGGAGCGACAGGGCCGACCGCGGCCGTCACCGACCCCTTCGAGCCGTAGTGACGGGCGAGTTCGTCGCCGTACTCGTCGAGCAGCCCCTGCTTGAGCTCGTGCAGGTAGGTGTATCCGAAGAAGATCGCCGGAGTCAGGTCCAGGCCGAACAGGTCGTTCAACCGGCTGGCCAACTCGGAGAACGAGATGGAGTCGAATCCGTAGCGAGCCAGGTCGTCGTCGAAGTCGATCGCCTCCGCCTCGAGCCGCAGCGTCGCACAGATGACGTCGCGCAGATCACCTTCGAGCGCGGCCTCGAAGGCCGAGACGCCACCATCGACCGGCCGGGCTCCACCGTGCTCCTGCCCGGAGGGGAAGAAGTTCGCCAGGATCCGGTTCTGGTGCCCGTGGAGGACGACCGCCCTGGTGTGCCCGCGGGCGATGCACGCGTCCATGGCCGCGAACCCGGCGGAGAACGGCAACGGGGTCAACCCGTAGCGACCCTCCAGCATCGCGAGTTGTTCGTCGGGTATCCGCATGCCACCGTCGGCCCAGACCGACCAGTTGAGGGAATGCAGTCTCGGCCCGGCCTGGTCGCTCGCGGCTCGCTGCGCCAGGACATCCAGGTAACGGTTCCCGAACGAGTAGTCGCACTGCCCCGGATTGCCCAGGACCGACGAGGTGGACGAGAAGAACATGACGAAGGACGCGCCCAGCCTCCTGGCGGCGTCCACGATGGTGTCCGCGCCGGTGGTCTTGGGTGCGATCACCTGATGGAACGACTCCTCGTCCTTGGCGATGATGAAGCGATCGCGGAGGACGCCGGCGGCGTGATAGATCCCGTCGACCACGGGTCGGCCCGAAGCGTTCGCGTCCCCCGCGAGCACCTCGGCCACAGAACGAACCGATTCCGCGTCGGTGATATCGCACGGCAGGTAGCGCACATCGAACCCCTGCTGCTCCAGCGGGGCGAGGGCGGCACGTCGCCGCTCGTCGAGGGCCGATCGCCCGCACAGGTACACCCGGGCCGCGCCGTGCGCGAACAGGTGCCCGGCGAGCGCGAGCCCGATCCCGCCTGCTCCCCCGGTGACGAGGAAGGCCCCGCCCGCGATGTACGCCCCGTCCGCCGCCGTGGGCGTCACGTCCCCCTCGGGCATCCGGGCGAGCCGGAGCTCGTACCGTCTGCCGTTCTCGTAGCGGACGTCGAAGGCCTCCGTCGTCGCGGCGGCCTCCTGCTCGAGGGCGGACGGGACGTCGGCCCCTTCCGCGATCGTCACGACACGACCGCGGTACAGCGGCTTCTCGAGGTTCATGGTGTGGAAGAACCCGGAGACGGCCTGTTCGAGCGGATCGCCGGACGAGAAGAAGACCAGGTCGGTCGGCGAGTTGACCGGCTTCCTCATGAGGGTGCGGACGATCCTCATCACCGTGACGACCCCCGACTCGACACGATCCACCGACCTGTCGTCCGAGGGCGAACCCATCAGCAGGAACCGCAGCGCCGTGTCCCGAGGAATCCGGGAATCGACCAGTTCACGCAGCGATGCCTCGTCGAGGCCGCCGAGCAGGTGCTCGCCCTCGCGCAGGTCGCGAGCCGGGACGCCCTGGGCGGCGATGACGCTCGGCGTCGTGGCATCCCTGAACGCGTCCCTGAAGAGCTCCAGCTCGCGGGCCGACCGGGCGAGCCCGACCAGGAGGCCATCGAAGGGCGCTACCGGCATGCGATCGGTCTCGTGCCACGTCTCCGTCAGCGGGACCACCTGCGAGTCGTCCCTCGCCGGCTCGTCCTGGCCCTCCAACCGGCGCAGGAACATGTTCTCGATGCGTATGACCGCCTCACCGGCCCGCGAGAGATAGGTCAGCTCGTACCCGGCCGTCTGCACGTCGCCGGGCGTCGCGCCGTGGGTTCGGACGATCCGTACCGTACGAGGGGGCTCGGAGAGGTCGTAGAGCTCCATTCTCCCGATCGAGAAAGGAAGATACAGACCGCGGTCCTCCGGACGGTCGTCACAGATCCATGCCCCGATCCCACTGAAGCCACCGTCGACGAGCGACGGCGGTATCTCGAACGACTCGAGTCCCTCCACGGGCTCTTCCAGACCGAGTTCGCCGAGGGCCCGGTTCGCGTCGCTGTGGATGCGTCTGACTCCCTTGAAGGCCGGTCCCACCCCGACACCGTTGTCGGACAGCAGACTCCGGTAGTTCTCGACGGCGCTCGCGCCACCGTCCAGCCCGCGCAGGAACTCCTCCTCGGGAACAACACGAGGCCTCGGCGCCGGTTGCCCGTAGTGAACCTGTGCCGTCGCGAACGGCTCCCCCGCGGACGAGCCGGCCGCCGCGTCGTCGACCCTGTACAGCGTCAGGTCGACGCGATCGGCACCGCGGCGACCGACGGCCATGCGAATGGTCGCGGTCACGCCGTCGGGAATGTGCATGAGGCGCATCCACATGACGTTCCGCACCGAGGCCACGCGACTCGACGGGTCCAGTGCGGCCGCCGCAGCCCTGAACAGCTCCAGGTATATGACCCCGGGGAGTATGTGGCAGTGGTCGCGGAGGAAGGCCTCGTCCCCGGCGAGCTCGCACTCGAGATCCGGCCCGCCTACCGCGGCACGCCGGAAGGCGATCCCCTCCCCTCGCCGCGGGGGTTGCGGGGCCGTCTCGCGGATGGGCGTCCGGCCGATGTCGTCGGGGTCCAGCTCGTACCGGGTCGCGGCGAAGCGGTAGGTCGGAAGAGGCAGCCGCCGGTCGACCAGCGCAACCAGCCGGTGATACCGGCCGTCGACGCCTCGCAGATAGGTGGACGCGATCCGCCCGAGCAGACCGGCGAGCCCGGCCGCGTCGCGGTCCGGCTCGGAGAGGTAGTTCCCGATGGCCTGGTCGAGCGCGGCGGCCTCGTCCCGCCCCTGGTTCTTGCGCGTGGCGACGACGGCCTCGTCACCGACGGATGCCAGGAGGTCCACGAGTTCGGGGATCGTCCGGAACGGCAGGACGATCCGGAACTTCATCGGCGTGCGGAGGGCCAGCGTCTGGAGGGAGAGCTGCGCGGGATCGACGTCGTCACCGTGGGCCACGAGCCACTCGACGTAGGACGCGCAGAGCGCCCGGAGGCTTTCCGGGGTGGCGGCCGAGGCGAAGAACGGCAGGGGGTCCGGGCTCGCCGGACGCGGGTCGCGCACCGGCCCTGCGCCGAAGCCGCGCGCCGAGCTCACCACGAGGTGGCAGTTCGTGCCGCTGTATCCGAACGAACTCACCGCGGTGATGACCTCGTCCTTCTCGCCCCGGAACATCGGTTCGTTCTCGCGGACGATGTAGAGCCCGGTGCCGTCGAGCTGGACGCGGGGATTCAGCTCGTGACAGTTGATGCTCGCGGGAATCAGATCGTGCTTCATGCCGAGCAGCAGCTTGACGAGGGATGCGACGCCGGACGCGGCACTCGCGTGACCGATGTTCGTCTTCACCGAGCCGATCCCCGTGGTGCCTCGCCTTGTCATCGCCCCATAGGTCCGGGACAGTGCGTCCACCTCGATGGGGTCACCGAGCCGCGTCCCTGTGCCGTGGGCCTCGACGTAGCGGACCGCCGCGGGGTCGACGCCGCTCATCTCGACGGCGCGCTCGATGAGCTCCTGCTGCGAGTGCGAGCTCGGGGCGGTGATGCCGTTGGTCTTCCCGTCCTGGTTGACCGTGCTGGCTTTGATGACCCCGTAGATGTGGTCGGAGTCCCTGATCGCGGATTCCAGGGACTTGAGCACCACCACGGCCGCGCTCTCCGCGGGGACGAACCCGTCCGCGGAGGCGTCGAAGGTCTTGCACTTTCCCTCGGGCGACAGCATTCCCATACTGCTCTGCAGGAGCTGCTGGCCGATCGACAGCATGACCGTCACCCCGCCCGCCAACGCCATGTCGGCGGATCCGTCGCGGATGGCCTGGCATGCCAGGTGTATCGCCACCAGCGACGACGAGCAGGCCGTGTCGACGGTCATCGACGGGCCCCTCAGGTTCATGAAGTAGGCGAGGCGCGCGGACAGGACGGCGTTGGAGTGACCCAGGACGGCGTTCCCGTCCATGCGTTCGCGCACCATGTCGTCGAAGTAGTCCGAGCTGCCCTCGCACCCGACGAACACGCCGCAGTTCCTGCCGTCGAGCTCCCCCCGGCTGTAGCCCGCGTCCTCGAACGCCTTCCAGCTCTCCATCAGCAGCAGCCGCTGGCGGGGTTCCATGAGCTGGGCCTGACGCGGTGACAGCTCGAAGAAGAGCGGGTCGAAGTCGAAGATGTTGTTCATCAGCCCGCCCCAGCGGCTGTGCGCACGCGAGGAGTCCGTGAGATCCGCCGAGTAGAACTCGTCGATCTGTGGCCAGCGCGACTTCACGTCCACGATCGCGGAACGGTTGTCGCGAAGCAGTTCCCAGTACTCGTCCACGTCGTCGGCCGCGGGGAAGCGTCCCGACATCCCGATGACGGCGACATCGTGGGGACTGACCTGTGAGGGTTGCTCGGAGGTCTCGAGTTCGAGGTAGCGGGCCGTCGCCTCCGCGGCGGTGAGCTTGCCCGCGTAGACGAGTTCCATCAGTTCCTTGCGTCGCTCAGAGCGCATGGTCATCGTCTCCCATTGCCATCAGGTCGTCCGGGGTCATCTCCCGGGATTCGAGCATCTTGAACAGGGCGAAGACCTCGCTGTGGTCCTCGTCGGCGACCTGCGGTGGTTCCGTGGGATTCGCGCCTGCCCGGGGAGGCTCCGCGTGCGACGCGCGGAGCTGGTCGCCGTAGGTGTCGAGGATGTGCTCGCTCAGGCTCGCGATCGTCGGGAAGTCGAAGACGACCGTGTCCCCCAGGTCGATCGACCAGGCGTCGGCCACCGCACGCACGAACTTCAGCCCCGAGATCGAATCGAGGCCGATGTCCATGAACGAGGCGGAGGGGTCGATGTCGGCCTCGGACGCCGAGATCACCTCGGCGAGCAGGCGAACGAGTTGAGCCTCCACGTCCCCGATGCCCTCCGGCGGTTGCGCGGCCTTCTCCGCGAACCGTTCCTGCCCCGGCTCCGCGGTTCCCGGCTGCGGCCCCTGAGGCCGGTCCCCGGCCGGGGCGCGGCGCGGGGCCCGCCGGACACCCGATTCCCCAGGCGGCGCTTCGAGGGCCGATCCGGGGATGCCGGCTTCCGTGAGGATGTGGATGTGGGACTTCACCCGCTCGCTGACCGTCAGGACCGTGGTCTCGGGAAGCGAGTTGGACAGCACCCTCATGACGACGTCCATACCGTCGTGTTCACCGATCGGGCGCACCCCACGAACGGCGAGGAAGTCCTCGTACGACCGGTCGATGCGTCGTCCCTTGTCAGTGCCCCAGAAACCCCAGTCGATGCGATGGACGGAAACCCCGAGCGCCTCTCGCGCGGCGTCCAGGTACGCCCGCAACGAGGCGCAGGCGGCGGCGTAGTGCGCCCGATGCCTGGTTCCCAGGTAGGTCTGCGACGACGAGAACGCCAGGACGTGCCCGATCTCGAGCCCACGAGCGGCCTTCAGCATGGCCTGCACCACACGGGTCTTGGGCCTCAGCACCGAACGGAAGGTCTCCTCCGACATGTCGGCGACAGCCGTCTCGTCGAAGACCATCGCGCTGTGGACGAGGCCGTCGACGGCACCCCACCGCTGCACGACCTCCTCCAGTACCGCGCGCAGGGCCTCGTCGTCGGTCGCATCGACAGCCCGATAGAGGTAGTGGACGCCGGAATCGCCGAGACGGGCCAGGAGCCTGCGCGTGTCCGCCGAGAGCGGCGAACGCCCCACCAGGCACACGCGCGCGTGGCAGGCATGGACCAGGTGATCGGCGTAGGCGAAGCCGACCGATCCGAGGCCCCCGACGATGACGTGGACGCTTCCCGGCGCGATCGGCTCGCGTCCGGCGAGAGGCAGCCGCGAACCCGCGAGCCGCAGCACGTGTGCTCGTCCGTCCCGCACGAGCAGTTCCTCCACGTCCTCGGTGCAGGCAGTGCCGAGGACGTGGGAGCAGACCTCGTCCAGGTGGGACGCGGTGTCGGACAGGTCGAAGTCGATCGCGACGCCCCGGAATCCCTCGCCTTCCTTCACGGCACTTCGGAGCAGGGCGCTCGCGCCGCCGCCGTAGGGCCTCCGCGACACCCCGGCGAGATCGTGCACCCGGTCCGTCACGACGTAGAGGTCACATCCTGCGGCCGTGGCCCCACGGGACATGACCCGCCGGACGATGCCGAGGAATCCGAGCAAGGCCTGCTCCTGCTCGGATTCGAGAGCGGTCAGGCTCCAGATGTCGTCCCCACCGGCCCGTCTCGGTTGCGGCAGGTGGACGATGTCGGTCGAGCGCTCGTAGACGGAACGATCGGCCTCGGCCCACCTCTGCATGTCGAGGACCGACACGGTGGCGCCGTGCTCGCGCAGCCGGTTCGCGAGGGCGTCCGACAGTTCGGCGAAGGTCTCGTCGGCGAACACCGTGACGACCCGTCCCTCCCAGGACTTCGCCGGCCGCCCGTCGTCGGTGAACTCGTCCCAGACAGGGACGTACGTGCTCGTCTGCGGGTGCACCGAACCGATCTCCTCGTCAACCGCACGGTCCTCCCGCCGCTCGCGAACGGTCCGCTCCACCCGCTCGGCGTCGATCGCCGCGAGCGGCTCCCTCACCCCGTGCTCGACGACGTAGTGCGTGTGCTCGAATGGGTACTCGGGAAGCGAGACGACGCCGGGCCGGCGGCCGTGGAGCGAATCCCAGTCGATGTGGGCCTTGCGCGTCCACGCCTGGGCGAGACGTCCGAGGCTCTGCTCGTCCGCACGACCCCGGGTGACCTCCGCGGGCGAGGATTCCGGCTGACCGATCGTCCCCTCCGGAGTGCGGGCCACCCCCTCGATGACCGCTCCGGTGGCCACCTGCCGGAGCACGGCAACACAGTGGGAGACGTCCGACGCCACGAACGCCAGACGGGCCGCGAGCGGCTCCCGACCCGTCTGCAGCGTCCAGGCGACGTCGGCCAGCGACACGTCGGCCTGCCGCTCGAGGTGGTCGGCGAGCAGTTCGGCCATGAGCGGGAGCCTGTCGTCGGTCCGTGCGGACAAGACGATGAGTTGCGGCGAGGCGGGAACCGTGCTGTGGCCACGGCCCGCGAACGACTCGACGACGATGTGGGCGTTGGAGCCACCGGCACCGAACGAGCTGATTCCGGCGCGGAGCACGCCGCTGCGTTCGTCGGGCTCCCACGGCAACTGCTGTTCGGTGATGAAGAACGGCCCGTTCTCGAGTTCGAGCCGGGGATTGAGCGGCGACGCGTTGATCGTGGGTGCCAGAGTGCGCGTCTCCATCTGCCTGACGACCTTGATCAGGGACGCCAGGCCCGAGCACGACTCGAGGTGCCCGATGTTCGCCTTCACCGAACCGATCGCACAGAAGCGCCTCCGGTCGGTGGACGCGGCCATGGCGCGTGCCGCGGCCTCGACCTCGATCGGGTCACCGAGCCTGGTGCCCGTGCCGTGCATCTCGAGGTATCCGATACTCGCCGGATCGATGGCCGCCCGCTCCCAGCCACGCCTGAGCAGCCTGGCCTGCGCGCTCACGCTGGGCACCGTGTACCCGTTGGTCTTCCCCCCGTGGTTGACCGCCGACGAGCGGATGAGCGCCCTGACCCGGTCGCCGTCGGCGAGTGCCTTCGACAACGGCTTCAGCAGTACCGCGGCGACTCCCTCTCCCGGGACGAATCCGTCGGCGTCGGCCCCGAAGGCACTCAACCGGCCGGTCGGCGAGAGCATCTTCATCTGGCACATCGAGACGTACTTCAGCGGATGCAGGAACAGGTTGACCCCGGCCGCGATCGCGCTCGTGCACTCACCCGAGCGCAGGGATTCCATGGCCAGGTGGACGGCGCTCAACCCCGACGAGCACGCGGTGTCCACCGGCATGCTCGGCCCGGAGAAGTCGAAGAAGTAGCTCACCCGGTTCGCGAGCGACCACGGGGAGGCATTGGTCAGGACGGGCCTGCCCCGCAGCGACTCCTCCACCCCCCAGAACTGGTAGGTCTGGCTCGTCGTGCCGACGAACACCCCGACGTCCTCCTGAAGGTCGTCGTCCGCCGGGCGCGTGAGCACGCTCCGCGTCACACCGGCGTCCTCGAGCGTGTGCCACACGGTCTCCAGGAGCATGCGTTCCTGCGGATCGATGACGACCGCGTCGGCGGGGGTGATGTTGAAGAACCTGTTATCGAAGCCGAACGGGTCGTCGACGAACCCACCCCAGGGGGCGTACACGGTGCCCGGCCGGGGTATGTCGGTCTCGGCGTCGAAGAACGGGCGATAGTCCCAGCGCTCGATCGGGATCGTCGAGATGGCCTCCCGCCCACACAGCAGGTTGTGCCAGTACGCCCCCAGGTCGGGCGCCTCCGGGAACACACCGCTCATGCCGATGATGGCGACCGGCTCGTCCTCGGTGTGCGTGGCCCCGCGGATCAGTGACGGTATGGCGGCCGCCCGGACCGGCCGGACGCCCGGCTCGACGAGGCCTGCGGCGGGCGCCGCGGTCGGCGGTTCGTCGGGATCGGTCCCGATGCCGGACGCCGGGGAAGCGTAATGGGCGCGGAGATGATCGACCAGGCCACCGATCGTGGCGTTGTCGAAGAGGACCGTGTCCTGCACCTGCGGGAATCTCGTGCGTATGCGCTCGGCGAAACGACCGATGAGCACCGAGTCCATCCCGTACTCGTCGAAGGGCACCGCGGTGTCGAGTCTTTCCCGCGGGACGCCGAAAAGGTCCGCGCTGATGTCGAGGACGAATCCCTCGACATCGCCGTCGTCGGTGACGCGGTCGCGGACGACGTCCAGGACACCGGGCTCGACGGCCGGGACACCGGCGGCCTCCCGGGTCTCGCCGGCCAGCGTGACCCCCGAGACCCGGGCGATCAGCCGCCCGGTCGGTGAGTTGTAGAACTCCAGGTCTTGCCCGGAACCGACGCTCGCCCGCCTGTCGACCGCGACATCGGCCCGGCCGGAGGAGAGGAGTTCCAGGTGCGTGACCTCCAGCAGGCCGGGACGCCCGGCCTGCCCGCCCAGCGCCAGGACGCACCCGGCCAGGATCGCGGAGAGCGGGGAGCCCAGGTCGTCCACCCCGGCGTCGAGGATGTGGACGCGGGCGTCGTCCACGCCGGGTACCTCGACCGGTGAGGACCCCGCCTGTGGATCGCCCGCCTCGCGGCGCGTGACCAACTCGTCGACCGCCCGCCTGAGCCGCTCGGGAAGTTCCTCGACGGGACGCTCGCCGGCAGCCGAGGTGCTCGCCTGGAAGACGACCCCCCCGTCGGGCCCCGTGGTCTCGACGATGACGCCGAGGCCTCCCCGGGCGGCGCGGACGGCGTAGGTGATCGGAGCAGGACCCTGCGCCCGCGTCAGGAACCGCAGATAGCTGAACGTGTCGCCGGCCTGGCCCGTCAGCTGCCGGAACGAGTCCTCCGCGGCGTGTGCGCCCGCGAACGCGGACACCTCCCCGCGCTCGTCGACGAAGCGGGCCTTCCGCCCCGGACCGGCGTCGAACGTCGCGGTGAGCCTGACGCCGTCGAGGTCGGAGTCGTTGCTGTCGAGCACGTCGGTGAGTCCTCCGGCCGATGCCCGCTTCGGCTCCTGGGGGATCCAGTAGGAGGCATGGTCGAACACATAGGTCGGAAGCGAGACCCTGCGGCAGTCGTCGTAGAGACGCTCGACCTCGATCGGCAGGCCCTTGAGCCAGATCCGGGCGAGCTGATCCATCTGACGCTGCTCGACGAGTCGCCCGATGAGCTCTCGGCCCAGTTCCCCTGCGAAGAAGAAGTCCGTGTCGGGGTCGGTCGTGGGCGATGCCCGATAGATCAGGTCGGGGCCATCCTGGCCGCGGGCGAGGAAGTCCTCGATCCGGGCGACCAGCTGGTCGGTGTCCCGGGCGAACACGACGAGGCTGACCCGCATCCGTTCCCGGCCCCGTTGCATGGTGTACGCGACGTCCTGCATGCGCAGCGACCGTCCGGCCGGGGTCCTCAGGTGCTTCACGAACTTCTCGAGGAGGGCACGCAGCTGCTCCTCGGAGGCCGACGAGAAGGGGACGAACACACGTCGGTCCTCGCTGGGGGCCAGACGAGCCCCGGGATACTCCTCGACCACCAGGTGGCAGTTCGTCCCCCCCGCGCCGAAGCAGGAGATGCCCGCAAGGCGGCGCGCGTCACCGGACGCCTCCCAGGGCTCGTGGGCGCGCTGCACGGTGAACCCGCCCGATGCGAAGTCGATGATCGGATTGAGCTGGTCGGCGTGGATGCTCGGCACCAGTTCCGCGTGCTGCAGTTGAAGCAGGACCTTGGTCAGCGACGCGATGCCCGCGGCGGACTCGGCATGGCCGATGTTGGACTTGACCGAGCCGATGGCCCGGGTGGCGCGTCCCCCGGCGGGCGGCGAGGCCGCGTAGACCTGTGAGAGCCCGGAGATCTCGATCGGATCCCCCAGTTCCGTGCCCGTGCCATGTGCCTCGACGTAGGAGACCCGCGCGGGATCCACCGCTCCGGCGGCCAGCGCCCGCGAGATGACGTCGGCCTGGGCCTTCGGGCTCGGGACGGTGTACCCGCTGGTCTTCCCGTCATGGTTGACCGCGGAGCCCCGGATCACGCCGTAGATGTGGTCGCCGTCGCGAACGGCATCGGTGACCCGCTTCAGGACGACCGCTCCGACGCCCTCGCTCGGGACGTACCCGTCGCCACCGGCGCCGAACGCCCGGCATCTCCCGTCGGACGAGAGGAAGTTCCCCTGGCTGAGGAACAGGTACTTCTCGGGTGTGAGCGAGACGTTGACCCCGCCGGCTATCGCCATCGCCGCCTCGCCGTCGAGGATGGCGCGGCAGGCGTAGTGGACGGCGACCAGCGAGGAGGAGCACATCGTGTCCAGCGCGACACTGGGCCCGTTGAGGTCGAAGTAGTACGAGACCCGGTTCGCGATCGAGGAATGCAGGCTCGAATGGGCGATGAGCCGTCCCTCGGCGTACGAGGGCAGCATCTGGTACTCGGTGTACATCGCACCGGCGAACACGGCCACGCGACGGCCACGCAGGTCGCTGAGGCAGTAACCCGCGTCCTCGACCGCGGTCCAGACCGTCTCCAGGAACAGGCGCTCCTGGGGGTCCATGATCGCGGCCTCGCGGGCGTTGATGTGGAACAGGCGGGGGTCGAACTGATCGATCCCGTCGAGGAATCCACCCCACCTGCTGTTGGTGCGCCCGAGTTCGCCCTTCTTGGCGGAGAAGAACTCCTCGCGATCCCACCGGGTCTCGGGGATCTCGGTGATCGAGTCCACGCCCCCGACGAGGTTCTGCCAGAACTCCTCCACCGACTCCGCCTGCGGGTAGCGGCCGGCCAGTCCGACGATCGCGATGCCGTCGGTCTCCTGTCGCGCCGGTCGCGGGTCGGTCTGCCTTGCCACAGGCCGGTCCACGACGGCGACCGCGGGGATCGGGGCAGAGCCGGACCGCTCGTCCGCGACCGGCTCGGCGACCGGACTCGCCTGGTCACGCTCGGCGGGGGGCCGTGGTTGCGGATCGATCCCCAGCAGGGAACCGAGGGTCTGTGCGTGGGTCTCGGTGAAATAGCCCGCGAGTTCGTTGATGCTCTGGTACTCGAACAGCAGGGTCTTGGGCAGACCGTCGAAGTTCCGCTCGAGTTCGTCGCCGATCCGCATCGCGACGATCGAGTCGAGGCCGAACTGGTCGAACGGCTCGTCGAGGACGATGTCCGATGCGGGTATCTCGGTGACCGACGAGATGACCTGCACCAGGAACCGGCAGGTGCGCCGGTGCAATTCCTCGGATGCGACCCCGAGCGTGGTCACCGGTGCCGTCGAGGTCGGCGGTCTGTCGCCACGGATGTCCCCGGCGACCACCCCGGATGCCTGCTGTCCCCCCGCTCCCGCCCGCCCGCCGGGCCGGAGGGAGTCCTCGATGAGCTCCCCGACGCCCCAGAGCAGGGCCTCGCTCCCGGTCCGGCCACCGTCGATCTCCCCGAGCAGGAAGTCGACGCCCGCATCGGTGCCCAACGGGACCATGCCCGTCCTCGACCGCATCAGGTCCTGGGCCTGTCCGTCGATCCGCATGCCGCCCTCGTCCCACAGCGGCCAGCCGATCGACAGGAACCTACCGCCCCCGTCGCCCCGCCGGGGCTCGTCGAGGGCGAGGCCGTCCATGTATCCGTTCGCGAAGGCGTACGCCGACTGGCCGGGATTGCCCAGCAGTGCCGCGACCGAGGAGAAGGCAACCAACAACGCGCCGGGCACGCGCCGGACGGCCGCCATCAGCATGTCGAGGAGGTCGGTCTTCGGGGCCGCGGTCTCGAGGAACGTCGCGACGTCCTGCTTGATCACGAAGGCGTCGTTACGGACGCCCGCAGCGTGCACGACGCACAGCCCTTCCGTGGTGGCGCGCGCGTCCCCGAGCAGGCGCATGACCTCCTCGTCACTGCCCAGGTCGGAGCTCACGTACGAGATCGCACCGTGGCCTCGTTCGAGGACGCCGACGAGACCGGCGTCCAGCTGCTCCCGGCGCCTCCGGCCGCACAGCACCACGGCGGGCGCACCACGGCGCACGAGCTCGGGCGCGAGGACGCGGGCGAGCCCGCCCGTGCCGCCGGTGATGACGAACGCGGTGCTCTCGATCCCGGGACCCACCGGGACCCGGCCCGGCTGAGGTTCGTCGAGGTCCGTGTCGAGCACCCAACACTGTCCCCGGTCGTCGACACGGACCAGCCCGCCGCCTGGGGCAGGGACGTCCGAGGCCGTGGCACGGGCGAGCCACCGATACGTCGTGGCGTCGAGCGGCCGGTCCATGAGGACGACCCGCGAGGACACGCGCGGGTTCTCGAGGTGCACACAGCGCATGAAGGACGCGCACCCCTGCGCCCAGGCCAGGGCACGGTCGTCGGAACGCAGGACGTGGAACACGATCCGCAGGTCGTTCGGGGTGCGGGTGCGGAGCACCGCCTGGGTGAGGCGGAACAGAAGCGCCGTGTCCGGGTTCGTCGTCGTCGCGCCCGCGGCCGAGAACACGACCGACAGCTCGTCCGAGGCGTGCAGCCGGGCGACGACGCGTCCCTCCCAGAAGTCGGCGAACTGCTGGTCGCCGGACGCGCCGCCGGGCAGGGTCGGCAGATCGATGACGACCGACGACTCCGCCCCGGCGATCCGGGAGACGTCGTGGGCGGCATACGCTCCGGGCGCCACGAGGATCAGGCCCGGCTCGCGGCTATCGGGCACACGGGGGTCGGACGCTTCGAGCTGCGACCATGAGCGCGTGACCACGATGCGCTCGAAATGCACGGGCCGGTCGGTGGGGCCGGGTTGGGGGTACGGCTCGTCTGCCGTCCGGAGGAGCTCGTACGCCTGCTGAGCGGTCATGCGCTTCTCGGCGACGGCCGCGACGATCTCGTTCTGACTCAGATTAGGCATCATGCTCACTCAGCGCTTTCGTGACGAGTTCGGGTGAGACCGCACCCTTTTCGAGTGCCGTGAGAAGACCGAGAATCGATCGGTCGTGCGCGTCGTCCCGTTCGCGGGATTCGGCGACGGGACGGGTCGGGCGCGAGACGGTCTCGGCGTCTTTCGGGCCGGGGACCGCCATTCCCGAGAAGCCGTCGATGTCGACGACGGCGTTCCCCCGGGTGTCGAGGATCCTGACCGAGTACTTGGTCAGCTTGCGAGCCTGAGCCTCGGCGAAGGTGCCACCCGACCCCGGCGTCACATGGACGTAGCACTCGTCGGGGATCGGAGCATGGATCGTCAGCGAGTCGAGCCCGAGGGGAACGGTCGCGCGCCTCGCCGTCCCGGCATGCCCGGGGCCCATGGCCGAGACCGCCACCGCCTGGAAGGCCCCGTCCAGGAGGCTGGGGTGCAGGTCGTAGGACGATCCGCGATCCCAGTC
The DNA here is from genome assembly GCF_011758645.1 of Brooklawnia cerclae. Lineage (NCBI taxonomy): Bacteria > Bacillati > Actinomycetota > Actinomycetes > Propionibacteriales > Propionibacteriaceae > Brooklawnia > Brooklawnia cerclae. The sequence continues at coordinate 1,350,148 of NZ_JAAMOZ010000001.1, read as the reverse complement.
GCGTGGCAGGCGCAGACGGGCCAGCACCTCGGTCTCACCCACGAACGTCTCCTCGATCGGCTGCATCCGTGGGCCGTAGTCCATCCCGGCCTCGGCGAACCTCTCGTAGACCGCATCCTTGCCGAGTCTTGATCCCGTGCCCGAGGCCAAGGAGCCGATGTCGACCCGCCCGGAGGAAGGCTCTCGCGCCCCGCAGGCGGCGATCTGCGCCTGGAAGGCGTAGTTCCTTCCATCGGGGACGTCGGCGCACAGGCTGACCGTGATGCCTTCACTGCCCCGGGCCAGGTCGGCGTAGATGCTTCGCGGCCGGCTCACCACCGTCGGGGTGCGCCAGACGACGTTGCGGACGGTGGTCACCTCTTCTCCGCAGGCGAGTCCGGCGACCTCCGCGAGAATCTCGAGGTATTGGGCTCCGGGCATCAGGGGCGACCCCTGGATGACGTGATCGTGTATCGCGCCGAAGGAGGGGTCGAGCCTGGTCAGGAAGCGCGTCGTGTCGAGCGTCGACACGTTCTCGTCGACCAGGGGTGCGAGTTTGCGGTCGACGGCCACGGACGCGGCCTCGACCGGTGGCAGCGGGTCCAGCCAGAGCGGCTGGCGTTCGCAGGGGTAGAGCGGCAGGCTCACTCGCCGCGGGGCGGCACCGTCGGGGACGAGTCCCTCCCAGGTCACTCGGGCACCCTGGACGAAGGCTCGCGCGACGCCTCGAAGATCACGCCGGGAGACGAGCTCCGCGACCTCCTGCTTGGTGAGCCGCACCTCGGAGCCGGGCTGTGCCGAGGAGAAGACCCTCGCCGAGGTCTCGCCTTGCCGCAGCATCCGGATTCCGGCGAGCAGTTCCTCGTGGGTCCTCACGACGAGCGCGGCGCGCGCGCCCTGATGGGGTATCCGGCCCCGTTGCATGGTGAAGGCGATGTCGCGGCAGGCGGGGAGCCCGCCGGCCAGGTGCGATGCCGCGGCCGTGGGCTCGCGGCGCGCGTCCACGTAGTGCGCGACGTCCGCGAGGGACTCGAGGTGGGCGATCTCGCCCCATGTCACGCGCACGCCGGAGCACTCGAGGATCCTGCTCGTCAGGCCGTCGCACAAGAACGAGTCGATGCCGATCTCGTCCAGCGAGAGACTCGCGTCGATCTGACCGGCGTCGGGTACGCGGAGGAGGTCGGCGACCGCGGCGATGACGTCGTCCGCGACCGACGGCACTGCCGCGGCGCCATCGTCCGCCCCGGTCAGGTACGACTCCCATGCCGCCAGCAACCGCTCCATTCCCGCCTGATTGCGTGCGGACAACGGTATGAGGGCTTCCTGACCGGACGCGGAAGCCTCCCGGCCGCCCTCGGGGAGGCCGGGATACTCCTCGACCACGAGGTGCGCGTTGGACCCTCCGGCGCCGAACGAGCTCACCCCGGCGATCAGCGTCCCGTGGACGCCGTCGTGTTCGGTCCCCGTCGGCTTCCACTCCTGAACGCCCTGAGCGACCACGAAAGGGGTGCGAGCGAAGTCGATCTGTGGATTGAGGACCTCGCTGTGCAGGGACGGTGCGATCTCGTGGTTGCGGAGTTGTGCCACGGTCTTGATGAGCGAGACGATGCCCGCCGCGCCCTCCGCGTGGCCGATGTTGGACTTCACCGAGCCGATCCGGCAGAAGCCGGTCTCATCGGTGTCCGCCGAGAACGCCTTGACCAGCCCGCGGATCTCGATGGGATCCCCGAGCTGGGTACCCGTGCCGTGGGCCTCGACATAGGTCACGTCGCGTGCGGAGACTCCGGACTTCTCGAGAGCACGACCGATGACGGCGGCCTGCGCATTGGGATTCGTGACGGTGTAGCCGTTGGTCTTTCCGCCGTGGTTGATCGCGCTGCCGCGGATGACCGCGTAGATGTGATCGTTGTCCCGCTCCGCATCACGCAGCGGCTTGAGCAGCACCGAGGCGACCGCCTCGCCCGGCACGTAGCCGTCACCTCCCTCGCCGAAGGCCCGGCACCTGCCGTCGGTTGCGGCGAAATGCTGGGCGCTCAGGAACCGGTACTTGTCGGGGTGGACGGTGACGTTCACGCCACCGGCGATCGCCATGGTGCACTCGTCCCTCCGCAGCGCCTCGCAGGCCAGGTGGATCGAGGTGAGGGACGAGGAGCACATCGTGTCGACGGCGATGCTGGGACCCGAGAAGTTGAACACGTACGAGGCCCGGTTGGCGATCGACGCGTACGCCGAGCTCGTGACGGTCTCGGCGCCCCGAAGCGTCCGCTCCAGCGCCAGGAGCTGGTAGTGGCCGTACATGACGCCGACGAAGACCCCGACCGCCACCGGGTCCTCGGGGAAGGCGCAGTAGCCCGCGTCCTCCATGGTGCCGTACACGTTTTCGAGGAAGAGCCGCTCCTGCGGATCGATGTGCCGTGCGTCGGCGTGGGTGATCCTGAAGAGCAGCGGATCGAAGCCCGCGACGTCGTCGAGGAAGGCGCCCCATTTCGCGTAGATGGCGGTGCGGTCCCGGTACTCCTCGGTGAAGAACTTCTGGTGGTCCCACCTGTCGCCCGGCACCTCGATGATGCTGTCGAGCCCTTCGCGCAGGTTGCGCCAGAACGCGTCCACCGATCCGGCGTCCGGGAAGCGGCCGTTCATCCCGATGATCGCGATCGGCTCGTCCGTGTGGTCGGGCGCGGCGACCGGGCATACCGCGGCCTCCTGCGGCGTCCCAACGACGACCACACCGCCGTCCCCCGCGACAGCCGGGGTGGGGGGCGCGATGCGTGCGGCCAGCGCGCGCACGTCGGCCGTGCGCTCGGCGACCAGGTAGTCGGCCAGCCGGGAGATGCGGTTGTACTCGAAGAAGATCGTTCGTTCGAGATCCGGGAAGTCGGCGGCGAGCCGCTCGTTGAGATCGAGGATCATCAGCGAGTCGATGCCGAAGTCCTCGAACTCCTGATCCTCGTCGATCTCGGTCACGGTGTACCCGCTGACCCCGGCGAGGAGCGACGTCAGATGGCCGACACACAGCTGTCGCAACGCGCCGGACGCGTCGTCGCCCGCTGCTCCGCGCGGCCCCGCCTCGCCGGTGTGCCGAGCCGCGAGGTCACCGCGTGGTCGCGGGTTCCTCTCGTCGAGCTGGAAGACCCGCCGGATGGTGGACGAACGCCCCCGCACATACATCAGCCGCTCGTGGTCGAGTGTCATCATCCACTCGAAGAGGTCGAGACCGGCCTCGGTCTCGAGCAGGAGCATCCCGGTCTCCTCGAAGAAGCCCTCGGGGGTGCCGGGCACCGGCATGCCTCCGTCGGCCCACATCGGCCAGTCGATCGACAGGCTCCTGCCGGCTCGTTCGCCCCTTGTGCGGAGTTCCTCGCGTGCCTCGGCCAGGGCGTCGAGGTAGGCGTTGGCAGCGCCGTAGGTGCAGGTTCCCCGATCGCCGATGAGGCTCGAGACCGACGAGAACATCACGAAGAAGTCGAGATCGTCCCCGGCGGTGGAAATGTCGAGGTTCACCGCCCCGGCGATCTTGGTCGCGAGGACGCGTTCCTTGTCCTCGTCGTCGGCCTCGAAGATCATCGCGTCGCTCATCACGCCCGCCGCGTGGACGACCCCGTCCACCCTGCCCCACCGGTCTCTCACGGCGGCGAGGACCTCGTCGACCGACTCGGCCCGGGTCACGTCGCAGGGGAAGTACGCTGCCTGCCCGCCCAGCGAGTCCAGAGCGGACAGCTCGGCCTCGATCTGCCCGTCGATGCCTCGCCGGCCGACCAGCGCGAGCCTCATGCGGTACTTCCGCGAGAGCCGGCGCGCGAGTGCGAGCCCGATGCGTCCCATGCCGCCGGTGATCACGCAGACCGCTCCCTCGTGCAGGGACGAGCGACCCCCGATGAGTTCGTGATCGGCGAGACGCTCGAAGACCTCGACCTGCCGCGCGTCTGCCGCGACCCGCTGCCGGGTGCCCGATGCGTGTGGCGCGAGCGCGAGGGTCTCGGACGCCGCCCGCGCGAGAGAGACCCCCTGCTCCACCTCCACGAGTGTCCAGTGGAGCCTCGGGGCGACGACGGTCATGGATCGTGCGAAGCCGGCGGTCGCCGCGGGCAGCAGTGCCCGAGGGCTCGTCCCCCGTGGGTGGAAGACGGTGAGGTGGCAGCGCCGTCCGGTCGCGGGCGACAGGGCGCGGGCGAGCGCCACCAGCAGTGTGATGCCGCTCCCCGCGCAGACGTCGCGTTCCGCCTCGGCGTACCCGCTCAGGTCGACGACGACATCGGAAGGCATCCGCCCTTGCGCCTCGATGGTGCGCAGGACCGATGCCAGCCCCGCGTCGAGATCACCCCCCACCGCGAACGTGTCGGGTCCGCCTCGACCGGGTCGCTCCTGGTGGACGACCGGGACCACGTCGCGTCCCAGATCGGAGGCGATCACCCTCGCGAGGCCCTCGACGTGTTCCGGGCTCCGCGACACGACCATGACCGAGCCGGACGAGGGGGCCGGCCCGGCGGGCCGCACCGCGTCGGCGTCGACCCATCGCGACGTGAGGACGAACTCCTGGTCGTCCTCGTCCCGACCCTTCGAGAACCCGCGCACCATGAGGTTCGTGAAGCGCACGCATTCGTTGCCCGACTCGTCGGTCACCGACACGTCGAAGAGCATGGTGCGGATGCTTCCACCCGGTTCGCTCGCGATCCGCGAGATCGAGTAGCAGTGCGGCGGGCACGGGGCGAACACCTCGATCCGCTCGACGGAGAAGGGAATGTAGGTGGAGCTGTGCCGCTGGTTCGCGATGCCCGCGATGGAGCGGATGGCTCCGTCGATGAGCGAGGGGTGAAGGACGAACCGGGGGTCGTCGACGCCAGGAATGTCGGGGAGGCGAAGCTCGGCGACGGCACTGGACGCTCCGGAGCGGACGGTCTGCGTCACCTGGAAGCTCGGTCCGTAGTCGAAGCCGACGCGCCGGTAGAGCGTGTCGTAGCAGTACTCCCTCGACAGCGAGCGCTCCCCGCTCGCCATCAGCTCACCGAGGTCGAACACCCGTGGCGAACTCGACAGGCCCGGGGTCACCGTGCACGTGCAGTGCTCCACGACGCCGCAGGAGGACTCGCTGCTGACGACGAGGTCGAGGCCGTCCCCCACCGACGGCCCGGCGCGGTTCACGATCATCGTCTGTTCCCCGCCGTCGAGTTCGAGGACGTTCTCCCAGACCAGGCGCGAGATCGTGAGTTGCTCGGGGAGGCCGAGCTCATGGGCCACCGCGCGGGCGAGTTCCACATAGGCCGCCCCCGGCAGGATGGTCTTCCCGTTGACGACGTGATCGGCGAGGAAGAAATCGGAGGGGTCGAGCGCCTTGAGGAACCTTGTGCCGGAGCCGCCGCGTTCGGCGGAGTCGATCATGGGATGAAGCGAGCCGGCGACCCGCTCACGGGAGGGATCGGCATCGGACGCCGCCGGACGCCGCCCGTCACCCCGCTCCACGGCGGGCAGGCCCAGCGCCGTACGAAAGGCCGGGGCGACCTCCACGGGCCAGCACCGGGTGCGCTTCAGCGGAACATTGGGCAGCAGGACGCGCCGGGCATCGACCGGTCTCAGCAGGCCCCAGTCCACGTCCTCGCCCCGCAGGTAGCCCGAGGCGACCTCGGTGATCCTCGCGTCGAAGCCGAGGGCTTCCAGCAACGCGGGACGGTCCCTCGCGACATCGAAATCCTCCGAACCGAACACCTGGCCGGGGCGACGACCGGCCATCGCGTCGCGGAGTTGTCCGGATGCGGCCGCCGGGGTCGCGCCGTCCACGACGAACAGCGCGCGGTATCGGTAGGCCTCGCGCCCTTCCCGCAGCGTGAAGGCGACGTCGGCCAGGGACGGGGCCCCGTCCGCGAGCGCCGAGAAGAAGCGGGTGTGTCGCTCGATGTGCCGGGCGAGCGACTCCGGCGTGCGCGCGGAGAAGACCAGGATCTCGCCGGTGGCCCGCGGCGGGGAGACACGGCGCGGGGTTCTCGGATACTCCTCGATCGCGATATGGGCGTTCGCACCGCCGAAGCCGAAGGAGCTGATCCCCGCGTCCCGGGGTAACTCTTCACCGTCGCCGCTCCGGGCGCGCTCCCACGAGCGTGTCTCACGCTGGATGACGAATCCGGACCCCTCGAGGTCGACGTAGGGGTTCACCTCGCCGAGAGTCGGATGGCCCGGGATGACGCCTTCCCGGAGCATCATGACGAGTTTGGCGACACCGGCGATCCCCGCCGCCGCTTCGAGGTGACCGATGTTGGCCTTGACGGTTCCCACCGAGCATTCCGCCCCGGCTGGGAGCTCACCGGTGCCGGACAGCAACGAGAACGCCTCGCGAAGACCGTCGATCTCTACGGGGTCGCCGAGCTTCGTCCCGGTGCCGTGGGCCTCGATGTAACCGATGCCGGACGCCTCGACGCCGGTCTCCCGCCAGGCGTCGCTGATCACCCGCGCCTGGGCGTGCGGATTGGGCGCGGTGAGCGAGGACGCCCTGCCCCCGTGGTTGACGGCCGTGCCCCTGATGGTCGCCAGGATCGCGTCCCCGTCCCGGACCGCGTCGGCGAGGGGCTTGATGAGAATCGAACCGACGCCCTCCCCTCGCACGTAGCCGTCGGCCTGGGCGTCGAAACTGTGGCACAAGCCGGTGGGCGAGAGCATTCCCGCACGTGAGAACGCGGTGTGGAGCAGGGGGCTCACGATCACGTTCACCCCGCCGGCGATCGCCGCGTCGCAGGACCCGCTCCTGATCGCCTCGCAGGCGCGGTGGATGGCCACCAGCGAGCTCGAGCACGCGGTGTCGACCGGCTCGCTCGGCCCGCTCCAGTCGAAGGCGAACGAGATGCGGTTGACGAGCACGCTGTGGGACGCGCCCGTCGAGGTGTAGGCGTCGATCGGGGTGCCCGCCTCCTGCAGGAGGTCGGAGTAGTCCATGGTCGCCACGCCCATGAAAATGCCTGTCCGGCTGCCCGCGAGGTCGGCGACGCGGTATCCGGCGCTCTCGACCGTCTTGCGGACCGACTCCATCGCCAGGCGCTGCTGCGGATCCATCAGGACCGCCTCACGGGGCGAGATCCCGAACAAGGCCCGATCGAAGTCGTGGACCGAGTCCATGAACCCGCCGAAATGGGAGATCGGCGCCTGACCGGCGGCACGCAGGTCGTCGTCCAGCCTGCGCCAGTCCCAGCGGTCCTCCGGCACCGTGGTGACCATGCAGTCCCGTGCCACCAGGTGCTCCCAGTAGGCGTGGACGTCGGCCGAACCCGGCATGGTGACGTCCATGCCCACGATGGCGAACGCCGCGTCATCACGCGTGGTCGGGGCCGCGGGCGTCTCACCAGCCACCGTGCCGGTCGGGCGGGGTACGGACGCCGGGTCGCCCGCGGCCCGCGTCCGGGGCGTGCCGGTACCGGCCGTCTCCGGCCGGTACGACCGCATGAGGGCGTCGCGGTCGCGTTTCACGAGGTGGTCGGCGAGCTGGTTGACCGTGCCGGCCGAGAAGAAGAGCGCGGGAGTCACCGAGACGCCGAAGCTGCGGTTGATGGTGTTCGCCAGGTCCACCATCGTGAGCGAGGTGTAGCCGTAGTCCTGCACCGAGCGGTCCGGGTCGAAGTCCTCCTCGGCGAGCTTGATCGAGTCGATCACGATGCGCCGGAGCCTCGCCGAGGCATGCTCGCGGAGCACCACGTCGTCGACGGCATCCGCGACCGCCTGGTCCGCGTCGGCGGGCACTCGCGCCGCGTCCACCACACCCAGATGCTCCTCGATCTTGCGAGCGTCCCCGGCGGCGACGACGACCTGCGGCACGCGGTGGGTCAACGCGGCCGCGATGCTGCCGATCCCCTGCTCACGGGTGAGGGGGACGATGCCGAAGGCGTCGCGGAACATCGACAGCACGTTGCCGTCGATGTGGATGCCCCCGTCCTCCCAGACCGACCAGTTGACCGTGACGGTCCTGAAGTCGTCCTCCCCGGACGCCGAGACCGCCAGCCCGTCCATGAATCCGTTGGCGAAGGCGTAGTCCTCCTGGCCGACGTTGCCCGTGACGGCGGCCAGGGACGAGGCGAGCAGGAGGAAGCGGGCGCCCCTGCCCCGAAGCGCCCGGGCGATCGCCGTGGTCCCCGACACCTTGGGAGCGAGCACCGCCGCACTCCGATCGGGGTCCTTGTCGGCCAGGCGTGCGTCTGCGGTCGTGCCGGCGAGATGGAACACCCCGGCGATGGCGCCACAGGTGCGCTCGACGCCGTCCAGGACGTCCCGCACCTCCGACTCGTCCCGCAGGTCGACCGCGTGGTATTCCGCGTGTGCGCCGCGGCGCCTGATGGCCTCGAGTTGCCGGGCCGTCGACTCGTCGGGCCGGCGCGAGCCCAGCAGGACGACGGTGTTCGACTCGCGCGCGAGTTCCTCGGACACCATCCGTCCGATCGCGCCCGTCCCGCCCGTGACGACGAAGACGCCGGTCCCTGCCGCCCGCGCGAGCGAACCGTTCTGGGCCCCGTCGAGCCGTGTCGTCCGCAGCACGCGGCGGACGCCTCCCTCGTACGACACGAGGCCGCGCACCGCGTTCTCCCCGCGTCCGAGCTCGTCGAGGACCTGCGCGGAGCGCTCCGGCCCCCGGGCGTCGGTCGCCACGACCGTGACGGTCGTCCAGGGCGCCTCCAGGCCGATGGTCAGGGCGAACGCATGAAGGGCCCTCGCGATCGGCTCGTTCGCACCGGCGTCCACCACGACGACCTGGCGTGCCCGCGGAGCGAGCCGCACGAGGTCCTGCTCGACGGCAAGCAGGCCCGCGTGCAGTAGTTCCGCATGCCGCGCGGGCATCACCTGCCCGGCCGGGACACCGAGGTCGACGACGACCGCGTCGACCGCCGACAGGTCGTCGTCGACCGACAGCACGGGGATCATGGAATGCCTGTCCCCCGGACGGGGCGTCGTCGCGAGGGCCGGGTGGTCGAGCGCCGCGACGGGCACGGCCGCGGCGAGGGACTCGGTGAGGTCTTCGGAGCCGTTGACCAGGAGCAGGCCCGCCGGGATGTCCGCCGCGGCGTCGCCCTGGTGACACGGTTCGGGCACGGCGGTGAGCGTGAAGTACTGCGCCGCCGGCGGAGCCGTGGCCGCCGGGCCGCTCGCCGTGAGGTCCTTGAACGTGAAGCCCTCGACCGCCACGGCTCGCCTCCCATCAGGCTGGAAGATGCTCACGTCGTATCGGAGTTCACCGGGCCGCTGCTCAGCCGATCGCGTCGCATAGGCGATGCACTCCTGCTCGGGCTTCTCGAAGAATCCGATCCGCTCGATCCCTGCGGGCATGGACAGCGCCGAGGCGTCGGCGAGGCGGTAGACGATCTCAAGAGCACCGTCGAACACCGACGGGTGCAGGTCGAACTCGTCGTAGCGGGCGGCCAGTGCCTCCGGCAGGACGATCCGGGCGGCGACGCGGTCCTCGTCGGACGCGATCGTCGCGATGGCGTTGAAGGACGGGCCGAGCATGAGCCCCGTGCGCGCGATCTCCTGGTAGCAGGCGTGCCCGGGTGTCGTCCGAGCGAACCCTCCGAACAGGTCGGCGGGGTCGATGTGATCGGGATGGGCGGCGAACCGCGAGACCTGCCCTGCGGGCCTGATGCGACCCGAGCAGTGCACGACCCGCGAATCCCCGGCCGCCGAGACGATCTCGAAACTCCCCCCGACCCGTCCCCCGGGGAACTCGAGGCGCAGATCCCGCGCGGGGCGATCTTCCGACAGGACGAGAGGCTGACGGTAACCGACGTCGGCGATCTCGACCGCCGGGCGGCTCGGGTCGTCGGCCACGCCCGAGGACGACAACGCCAGTTCCACGTAACCGACGCCGGGGAAGATGTGCTCGGAGCCGACCCGATGGTCGCGCATCCAGAAGTCCTCGAGGCGTATGCGCCGCACGAGGCTCCCGTCGCCCTGGGGAACTCCGCGCAGCCCCGCGCCGCGGGCGCCCGCCGACCGGCCCGTTGAACTTGTCGAAACGCCCGTTGAGCCCGTCGAAACGCTCGTTGAGCCTGTCGAAGCGAGCCCCGCACCCGCGTAGGACCTTTCGACAGGCTCAAGGGCCGCAGACCCAACACTCGAAGCGCTCGTTGAGCCTGTCGAAACGCCCGTTGAGCCTGTCGAAACGAGCCCCGCACCCGCATAAGCCCTTTCGACAGGCTCAAGGACCACAGACCCAACACTCGAAACGCCCGTTGAGCCTGTCGAAACGAGCCCCGCACCCCCATAAGCCCTTTCGACAGGCTCAAGGGCCACAGACCCAACACTCGAAACGCCCGTTGAGCCTGTCGAAACGAGCCCCGAACCCGCACCAGTCCCTTCGACGGGCTCAAGGGCCACAGATCCGGCACTCGAAACGACGCCCTCCGGGCTCCAGAGTGGGTTCTTCTCGAACGGATACGGCGGAAGAGAGACGGTCCTGCGCTCGTCCGCGCGGTAGAAGGACGAGAAGTCGACCCGCGCACCGGCTTCGAAACCCGCGCGGATCGTGTCCTGAGCCTCCCTGCGTTCCCCGGGATCGGGTGAACGCAGCGACGCCACGAGCCCGGCGAGAAGCGACGCGTCCGCCTCCGCGCCGGAGGTGACGGCACCGGCGCGCGGGGCTTGCGCGAACACGTCGAGCGCAGCCGCGAACTCCGCGAGCGAGGACGCGAACACGATCGTGCGGTGACGGTAGTGCGGCCTGCGTTCGCACAGCGTGTACGAGACGTGGCAAGGCCCGATGTTTCCCGGAAGGCTCCGGGCCCATTCGGCGAGCTGCCGCGCCCTGCGGACAAGCGATCGCGACGTCTTGCCCGAGACCGCGAACGGGAAGTCCGTCGGCTCCCCCAACGGCACACGGAGTGAGCCGCTCGGGTCTCCCTCCTCGACGACCGACGCATCGGGCAGGTTCTGGATGGGACGTAGCACCACCATGTCGTCGCTCCTAGGCCTCTTGGATAACCAGGTGACAGTTCGTGCCGCTGAAGCCGAACGAACTCAGCGCGGCCGTGCGTTTCATGCCCCGTGGGGGGTCCCACGCGTGGGGTTCCGTCTCGATCCGGAACGGCCCGCCTGCGAGGTTGATCTTGGGATTGAGTCGTTCGAAGTTGGCCAGCGGCGGGACGGACCCGTGCTCCATGGCTTTGAGCACCTTGATGAGGCTCGAGATACCGGCTGCCATCGTCGTGTGGCCGATGTTGTTCTTCACCGATCCCAGCTCGCAGAAGCCGGCCTCGTCGGTGTACCGGGAGAACGTCTCGCGGAGTGCCTTGACCTCGATCGGGTCACCCAGCGCCGTCCCCGTCCCGTGGGCCTCGATCAGCGTGATCTCGCGCGGATCTATGTGGTAGCGCTCGTAGACCTCCACCTCGAGTTCGGTCTGGGCCCGGGGGCTCGGCGCGGTGATCCCGTTGGTGTGCCCGTCCTGGTTGATCCCGGAGCCCAGGATGACCCCGTATACGCGGTCCCCGTCGGCGAGCGCGTCCTCGTGGCGCTTGAGGACGACCGCGCCCGCGGCCTCCCCCATCGCGATGCCGTCGGCCTTCTCGTCGAACGCCCGGCATTCGCCCGAGGGCGAGACCATGCCCGCGTTCCTGGCCTGGACGTACAGCTCGTCGGTGACCATGACCCGGATGCCACCGGCGAGCGCCATGTCGACCTCGCCCGTCCTGAGGCTCTGGCAGGCCTGGTGAACCGCCACCAGCGAGGACGAGCAGGCGGTGTCGATGACCATGCTCGGGCCCCGGAGGTCGAGGTAGTAGGAGATCCTCGCCGGGAGGATCGAGCTCGCGTTGCCGGCGAAGACCTGCGACTGGTTGGCGACGTCCACCCCGTCGAATCGCTTCTGGTAGTCCCCCATCGCCGCGCCCACGAAGACCCCGACCCGTTCACCGCTGAGCTTGTTCTCCGGGTAGCCGGCGTCGTCGAAGGCCTGGTGGGCCACCTCGAGGAAGATCCGCTGCTGGGGATCCATGACCTCCGCGTCGATCGGCGAGATGTTGAAGAACAGGGGGTCGAACGACTCGATGTCGTCGAGAAGGGCGGGCCGGATCGTCTCGTCGTAGGCCTGGACGCCGAGCGTGTTGTTCCAGCGGCCCTGGGGAACCGGGCGCATGCTGACCAGACCCGAGACGAGGTTGTCCCAGAACGCGTCGACGTCATGGGCGTCCGGGAAGACACCCGCCATGCCCACCACGGCGATCCTGCCGGTCAGGGCGTCGGACACCCTCCCACCGGTTCCTCGGCCGTCCGGTCCGGTGACGGGTGTGGCAGTGGGAGGAGATGTCGTCGTCCCCGTGGGAGGCGTCGTCCTCAGCGCCACCTTCGGGCGCGTCCGCGATTCCTGGCCGTGCGAGGGCGCGTCCGGCCGGGGCATGTCACGGCTCACCGTCTCCTCGAGGAACTTGCGCCGCATGTCGCCGAAATGCGCGTCGTGGTAGACACCCTTCACCTCGTCCGACTCGAAGGGATTGACGGTTTTCCCCGCTCCGTCGTCGTCGGCCTTCGGGGAGGCCGGGGTCTGTGCGGGGACGAGGAGACCCGCGATGTGGGACGACAGTTGGTCGATATCGGGGTGGTCGTAGATGACGACCGAGTCGAGGTTGAGCCCGAACCGGGTGTTGGCGTCCCGGACCATCTCGAGCCCGCTGATCGAGTCGAATCCCATCTCCTGGAAGGTGAGTTGCGGGTCGAGGTCCCCCGGATCGAGGTGGAGGACGTCCGCCACGATCCGTGCGACCTGGGCGCGGACCTCACGGCCGTTCGGGCGACCCGCCGGAGCCTGGTGCGCCGGCTCCGCCGTCGCGGTGAGGGTGCCACGTGACGATCGCGACTGTTCGGCGACGTGCCCGGCGAGGTCGGTCACATGCGGGAAGTCGTAGAGGACGGTCGAATCCAGGTTGAGGCTGTGGCGAACGTTGAGGTCGCGGACGATCTCGAGCCCGCTGATCGAGTCGACGCCCATCTCGCTGAAGCTGAGCTCGTCGGCGACCTCAGCAGCATCGATGTGGAGGACTCCCGCGACGCACGCCCGCACCGACTCCGCGACCGCCTCGGCGGCGTCGGCCTGCCTACGAGGCGGCTTCGCCTCCGGCGCAGGCTCGGGCTCGGCGGCCTGGTCCTTCAGCAGCGCGAGCGCCTCCGACTTCGAGATGGTCTTGCTGGCAAGACGGGCGAATATCTCAAGGCGATCCATGTCACCGACCTTTCTTCGATCCGCTCAGTTCTCGTCCAGGAACAGGGCTTGCTCGGGGGTGAGGGTCCCCTGCTCGACCATCTCGAGCAGGTCTTCGAGAAACGCGGTGTCGACGTCCGAGGCGTCCGCATCGTCCGCGTGGGACACGTGGGACACACTCGGGTGCGACGCGTCGGGCGGGCGTGACTTGCGGTCGTCGCTGATGTAGTAGGCGGCGATGTTCTCGTCGACGTTGTCCGCCACGAACGTCCGCTCGTGCATGGCGTCCTCCTGCTCGATGGTGGCGAGGAGGTCTTCCAGGTCCGTCCCGAGCATGTGCGCCTTGAGCTCGACCGAGGTCTCGCGCGGATGCGACGCGATGGTGCGAGCGATCGCCACGGCCTCGTCGAGGAGCCCTTCCGGTGCGTGCACCTTCACACCCGCGCCGCGGGCTCCGAGCTCGGCACCGGTATAGGAGCGCGCGGTCATCATCATCTCCAGTGCGAGATTCCTCCCGAGCTTGCGCTGAAGGATGTACGTCGCCCCCATGCCGGGTGTGAAGCCGTACTTCGTGAACGGGGAGGTGTAGATGCCCTGGTCACAGAGCACGACGATGTCGCCGAACAGGCCCAGCATGAATCCGCCGCCGCTCGCGTGCCCCCGGATCGCCGTGACGACCGGCACTTTCGTGAGGAGCAGCCCGGCGTACAGGAAGGGCGCGTCGGTGAACGAGATCTCCTGACGCGAGATCGCGATGAGCTGGTCCTTGGTGCCTCCCATGCTGAACACGCGCTCGGTTCCGGTGAGGACGACGGCCTTGACGCGATCGTCCTCCCAGATGTGCCAGAAGGCGACCATGAGCGCCTCGATCAACTCGGGGGTGAACGAGTTGTTGTGCTCGGGCTGGTCCATGGTGACGACCGCGACGCCCTCCTCGTCGATCTCGAGCCTCACTTCGGGACGCGGACCCGCGGCTGCCAGCTCACGCATCACCATGGTCAGCGATTCGAGGATCTCCTGGCTCCGCGAGCGGAGCGTCCCCGGCGTGCCGCCGCGCGCGGGACGCGGCGCATCGGATCGCCCGCCTCGCCCTACCGCGGCAGGAGACGGCAAATCCGGTCGCCGCGCAGAGATCTCGGGCCGTGCGGAGCGGTCGAGATGCGTGTCGTACCAGTACGGCTTGAGGTTCGGCCGTGGCCAGGGCACGCCGCTCAACCTGCCCGCGGCGCCGAAGCGTGCGGGAAGCTCGCCCCACGCCACCGCGTGACCCGTCACCCACCGCATACCGAGACGGGCGAGATCTCCTCGTCCGAGTTCCTCCCGGTAGGCGTCGGCCTCGGCCTGCGGCACGGGCCTGCCCGAGGCGCCGGTCTCCCGGAACGTCCAGGATCCGTCGGTCTCCCCCGAGGCCAGTCCGTCACGGCTGATCCGCGACAGCCTCCCGGCGAGCTCGGAGAGGCTCCCGGCCTCGATCAGCAGGCGGTACATGAACGAGTCCCTCCCGACCATCAGGGTGCGCTGCAGGGCGAGCAGCAGCGCCCGCTCGCGAGCCGATCCCTCCTCGTCCACGAGGCCCTGTCCGAGTTCGTCCACGTGGACGCGGAGATCGGCGACGTACGCGTCGAGAGCGGCAACCGTGCGGGCACTCAGCAGGAACAGGTATGCCTGCTGCGCCTGGCGCGGCTCAAGGCGCCGGACCTCCTCCTCACCCTCCTCGACGACCAGCGCCCCGTTGGACCCGCCCGCGCCGAAGCCCGTGACGAGCGCCCGCCGCCGCCCCCGGTTTCCGTCCGCCTCCCAGGGGGCGACGCGCTGGACGACCTCGAACGGTGCGGCGTCGAAGTCGATGTTGGCATTGAGCTGGGAGCTGTGCAGCGAGGGGACGTACGAGCGGTGCCGCATCATGAGGAGGACCTTGATGAGCGAGACGATTCCCGCGGCGGACTCGAGGTGACCGATGTTGGACTTGACCGATCCGAGCGGGCAGGGGCCACCCGCGCGATGCTCGCCGAGCGCACGCGTCAGGCCGGAGATCTCGATGGGATCGCCCAGTGCGGTGCCGGTGCCGTGGCCCTCGACATAGGAGAGATCGTCGAAGACCAGGCCCGACCTGTCCATCGCCTCGGCCACCACCGCGGCCTGCGCGATCGGGTTCGGCACGGTGTAACCGTTCGTCTTGCCGCCGTGGTTGAGGGCCGATCCCCGGACGAGGGCGTAGACGTGATCGCCGTCCGCCCTGGCCCTGCTCAGGGGCTTGAGGAGGACGCAGCCGACGCCCTCGCCGGGCACATAGCCGTCGCCGCCCTCCCCGTAGCTGCGGCACCGTCCGTCCGACGACAGGAAGTTGCCGCTTCCCAGGAGCTGGTACTTGTTCTCGTGGAGCGTGGTGTTGACGCCGCCGGCGAGCGCCATGTCGCAATCGCCGTCCCTGATGGCCTGGCAGGCGAGGTGGATCGAACTGATCGACGAGGAGCACATGGAGTCCAGGGCGAGGCTCGGCCCGGAGAGGTCGAAGGTGTACGACACCCGGTTGGCGATCGAGGCGCTGTCCGAGTTCAGGGCCACGGGCACACCGTGGCTGCTCTCCTGGGCACCGAACAACTGGTAGTGGTTGTACATCACGCCGACGAAGACACCGGTGCGGGTGCGCCGGACCGATTCCCTGCCGTACCCGGCATCCTGCAGCGTCTCCCAGCACGTCTGCAGGAAGATCCGCTCCTGCGGATCGGTGTTCTCGGCGTCCCGTGGCGACATCCCGAACATCAGCGGGTCGCAGTCGCGGATCCCGTCGATGAAGCCACCCCACCGGGAGGCGTAGGTGCCCGTCCCGACGCCGTCGGGATCGAAGTATCCGCGTTCGTGATCCCATCGATCCGGTGGGATCGGGACGATGCAGTCCCTGCCCTGTGTCAGGTTCTCCCAGAACTCCCCCACCGAGTTCGCCTGCGGGAACCGCCCGCTCATGCCGACGACGGCGATCGGGTCGTCCGCTTCGACGGAATCCCCGGCAGGCTCGGCCCCTCCCGAGCGTCCGGACAACGCCTCAAGGCCATCGCCGCGAGGCCGCCGGTCCTGGTCATCGCGCGGGTCAGCCCGGGCGCCGAGGAGTCGTTCGAGGTCGTCGGCCCGATGAGCGAGGAAGTAGCCCGTGAGGTCGTCGAGGTTCTGGTACTCGTAGAGCAGCGTCTTCGACAGCTTGGGGAACGCCTCGTCGAGAAGGGCGTTGATCGTCACGATCATGACCGAGTCGAGGCCGTAGTGCTCGAAGGGCCGGTCGCCCACGATCCTGTCCGGTTCGATCTCGAGCCCGCGGGCGATGATGCCGCGGATCAGGCGGCTCGCGTCGCGGTCGAAGCGGCCGTCGCGGTCGTCCCGCCCTCCCCGCGCGGGATCGTTGTCGTCCGGCCGGCGCACCCGGTCGTGGGATGCCCAGGTGGCCGTGTCGACGAACCGCGTCGCGAGCCTGCCGGGATCGCCGGCCAGCACGGCGCACTGCGAGAGATCCGACTCCAGCAGCGCGTACAGGCTTCCCAACCCGTCCCTGGACGACAGCGCCCCGAGACCGAACGAGTCGTACATGACCGCGAGCGAGGCGTCGTCGGGCCTCATGCCGCCGTCGGACCACAGCGGCCAGTTCACCGACAGGGACCTGCCCGACGCCTCGCCGAGCCTCACCCGCTCGGCACGCGCCCGCAGGTAGGCGTCCATGTAGGCGTTCGCCATGGCGTAGTCCGTCTGCCCGACGTTGCCCAGCAGTGAACCGATCGACGAGTAGCCCACGAAGAACGAGAGGGGCAGGCCGGCGGTGGCGCGGTCGATGTTCGCCAGGCCGACGGACTTCACCGCGAGGGTGTCGCGTGCCTCGCTCCACGGCTTGAACGTGAGGTACGCGTCGCGGATCGCACCCGCACAGTAGAAGACTCCGTCGAGCCGTCCGAAGGAGGCGACGATGTCGACGACGAGTCGATCGCAGGCCTCCGCGTCGCCGACGTCACAGCGGAGGTAGTCGACCCGGCCCGCGCCCGTGGCATGCGAGCGGACCCGCGCGAGCTTCGCCTCGTCCGGCTCGGAGCGCCCGGCCAGCACGATCGTCGGGGTTCCCCGGTCGAGCAGATCGGTGGCGAGCAGCATTCCCAGACCACCGAGCCCGCCGGTGATGAGGAAGACCCCGTCCTCGCGGACGTTCGACGGCAGCCGGTCGATCGGGGCGAGGTCGACGCGCTCGAGGGTCCAGATCTGCCGCCCGCCGGCGTGGCACACCGTCAGGGCCGCGTCGTCGGCTTCCGACTCCATCGCGACCGCGACGTCGAGGGCCTCGGCGCCGCGACCGCAGTAGAGGGTCGTGATCGTCATCCGGGGTTCCTCGTGACGCACGGACCGAGCAAGCCCCTCGAAGGCGTGGAACGCCGGCGCGGCCTTCTCGTAGCTGTCCGGAACCGCCAGCAGCATCCTGACGGTGAGGTCCCGTGTGCGTTTCACGAGCGCCGCGACGAGCTCGAACACCGGCCTGATCAGGTCGTCGTGTGCGGACGCTCCCGCAGCGGCGTCGCCCGGGTCCGGAAGCCTGATCACCACGTCGGCGCGGACGCCGGGGTCGAGGCAGGACACCTCCCGGACCGTGTCGTCGATGTCGATCGGCCACGGGACCGTGACCTGGGCCGAGGGCCCCGCCGGGGCTGTCGCTGCCTGTGTGCCGTCGACGAAGGCCGGGGTGAGGAAGACGAGCCCGTCGCCGTCGGTTTCCTGCCCGGAGTACTGCTGCGCGGTTCGACGGATCTTCTCGACGCGATAGTCCACGATCCGCGCGACGGGCGCACCGGATGCGTCGAAGACACCGATGTCGAAACTCCGGAGGGTCCCGTCCACCTCACGGTCCGGCTTGCGTACCACGGCGGTCGCCAGGTCACCGAACGCGTCGGTGTACACGATCTCGCCCACCGAATGGGGCAGGTACCAGGCATCCGGGTCGTCAGCGTCCGTGAACTTGAAAGCCGCGACGGTCTGGAGGACGGCATCGAGCGCATGCGGCAGCAGGACGCAGCTGGGCTCCAGATCGGCCACACCGGGCACGTCCAGGTGCGCGACGGCGTGGGAATCATGGACGTCGATCGACGTGATGCCCTGGAAAGTCGGGCCGTAGGCCATGCCGGTCGCCAGGAAGTGCTCGTAGAGCGCCGGCCCCTCGATCCTCAGCGCGTCCGCGTCGTCGAACAGGCGTGTGTCCATCCTGTCGGCCCGGAAGGCCGAGGCGTCCTGGGCGTCCGGCTCAGCCTGTCGGGCCGAGACCACGACTGTCCCGCCCGCCCCAGTGACCTCGATCGCGTGCTCTCGCCCCTCTTCCCGGCAGGACAACTCGAGGGTCTCCGCCGGGCCCGCGAGGCTCGCCCAGTGCACGTCGCGCAGCACGCGCACCCCGGCATCCGGGGCAGCACGCCGATCGGTGAGGTGCTGATCGATGAGGTCGAGCCACCGAGCCCCGGGGACCACCGCGGCGCCCGCGAATTTGTGGTCGTCGAGGTAGCTCGCCCTACGAGGGATCTCGATGCGGACGCGTGAGGACGCGTCGCCGGCGCCACGGGCGGGGACGGTGTCGATCCAGTACCGCTCGCCGACGAACCGGTAGGTCGGCATCGCGAGGCGCCGGGGGCTCGCCTGACCCTCCGGATGGATCGCGGCATACTCAGGCGGGTCGTACCCGGCGAGCACGCGGTCGCGCAGCTGCCGCATGAGCCGTTCACGCTGCGTCCCATCCGCGTCCCGGAGCGCGTCCACCACCTCGCGCAGCCGGTCGTCGGCGTCCCAGCCACCCAGCAGGCCGGCCTGAACCGAGGTCGCGTGCGCGTCGACGGCCGCCTGGTCGTCATACGCCGACAACGCCCGGCGCAGCTCTTCCACCGAGGAGGCCACGACGCAGATCCTGTGGTCCATCGCCTGCCGGCCGTCGCCGAGCGTGAGGACGACGTCGGCCCAGTCCGCGTCCGGATGCTCCTCAAGCCAGCGCACCAGCCCGGCGATGTTGTCCCGCAGCGCGATCGTGCTCTGGGCGCTCACGGTCACCAGCTCACTGGAAGGCTGCCGCGAGCGACCGGACACGGTCCCGGCCGGTGGAAGGTATTCCCTGACGACCATGTGCGCGTTCGTCCCGCTCAGGCCGAACGAGCTGATCGCCGCCCTCCGGGGCCTGTCGGGGCCCGGCTCCCACGGCACGTTCTCGGCACACACCTCGAACGGGGTCTGCGAGAAGTCGATCTGCCTGTTCGGTGTCTCGTAGTGCAGGTTGCCCGGGAGCATCCGCTGGTTCAGGCAGCACATCACCTTGATGAGCGACACGATGCCCGAGGCGCCGAGCGCGTGGCCGACGTTCGACTTCACCGAGCCGATGCGGCAGAACTGTCTGTCGCCGGTGTAGCGGCGGAACGCCTTCGTGAGCGCGCTGACCTCGATCGGATCGCCCAGGCGGGTTCCCGTGCCGTGGGCCTCGACGTAGGAGATGGTGCGAGGGTCGATCCCGTCCCGTTCGTAGATGCCGCTGATCAGCTCGTACTGGGACACCGGGCTCGGTGCGGTCATGCCGTTCGTGCGCCCGTCGTGGTTGATCCCGAACGCCTCGATGACGCCGTAGACATGGTCGTGGTCACGTTCGGCGTCACTGAGCCGTTTGAGGAGCACCACGCCCACCGCGTCGGAAGGGACGAAGCCGTCGGCGCTCTCGTCGAAGGTGCGGCAACGGCCCGTCCGCGAGAGCATGCCGCCCTTGCCGGCCATCACGAACAGGCGAGGCGTCGTCAGGACGGAGACGCCTCCGGCGAGCGCCGCGTCGCACGATCCCTCCCGCAGCGCCTGTGCTGCCTGGCAGACCGCGACGAGCGAGGACGAACAGGCCGTGTCGATCGAGAGGTTCGGGCCCGTGAGGTTCATGTGGTACGAGACCCGCGCGGCGAGCATCGAGATGAGCGTGCCGGTCATGGCCTGCGCGCCCAGGTCGAGGCCGGCGGCCTGCGTCCGGAAGTCGTAGTCGCCGTGCGTCACGCCGACGAACACACCGCAGGTTCCCTCGCTCAGCTTCTCAGGTGTGTAGCCCGCGTCCTCGACGGCCCGCCAGCTCTCCTGGATCAGCAACCGCTGCTGCGGATCCATGTATCGCGCTTCCCTGGGCGACAGCGAGAAGAACAGCGGGTCGAAGGCGTCGACGTCGGTGACCATGCCCTGCCACTTGCAGTCGGTCGCGTTCGGCTCGTTGGGGTCGGCGGAGTAGTGGTCGCCGGTCTTCCAGCGGATCTCCTCGACCTCGCGCACCATGTCGCGGTGGGCGACGAGGTTGTCCCACAGCGTCTCGACGTCGGGTGCGTCCGGGAAGCTGCCGGACATCCCGACGACGGCGATCGGTTCGTCGCCCCGGCAAGCGGCGGAAGGCTCTTCGGGCGTCCCGGGACGATCCTGACGGGCCTGCTCCTTCAGGACGCCCAGCAGTTCCGCGCCGAGTGCGGCGTCGAGCCTGCCCGACCGGATGTGTTCGAGTATCGAACGGGTCAGTGCCTGCGTCATCGCTGCTCCAACATCTCGAGAACCTCGTCGACACCGAGTTCCTGCTGCCCGAGCCGCTCAAGCACGTCCTGCAGCCCGGTGGGGCGCTCGGACGCCTCGGTGGGCAGCCCACCCGGCCCTCCGGGCGCCTGCGGCGGCTCGGCCCCGAGGTCGGCGAGGAAGTCGAGGGCGCTGCCGTAGGCATATAGATCGCTCGCCTGCACGGTCGTGCCGAACCGTTGGTTGACCGCCCGGACCAGTTCCAGGCCGGAGACCGAGTCGACTCCCAGTGCGCTGAAGCTGCGCCTCAGGTCGGGGATGTCGTCGTCGCCGAAGCGAAGGATCGTCTGCAGGACGCCGATGAACTCCTCGCGGAGGTTCCCCTGCCGAGGGCCTGCGGCCGGACGCGGCTCGGCCCCCTCATCCGGTGGGGCGACCGGACGGCCGGTGCCTGCCCGCTCCAGGAGTGTGGTGGCCACACCCTCCGCGAGGTCGATCGCCCGTGGGTAGGCATAGATGACGCCGGTCTCCAGCCCACACGCGAACCGTGCGTTCAGACGCTGGACGAGTTCGAGGACGCCCACGGAGTCCAGACCGAGTTCGGAGACGCTCCTGCGCAGGTCCAGGTCGTCGGCATCCTCCTTCAGCACCCCGGCCAGCTCCTCGACCACGGCGCTGACCAGAGCGGCCCGGTCCTTCGGGGGCGCCGGGTGTCCGTCGGAGCCGGTCGGGCCGGCGACGGCATCGAGGACGACTCGCGGCCCGTCCGCATGCGGGCGCGTCTGGCGCCGATCGCCGCCGGGCGTACGCGTGGACGAGTTCGTCGCGGCATCGGCCGCGGGACGCAACCGAACCGGCGACGGCCGGCGTTCCCCGGGGGTGTCGTCGGCCCGCGTCCCTCCCCGTGTTCCCGAGACCGGCCGCAGGGCGACCTTCTCGGACGCCGTGGCCGGGCCGTGGTGCGCCGCGGGTTCCGGGCCGGACGGCGCGGCGAGGACGATGCCGGTCGCCGGTCCAGGCTCTCGCGCTTCGGGCCGCGCCCCGAACAGCCGCCGGATGTCCTGCCGGGCTGAGGCGATGTGGTCGGCGTCGAAGAGTTCCTGCTGCATGTCGTCCTCCCGCCGGATGTAGAGCGGGAGTTCCTCGAAGACGGCCCTGGCCTGGGCTTTCTTGAAGATGGTGAGGGCACGCAGCGATTTCTTGGCGATGTCGCGGGCGATGCGCAACGCCTCCGGCATCACCTCGTCCTTCGGGAGCACCCGGATGGCGGGGTTGATCTCCTTGATCTCCGCGCCCGAGTAGTCCCGTCCGCTGAACAGCATCTCGTGGGCGAGCGCGTGGCCGAATCTCTCGGTGAAGTAGTAGGTGGAGCCGATGCCGGGAGTGAAGTTGATGTTCATGAAGGACGCGGCGTAGAGCGATTCCTCGGCCAGGATGGGGATGTCCCCCGAGAGCCCGAGCGTGAGACCGCCGCCGTGGGCGTGACCGGTCATCGCGGTGATCACGGGGACGCGGATCGACGGAAGGCCGAGGTAGAAGATGCTGCCATCGGAACACGCGGTGTCACGCGTCGCGATGTCGTCGAGGCTGTCCATCGTCCCACCCATGCAGAAGAGGCGATCCGTCCCGGTGAGTACGACCACCTTCACCGAATCGTCGTGGTTCACCTCGTCGAACACCCGGGCGAGGCCCTCGTACAGCGGTGTGTCCATCAGGTTGCCGTTGGCCGTGTTGGCCATGGTCAGGACGACGACGCCGGGTTCGGGGGTCTGCTTGACGACGACGGCTTCGGTGAGGTCGCGGCGATCGTAGGAACCCTCGGGAATGTCGTTCAGGAAGTCGAGTCGCTCGAACGGTTCGTGCGCCGAGCGTGCCTGCCTGGGCGGCTGTGCCATCGGGGCGCTGGCCGGCACGGTGACGCGGTAGGTCTTGTGCTGGAACGGGTACAGGGGAAGGTCCAGGTCTCTCGCGGGGACGCGATCGCCGGCGAGTCCCCAGTCGACGACCGTGCCGCTCAGCCAGGCCTCGACGCGTTCGGCGTCGCGCGGCGTCATCGCGGGGTCGGAGCGTCCGCCCCTGGGCGAGCCAGCATCACGGACATTGGCGTGCAGGACGCCTTCCGCCGCTTCACCGTCGATCGCCCGGGCGAGGCGCTCACACAGTTCGGCCTGGTCACCGGCGTAGACGCAGAGCCGCTCCTCGAGATGGGTGCGGCCCTGGGCCAGCCGCGCGGCGAGCACGGGAAGGTCGACCTCCGACTCGGAGAGCCGGCTGCGGTATGCGCCGACGAGGTCGCGCAGGGCCGCCCGATCCGCTGCGGTGAACAGGAACGGCAGCTTGCCACGATCGCGGCGGCCGAGGTCGGAGTGGTGGGTCGAGGCGGGACGAGGCTGGTCGGCGGTTCGCAGGATGACATGGGCGTTCGAGCCGCCGGCGCCGAACGAACTCACCCCCGCGAAGCGGGGATGCTCACGACTGTGGTTCCAGTCGGTGAGGGATTCCACGACGAACAGCGGCGTCCCGTCGATCCGGATCCGGGGATTCTTCGTCGTCGCGTGGATCGAGGGCGCGAGCCGCCCGTGTTCCATCTGTTTGAGGACCTTGACGATCGAGACGAGCCCCGCCGCGGCCTCGGCATGTCCGAAGTTCGACTTGACCGACCCGATTCCGAGAGGTGTGGCCCGCGTGAGTGCATCCCCGAACACCTGGACCAGGCCGTCCACCTCGATCGGGTCGCCCAGCGACGTGCCCGTGCCGTGCGTCTCGACGTAGGTGACCTCCGAGGCGTCCAGGCCGCCCTCGGCGAGCGCGCGTCCGATCACCTCCGCCTGCGCGCGGGGTGAGGGAACCGTGTACCCGTGCGTCAGGCCGTCGTGGTTGAGCGCCCACGACCACACGATCCCGCGCACCTCGTCGCCGTCGCGCTCGGCGTCGGCCAGCGGTTTCAGCACGAGCGTCCCCACGGCCTCGGCGGGGACGAACCCGTCGGCCGCGGCGCTGAAGGTGCGGCAGCGGCCCGAGGCGGACAGCATCCCGCGTTCCCGGAGCATCGCGAACTTGTGGGGGTGCAGGTACAGGTTCGACGCCGTGACGACCGCCATCCCGCATTCGTGACGCCGAAGCGACTCGCAGGCCTGAGCGAGCGCGTAGAGGGACGACGAACACGCGGTGTCGACCGTCTGGCTCGGGCCGTGGAGGTCGAAGACCGACGAGATCCTGTTGGCGAGCGACCACCCGTACGACTGCGGGAGGTAGGAATCGGCGTTGATGCCGTGGACGCCCAGCTGTTGGTGGGTGGAGTTCGTCATCGCCGCGAAGACGCCCACAGCCCCGGCGGTGGACTCCCGCGCCGCTTCGGGGGTGATGCCCGCGTCCTCGAACGCGTGCCAGGCCGATTCGAGTGCCAGCCGCTCCTGCGGGTCCATCGACCGGGCCTCGCGTGCCGACATTCCGAAGAACCCGGCGTCGAAGCCCCAGGGATCATCGAGGTAGCTCCCCGGCTGCTTCCAGTCCGCCTCCGAGACTCCCGGAAGCGCGAAACCGGCGGACGCGGCGTCGGCGAACACGGCGCGCCGGTCGTCGGGAAAGGAGGTCACGCGGTCTGCCCCGGCGGCGAGGGCCTGCCAGATCTCCTCGGCGGAGTCCGCCTGCGCCATGCGGGCCGCATAGCCGACGATCGCGATCCGCATCGGTTCCGCCGACGCGATCCGGACCGGCGACGACCGCACCGTCGCAGTATCCCGATCGCTCTGCTCGCCATGGTCGTCCGGGGCGTCCTGGCTCCGCGGGGGTGCCGGTGGCACGGGCTCCGGCTCGGCGAAGTACTCCCGGATCCGGCCGGCGAAGCGTTCGAGAAGGCTGTCGGCGATCTGATCGATCGTCGAGCAGTCGAAGAAGACCGAGGCAGGCAGCTGGGGGATGACGCTGACCAGCCTGTTCGCCAGCCTTCCGATCAGGACGGAGTCGAGTCCGTAGGAACGCAGGTCGGCGTCGGGACGGAGCGATTCGCGGGGGATCTCGTAGACCTCGGCGAAGGTTCGGATCAGGTGATCGACGAATCGCACGCGTACCTGGTCGCCCGTCGTCGCGGGTTCGCGGGCAGGGGTGACTGCACCGGACGCCGGGGACGTCCAGGTGGACGAGTCGGCGAGCACGGGCGCGAACAGCGGATCACCGATGCCCAGCGCGGCCTCGAACATCGCGACACCGAGCCAGGTCGGCATGGGCCCGATCCCGGTCGACGCGGTGAGCCGGTCGAGGCTTTCTCTCGGGATCGAGATGCCGCCCTCCTCCCAGTACGGCCAGGCGATGCTCACGCTCGCCCCCGACCGCTCGCCCGTCCTGACCGCCGTCCGGCGACGCCGCAGGAAGGCGTCCATGTAGGCGTTCGCGAACGCGTAGTCGGTCTGCCCGGCGTTGCCGAGCAGGCCACTGATTGACGAGTAGGCCACGAAGAAGTCGAGATCGAAGCGCGCCGTCGCCTCGTCGAGCAGGCCGATGCCGTCCACTTTCGGTGCGATCACCGCCGCCGCGTCCGCATCGGTCTTGAAACGCAGCAAGGAGTCCCGCGTCGTCCCCGCGCAGTGGACGACACCGTCCAGTCGGGACAGGCCCGCCAGGAGCGCGGCGAGCGCGCCGGACGCGCTGGCACCGCCGAGGTCGAGGGAGACGTATGTCGGGTCGCCCCCCAGTTCGCGGAGGGCCTCGATCCGCTCGTGGACATCCCCGATCGGGCGGGTGCCGAGAATCACCAGTCGGGCGGCATACGCGCGCGCGAGGTGGCGTGCCAGGGAGAATCCGAGCGACCCCATGCCACCGGTCAGCAGGTAGGTTCCCTCGTGACGGACGGGAGCCGTGGCCACGGTGATCTCCAGCGGCCCGACATGGGTTCGCGGCACCGAGATCACGCCCTGCCCGTGGTGACGGCAGGCCTCGACCGGGCCGACCTCGTGCGACGCGGCCGCCACGTCGTCCGGGGTCACGTCACCGGTGAGCACGGTCGCCCAGACCGCATGCTCCTCCTCGTTGAGGGACCAGAAGAGGGCCGCGACGGCGTCGGTGACCGGCTCCGACGCCTCGTCCGCCACGTAGACGAGTCTGAGCCGGTCGCCGCGCGCCGAGCGATCGAGCCACGTCCGGACGAGTTCGCGGAGACCCTGGTAGATGCGCCCGGGATCGGCCGGGGCGTCGGCTCCCGCCGCGTCGACGACCAGTGCGTCGGGGACGCGCCCGATCCGCTGCGCCTCGCCGGCCAACGCGGCGGGCCACGAGTCCGCCGGGACGCCGCGCAGCGCGAATCGCACGATCTCGTCCCTGGTCTTCGGATGCGCGACGCGCGGTTCGAACACCCTCGTCAGCCGACCGAGCGATGCCGATGCGTACGTGTGGTGCCGGAGGAGTTCAGATGCCCGCTCGGGCTCCAGCACCCCGCTCCGGACGCCCTTGAGTATCCATTCCTGCGAGTACCTATCGTCCATTGGTGACTCCTTTCAGAACGTCATCCATGTCCTCAAGGGAGAGGGCCCCGTCACGCAGTCGTTCGAGCGCCGAGAGCAGCCCGTCCTGTGGCACGCGTGCCCGCACGGGAGGCTGTGGGGTCGCCGTCGAGGCGGTGCAGACGACGGTCGCGAATCCCTCCGGCAGGCCCCGCTCCTGCCTGAACCACAGGCTTCGCTCGTCGAGGGGGGCAGGAGGGAGGTGGACCACGCGGGCCCCGGCGAACCTCGCATCGGGTGTGGCGGACGACAGGTCGCGTTCCTGCTCGCCGACCCCGAGGCCGTGTGTGGTGAGGGCGTGCCTCAGTTGCGCGACGAGGTCGCCGATCGTCGAGGCCCGGAAGGTGAGCCGTGCCCCGTCGAAGCGCACACGCCTGCACGACAGGGTGTAGCTCAGGTCGACCGGCGAGCATCCTGGATCGCCCTCGAGGCGCTCGACGAGCAGTTCGACCGTCCTTCGCAGGAGTTCCGCGTTCCGCGCCGACACCGGGAACTCGAAGGGCGCACCGGCCCCGTCCGGAGGGGTGGTCCGCACCTGGTCCGGGGCTTCCTCGATGACCGCGTGCACGTTCGTGCCACTGAACCCGAAGGAGCTGAGCCCGGCACGCAGCGGGTGCGGGCCCTCCCACGCTCGTCCGGAGTCGACGACCTCGAACGGGGTGTCCTCGAACCCGATCCTGGGGTTCGCGGCGCCGAAGTGCAGCGAGGGCGGAAGCGTCCGGTGCCTGAGCGACAGCAGGATCTTGACGAGCCCGACGATTCCCGCGGCCGCCGAGGCGTGGCCGATGTTGGTCTTCGCACTCCCCAGGCCGCAGCGGCCCGCGGCGTCGTATCCCGTGAACGCCTCCGCGAGGGCGCCCACCTCGATGGCGTCACCGAGTTGGGTGCCGGTTCCGTGGGCCTCCACGTAGCTGATGGACGACGGGTCGACCGAGAACCGCTCGTGGAGCGAGCGGACCAGGTCGGCCTGCGCGCCGGGGTTGGGCGCCGTCAGGCCGTTGGTCCTGCCGTCCTGGCCGATCTCGATGCCCCGGATCACACCGAGTATCTGGTCCTTGTCCTCCTGGGCCTTCGACAGGGGCTTGAGGACCACCGCACCGACGGACTCGCTCGGGACGAACCCGTCGGCGTCCTCGGAGAAACTGGCGCACCGCCCGAGCGGCGAGAGCATGCCGCTGTGGCCCGCCATGAGGTGGAACTTCGGCGACAGCATCAGGAACACCCCACCGACCAGCGCCATGTCGCAGGCCCCGGCCCACAGGCTCTGGCAGGCGAAGTAGCAGGCGGTCAGGGCGGAGCTGCAGGCCGTGTCGAAGGATGCGCAGGGCCCCGTGAGGTCGAACGTGTAGGCGATCCGGGCCGCCACGACCGCCGGTGAAGTTCCCCAGAACGACTGCGGCTCGAGCGCGACCCCCGACCCCAGGATGAGGTCCTGGTAGTCACCGGGGCAGCACCCGACGAAGACGCCGGTCCGGTCTCGGTACGGGTTGTCGTGGGCGTATCCGGCGTCGTCGAGCGCATGCCAGGCCTCGGTGAGCATCAGCCGCTGCTGTGGGTCGATCCACCGTGACTCGTAACCCGTGATGTTGAAGAACTCGGGATCGAACCGGTCCACGCCGTCGAGGAATCCTCCCCACTTGCCGACCGAGCCCGACAGGTCCGCGGGGTCGGTCGTGTGGAAGGCGTCGGCGTCCCACCGCTCCGCCGGCGCCTCGCGGACCGCGGAACGGCCCTCACGCAGGAGATCCCAGAACTCGTCGGTGCTGCGGGCCCCGGGAAACCGTCCGGACATGCCGACGACGGCGATGGGCTCGAACTCGCGGGGCCCGCCGGGCGCGGTGAGCACCGGGCGGGTCTCGCGGCCCGCGGGTGTGCCTACGGCGTCCGGTGCGCCGGACGACTCGTCGCCGTCCTGGTGTCTCCCGCTCGGGTCCCGGAGCCCGGCACGCGCCGAGACGACCACCTCGTCGAGGTCCAGGAGGTAGTCACGAAGCTGATCGGCCGTCGGGTAGTCGAACAGGACCGTCGACCTGATATCCGTGTCGTAGGCCTGGTTCAGTTCGTCGACGATCCGGAAGCCGTTGACGGAGTCCACGCCGAGGTCGGTGAAGGTCCACGACGGGTTGAGCTGGTCGGAGGGCGTCTGGAGCACCTGGGACATGACGGCGACGATGCGGCCGAGCACCGCGTCCGAAACCGCGCTTCCCGCAGGGTCTTCGCCGTCGTGGCGCTCGGTGCCGGGGACGATGCATCGGGGGGTCTCGCCCGCGGTGCCGGCCGTGCCGTCCCCGGGACGGGAGCGCGCCGGGGCGGCCCCCAGGGTCGCGACGCGAAGGCCGGCGAGGTCGGCCACGACCTCCCCGTCGTCCCCGTACAGGACGACGTCGAACCCATGGGGTCCGCTGCGGCGGATGTGCGCCTGGGTGGCCGGCGCCTCCCCGTCGCCGAACCTCACCCGGTCGACGGCGGCGGGGACGTGCGCGTCCTGCGAGCCATCGGCGAGCGGGCCGACGAATATCGAGGGCAGTTGCAGAGCCGCGTCGAGTGCCGAGACGAACGCGAGTTCGGGATCGTCCCCCGAGCCGGTGGCGAGCACGGCGGCGGAGGCCTCGTCGGTACCCCGGACGACCCGTTCCAGCGATCGGAAGGCCGCGCCGTACCGGATGCCTTCGGTCTCGAACGACTGGTAGATCTCCTCGTGCCCCAGCGTCCGCACGCCCGGCGAGGACGGGTCGAGCGAGTCGGCGGGTCCCGCACCCGTGGATCGGTCGCCGGGATCGAGCCTCATCGTCGAATGGAGGGTGGCCGCTCCTGCGCCGTCCGCGCTCTCGATGCGGACGTTCGCGTGCCCGTGTTCTCGCACGAACGAGACGGCGACCTTGACGTCGGACCCGACGACGACGGGCGCCAGGAAACGCACGTCGGAGAAGGTGGTGAGGTCGGTGTCGAGCAGGGCGAGGCATTCGCGGACGACGGCCAGCTGTGCCGCACCGGGCACCAGCGGCCTGCCGCCGATGACGTGGTCGGTGACCACGCGGTCCGCGGCCCCGAAGACATGGGTGAATCGCAGCGCGTCCCCGGGGGTGTCGAACTCGATCCGCGACGAGCGCCGCGACTCCACCCGCGCCGAGGGCAGCGCCCGGATACCGGTACGGGTGCGGCGGTCGAGCCACAGATGCGTCTTCTTGAAGACGTAGCCGGGCACGTCGGCGAAGCGCTTGTCGCGACCGTAGAGCGCCGTCCAGTCGCTGTCCTCACCCCCGACCCAGGACGCGGCGACGGTACCCCAGTCGTCCCGCGTGGCGGCGTCGACGAGTGCCTCGTCGTCCAGGTGAACGAGCTCCCGATACCGGTCGCAGGAACCGGCGACGGTGCCGGGCCGCGGGTCACCCACTTGATAGGCCCCCAGGGCCTCGCCGAGTTCCGCGAGTGAGCGGACGATGAAGGCCACGCGCCATTCGAACGCCTCGCGGCATTGTTGCAGCGTCCGTGTGACACGCTCGAGCAGGTCGGCATCCGGCGAGATATCGTCCCCGGCCGGGGGGAGATCGTGGTCTCCGGCATCCTCGGCGGGCAGGCACCGCGGTCCGGCCAGCGTGATCACCTGCGACACGATCTCGGCGACCGTCGTCGCGTCCGTCCCCGAGATGACGCACGGCTGCTCGACGGCACGCTCGATCCCCGCGCACAGACGGATGAAGTCCTCCGCACCGAGCCCGAGGTCGAACAGGGTCTCGTCTCCGGCGATCTCGCTCGCGTCGACATCGATGAGGTCGGCCACGGCCTGGTTCACCAGACCGGTCACATGCTCGCGCAGCCGCCGGCCGCCCGGGCCTGCCTCACCGGTGACCCGCGCGATCCAGCCCGCCAGCGAACCGACCTGGTCGTCGAGTGCGTCCTTCGTCGGCGCCGACAGGACGACGAGCCGCGACGGTGGCCGGGTCGTGGCGCGCGGGAGTTCCTCGTCCGTCGCGGAGGCGGGCGAGCCCTCGTATGCCGAGACGACCAGGTGCGCGTTCGACCCGCCGGCGCCGAAGGAGCTGATGAGAGCGGCCGGATGGGAGGTGATGTCCCAGGGCTCGGGCGAGCGCACGATCCGCAGCGGCGTCTTGTCGATCTTCAGCCGGGGGTTGACCGGATCGGCGTGGATCGACGGCACGATGGTGCGGTGCTTCATCTGGAGCAGCACCTTCGACAGCGAGGCGATGCCCGCACTCGACTCGGCATGGCCGATGTTGGCCTTCACCGACCCGATGGGAAGCCCGCGTCCGCCGAAGTCGAAGCCACGCGCGGTGAACGCGTTGACCAGGCCGGTCACCTCCACGGGATCCCCGAGGATCGTCCCCGTGCCGTGGGCCTCGACATAGCCCAGGTCGCGGGCGGACACCCGGGCGGCGGCGAGCGCGGACGACACGAGAGCGGCCTGCGCCCTGGGGTTCGGCACGGTGAACCCGTGGGTCCTGCCACCGTGGTTCACCCCGGTCGCCCTGATCACCGCGTGGACGACGTCCCCGTCGGCGACGGCCCGCGCGAGGGGCTTGAGGATGACCGCCCCGACGCCCTCGGCCGGCACGTACCCGTCGCCCCCGTCCCCGAAGGCACGGCACTTGCCCTCCGTCGAGCCGAAGTGCTGCTCGCTCAGGAAGACGTACTTCGCGGGGTGCTCGATGACGTTCACGCCCCCGGCAACGGCCAGGGAGCCTCCCCCGGAGCGCAGTTGTTCGCACGCGAGATGGATCGCGGTGAGCGAGGAGGAGCACATCGTGTCGACGGCCATGCTCGGGCCGTGGAAGTCGAAGACGTAGGAGACGCGATTCGCGATGGCCGCGTAGCTGGACCGCGCGTCGACGACGTTGCCGGCGGCGAGTTCCTCGGCCCCCAGCAGTTGGTACAGACCGTTCATGACACCGACGTAGACGGCCGTGTCGGAGCCTTCGAGACGGCCGCGCGGGTATCCCGCGTGCTCGAATGCGTGATAGACGGTCTCCAGGAACAGGCGCTCCTGGGGGTCCATGAGCTTGCCCTCACGCTGCGATATCCCGAAGAAGGCGGCGTCGAAGCCCGCGATGTCGGTGAGGAAACCGCCCCATTTCGTGTTGACGGTGCCCGTGCGGGTCGCGTCCGCCGAGAAGTACTGGTCGTGGTCCCATCGCTCCCGCGGGACGACCTCGATGCAGTCGTCACCCGCCAGCAGGTGCCCCCAGAACTCGTCGAGGTCGTCGGACTGCGGGTAGCGACCGCTGTAGCCGATGATCGCGATGTCTCCGCGGTCGGTGCCGGTCTCGTCCGGACTGCGCCCGGCCTCGGTCGCCCCGAAGGTCTGCGGCTCGGTTCGGTACTCCTGAACGCCCGGCACGTCCCGCCCGAAGGACCGGACGGCGCCCGGATCGTGACGCTCGAGGTAGTCCGCCACTTCGTGGAGGGTCTGGCACTCGAAGAACAACGTGCTCGGGAGGTCGTCGAAGCGCTCCCCCATCTTCTCGATCAGGTTGATGATCATGATCGAGTCGATGCCGTAGTCCGCGAGGGGTATCTCGGCGCCGATCGCCTGGCGTGCGATCCCCGACTCCCCCGAGACGAGCGAGGTGAGCCACTCGGTGAGCCGGACCCGGGCATCCCCCAAGCCCTGGTGGGGGTCGCTGATGCCCTGGCTCACCGAGGGGGCGTCCCCGGGGGACCCGGTCACCACCGGCTCACCGGACGGGATCGTGCGGCCGATGATCCGTGAGAACCTGCGTTCGTCGCCCTTGAGGACGACGCACTGCGGCACCCCGTGACCGACGACGGCGTCGAGGGCAGCGAACGCCTCGTCGGATTCCAGTTCCTGGAGACCGTAGTGCCGTCGGAGCAGGACGTCCTGGTCGTCGGTAGGCCGCAGGGCACCGGAGGCCCAGACGGGCCACATGACCGAACAGGTCACCCCCCGGCGTTCCCCTTGATCGACGAGCCGGCGGCGCTGGAGCGCGAATGCGTTGAGACCCGCGTTCGCGAGCGCGTATCCCGAGCCGTCTGAGTCGCCGACAAGGGCCGACAGCGAGGAGAACAGCACGAAGAAGTCGAGCGGCAGCGGGCGCGTCGCGACGTCGAGGTTCGAGGCCCCGACGAGTTTGGCCCCGACGACCCGATCGAGGTCGTCGCGCCGGATCGTCGTCGCGCCACGGGGACCGACGCCGCCCGCGAGGTGGAGGACGCCCGCGATCGGCCGGTCGTCCTGCGTGGTCGTGGCGACGAGGGCCTCGAGGGCCGCCAGGTCGGACACGTCGCACTGGTGGTAGGTGACGTCGGGTCCGAGCGCCTCGATCGCCGTGCGGCGGTCGCCGGGGAGTTCGCCGAACGCGCGCCTTCCGAGGAGCAGGAACCCGGCATCGACTCGATCGCGGTAGTGCCGGACCAGTTCGAGGGCGATGTCCCCCGATCCGCCGGAGACGATGTAGCGCTTCCCGCTCTCGACGCACGGCGGGACGCTCTCCGCGTCGACCGTGACCTCCTCGAACGCGTAGGCCTGCGCGCCTCGCGGCGACACCGCGAGGAAGGGGACCCTCGACAACGCCCCGTACGCCTCGGAGAGGACTGCGAGCATCGCCTCGTCCGGCAGGTCCGGACGTGTGGGTTCCCCGGCAAGGTGCAGTACGCCGACCGTGAACTCCGGGTACACGAAGCGGATCGAGCGTGTGAACACCTCGAGCGAGCCGACGAGACTCAGGGACGCGGACCGGTCGGTGCTCAACACGGTGTGACGCACCGACCACCGGTGCCCCGCAGCGGCCTTGAACATGTCGTAGATCTCGGCGACGAGGTCCAGGCCGGTGAGGGACGCCCCGAGGGGGGACGCTCCCCCGGGCGCGCAGCGGATGATCTCGATGCGCGCCCCCTCGGCCAGGTCATGGGCCTCACGCAGCCACGCCGCCGCCTCGACGACCGACGGGGACGACCCCTCGGGCGTCCTGAGCCGGGCGAGCGCCAGGGCGAGATCGCGGAGGCCGGGCTCGACCGTCCCGTCGGCGACCACGATGACGAGGTCGGCGGGCTCGGCCGAGGAGGGTTCCAGGTTGATCGGTGCGAGCCCACGAGAGAAGATCCTCGGTGCGTCCGCTGGGTCGTCCAGGCTCAGGGGCCTCAGGGTGAAGCCCGAGATGTGCGCCAGTACCTGGCCGCTCTCCGAGCAGATGTCGAGGTCGTGCGTCCGGACGCGGCCGCTCTCGACCGTACGGGCGCTCGGCGTCGCCACCGCGTAGCGGGCGTCGTTCAGGTCTCCGACCAGCACGATCTCGTCCATGCTGAAGGGCACCTGCATGACCAGGCTCGTGCAGTCGGACTCCGACCCGAGCCAGTTCACCGCGCGCAGCGAGGCGTCGAGGACGGACGGATGCGCAATGAACGCGCGGGACGTCGTCGCCAGGACGCGCGCGGTGTCGAGATCCTCGAGGGTGGAGTCGCCGAGGCCGTAGGCGGTGCGGGTCAGCTGGAACGTCGGCCCGTAGTCGAAGCCGATGGCCTCACCGAAGACCTCGCCGTAGACCCGATGCCGGTCGAAGGAGAAGTGCGCCCTGCTGGGCAGGTCCGACACGTCGAGCCTGCGTCCGGCATACGGCCCGGCCTCCCCCGCCCCCACGGAGACGATGCCGCGTGCGTGTTCGCGATCCTGCCCACCCTGGGACGACGTCACCGCGAAGCGGTAGCGATGCTCGCCCTCTGGCACCAGCCTCACGTCGACGTGGAGTTCGGGGACGCCCTCGTCGAAACGCATCGGACGCAGCCACGAGACGTCCCGGACGAGGCCCGGGCGCTCCCCCTCGACCAGCGCGCACGCCTCGAGGGCGAGTTCGACGTAGGCGACCCCGGGCAGGATGGGCACGCCCCCGACCACATGGTCACGGACGAAGAACGTGTCGCGGGAGATGGTCGTCGACACGACGGATTCCCCCGGCACGGAAGTGGCCCGTGCAACCGGCGCGGCTCCCAGCATGGGGAACTCCCCGGAGCGGGTCGGCACCGCCGGCGGGCTGAGGACCGGCGGGTCCATCCAGTAGCTCTGCCTGTCGAAACGGGTCACGGGAAGCGCAACCGGCTCGGCACCGACGTCGTAGAGGTCTGCCCATGCGACGTCGGCGCCCGCGAGCCACAGGTCCATGAGCGACTCGGGCAGGTCGCCGGGACGCCCCGGCGCCGTCAGTACCCGCGCCCCGTCGTCGAGCACGAGGATGCCCTCGCCCCCGGCCTCGGCATCCGGGTCCGCCGGGGCGGTGCCGGCCAGCAGTGACAGGACCCGCGACAGGGAGCCGACGTCGGTCTGGCGACGCGCCAGCAGAGGCATCACCCGCTCGTCGAGCCGGACCGCGGTCAGGCCGTCGAGCCCCGCGAGTGCCGCGTCGGTGCTCTGCTGCCCGGCGGTCCCGGCCAGCAGGCCCAGGGCCAGGGCCGCCGGGAGATGGCCGTCGTTCACCAGGGCGGCGAGTTCCCCGGCCGCGGACGCCCCCTCGTGCTCACGCAGGTTCCACTTGCGCCGGATCCGGGTCTCGGAGGCCACGTGCATCAGGCGCAGCAGCATCGCCCGGTCGTCGTCAGCCGCGAACCACCCGATGAGGTCGTCCTCGGTGACGTTCTGACGCATCTCGGCGGCCTGCGCCCCGGCATGTTCGTCGTAGGCGCGCATCCAATCACGCATGAGGCGCCGGTAGGTCGGCTGATGACCGTAGAGCTGATCGATCGTCCTCAGGGGAAGTTCTGATCCGGCCGCCTCGGCCCGGCAGGCCTCCACGAGTTCGACGAGGTAGTCGGCTCCGACCACCGTCGGCGTGATCCATCGGCTGCCGTCGGGCGCGCACAGCGGGAGGCGAGGCGAGCCGACCACGATGTCGTCCCACGTCGTCTCGTCCTGCGCGGCCCGCACCATGTCCGCGACCGAGAGCGAGCCTCCCAGCGCCAGTGCGACGAGCGCCTGGCCGAGCCCCGTCCGGATGGACGCCACCCCTCCGAGGCCACGGAACAGGATCGAGGCAAGTTCGTATGCCCGGACGACCCCGGAACTGCGGGGGTCGTCCCGGAGCCCGGTGAGCTCACCGGTGATCTCGCGCACCGCGGCACCGCCGAACACTTCGGCGCCGGACGCCCCACCGTCCTCGTCGGCCACCCGGCCGAGAAGAATGTGGATGCCTCCCTCCACGACCAGGTCGGAGGCTCTCAGGCTCGCCAGGGCCTGATCGAGAGTCGCCCCCGGGGCCATGAACGAACCGCGGCGGCGGGCCAGCGGCTCCCTGCCGACGAGGAGCGTGCGGGCGACGCGATCCGGGGTGACCGGGGCGGAGCGGGGCCTCCCTGCGAATCGCTGCCATGTGGCCACGAGGTCGTCCAGGCTCCGCTCGGTGTGCGCCGACAACAGGAACGGGAGCGGGCCACGGGACGCGGGCCGTTCCGCTTCCTGCTCGGGACGGCTCGGATAGGAAGCGAGGACGACGTGCGCGTTGACGCCGCCGAAGCCAAAGCCGCTCACACCCGCCACGAGGACGTCCTGTCCCCCGGTCGGCGCCCACGCCATCGCCTCCCGCACCGGGAAGAACGGCGTATCGCCGAAACCGATGAGGGGGTTCTCGTCTGCGAGGTTGAGTGTCTCGACGAGTTCTCGCTCGCGCATCATGAGCAGGACCTTGATGATGCCGACGGCCCCGGCGGCGGGGCCCAGATGCCCGAT
This sequence comes from Brooklawnia cerclae, assembly GCF_011758645.1. Lineage (NCBI taxonomy): Bacteria > Bacillati > Actinomycetota > Actinomycetes > Propionibacteriales > Propionibacteriaceae > Brooklawnia > Brooklawnia cerclae. The sequence continues at coordinate 1,314,309 of NZ_JAAMOZ010000001.1, read as the reverse complement.
GTTGGTCTTGAGCGAGCCGATGCCACACCACTGCGATCCGAGTCGCGGATCGAGGTCACGGAACGCGCGGGTGAGCGACTCGACCTCGATCGGGTCGCCCAGGCTCGTCCCCGTGCCGTGCGCCTCGATGTAGCTCACCGCTGCCGGTTCTGTCTTGGCGCGCCGCAACGCGGTCTCGATGACGTCGGTCTGCGCGGCGGGATTGGGCGCGGTGACGTTCGCGACCGCGCCGCCGTGGTTCACCGCCGATCCACGGACGACGCCGAGGACGCGATGCCCGCGCTCGAGCGCATCGCCGAGACGCTCGAGCAGGAGGATGCCGACGCCTTCACCCTGGACGAACCCGTTCGCCTCTCCGTCGAAGGCGCGACACACGCCGTCGGGGCTCATCATGTGCGCCCGGGTGAAGGAGACGAAACGCCAGGGATGGTTCGTGACGCACACGCCGCCGACCATCGAGTAGTCGCTCGTCCCGGCGCGCAGTTCCTTGCACGCCATGTCGACGGCGACCAGCGACGAGGAGCAGGCGGTGTCGATGCTCACGCTCTCGGCGGAGAAACCGAACGCGTGCGAGACGCGGTTGGCGAGCATGCAGCTGAAGTTGCCGAGTGGGGCGTACGGGTCGGTCCTCCCGCCCTGCTGGAGCGCCAGAAGGGCGTAGTCGTTGCCGGTGGCGCCCACGAAGACGGACGTCCGGCGCCTCCGGAGTTCCGCCAAGCCGATTCCGGAGTCCTCGATGCAGTGCCAGCTCTCCTCCAGCACGATCCGCTGCTGGGGGTCCATGGCCCGGGCCTCGCGGGGCGTGATGTGGAAGAAAGCGGGATCGAACCGGTCGATGCCGTCGAGCCCCGCGTTGTGGAGTGAGCCGCGGAGATCGTCGTATTCATGGGGATCGTTGCGACCCACGATGTCCGAGGCGAACCGGTCCTCGGTCAAAGGAGTCACGAACGACTCGCCGGCTGCGAGCGCCTCCCAGAAGGCGTCGTAGTCGTCGGCACCGGGCACCCTCGTGGCCATTCCGACGATGGCGACGTCCTGCGCCGGGCGGAACCTGAACGTTGGCATGCAGACCTGCGCTCCTTAACAGACCCGGGTGGTCACTTCGGTGACCAGGGGAATCGGCCGTGACGTGTGAAATTGGCGATGTTCGCCTTGACCCGCTCGTCCCGGGAGCGCTCCGTGGTCGTCCGCACCGCGTGCTCCTCGACCTCGTCGGTGATGGCCGACAGATCGCGGAAGTACCGCTTCATGAGGGGAACCACCGGCGCGTACATGCGTCCGAGCTGTCGCAGGAGCAGATCGAGGGCCCGATCCAGTTCCTCGGGTGCGACGCACTCGTCGACCAGGTCGATGGCCGCGGCGCGCCGGGCGTCGATCGTGTGACCGAGCATGGTCATCCGGTATGCCGCCTGATGACCGACCCTCCTGATGAGGTAGGGAACGGCCATGGACGGCAGGAGCCCCCAGATGACCTCCGGCAGGCCGAAGGTGCTCTGCTCGCTCGCGATCGCGTAGTCGCTGGCAGCGACGATCCCGATGCCTCCCGCGAGAGCCTTTCCCTCGACCACCGAGACGACCACGCACCGGTGGAGGCTCATCTTCCTCAGGAGGTCCATGTAGCTGCGGGTCATCTCCGTCACGAGCCGCTCCTCCTGCCCGGCTCCCGGTATGCCGCGCCGGTCGACGCCCGCGGTGTACGCGTTGAAGTCCATGCCCGTGCAGAAGGCGTGCTCGTCGCCCCTCAGCACGATGACGCGGACCTCCGAGGCATCGAGGAGGTCGAACACCTCGTGGAGTTCCGACAGGAGCACGCGGTCGATGCTGTTGTTCGCCCGCGGACGGTCGAACCTGACGGAGGCGACCTCGTCGGTGACGACGACATCGATCGTCGTGAATCGACGTTGCCCGACGAGAGTCCCCATGGTCAGGCCCACCGGTATTCCCTGTGGAAGCCACGGACGCGGTCCAGCACGAGAAGCCCGCTGCCCTCGAACTTGCGCCTGTAGAGGCCCTCGGGCCCTGTGGTGTCGACGTCCTTGTTCTGCACGCCGAAGCCCCACTCGGCGTTCAGGTCGATGACGTCGTCGTACTCCTCCATGCTGAGCCTGTAGCGGTCGTCGAGACGCTCCTGGACGCGCATGTCGAGCAGGCGTCGCTGCGAGGCGGGGGTCACGACCCCGCTGAAGAACTTCGATGAGCACCCCGACCCGTAGGAGAACAGCCCGATCCGCTTCGGCCCGGTGATCTCGGCGTGTGTCAGGAGCGAGCTCAGGGCCAGGTAGAGCGTCGCGGAGTACACGTTGCCGACATCACCGCATGCCCGCAGCGACGGGGCGACGCGCTTGTGGAAGTCGGCGTCGATGTCGCGTGTCGTCATGCCGTACAGGTCGCGCATCATCTTGCGATGGCCGCCCTTGACCATGCCGGCGAAGGGTGTGTGGAACGCGAGGTAGTCGAAGGTGGCCGCGAAGTCCGCGCCCTGCACCTTCGCCGTGTAGTTCGCGTACGACTTCCCGAGGCAGTCGAGGTACGACAGGAGTGAGAGGTCGGCATCGCCGGTCTCGAGGTTGGCCAGGGGACGACAGGTGTCCATGACCTCGTACCCCTGGCTCCCGTACGCCTGGAAGTCCAGGTCGAGCACCTCCGGTTCGTCGCCGACGAGCATCGCGACGGCACCCACGCCCTGGGAGGGCTCGACGTAGGTTCCCCGCGCCGTCGAATAGACCACATCGGTCGCCAGGACGAGCGCCTTGGCTCCGGGAGACATGTTCGACGCGACGAAGGTCGAGGCCGATTCCAGCGCGGCCGTCCCCCCGAAACACGCCTGCTTGACCTCGTAGAGCCTGCAGTCGCGGCCGAGGCCGAGCAGGTCGTGGATGTAGGTGCTCATCGACTTGCCGAAGTCGAGCCCCGACTCGCTCGCGGTCACGACGAGCTCGATGCGGCTCTTCTCGTCGTCCGTGAGGGCATCGATGATCGGCTTCGCCGCGTTCACGGCGTTCGAGACCGCGTCCTCCCACGGCATGCCGACCGACTTGCGGTAGAGCAGGAGGTTGTCGAACCTCGCGGCGTCGAGCCCGCGGGCCTCGAAGAGTTCCTTGACATCGATGTATGCGCTGCCGCCGTAGAAGTTCAGGTATTCGATTCCGACTCTGTTCACGACGTGTGACTCCCTTTCCCCTGGCCGACGCAGCCATTGCGGCTCGACAGGACCACGCTGGTGTTGATCCCGAAGAACGAGAACGTGTTGCAGATCGCCAGGTCGACGTCCGCGGCGGCCCGCGTCCCGCCTCGGCCCGGCCAGGCGAGATCGGCGATCGGATCGACGAGCCCCGGGGTGTCGTGCACGAACCCGTGCGTGAGCTGCAGGCAGGTGGCGACGATGCCGACCAGCCCCGCCGCGTTGAAACCGTGCCCGACGATCGCCTTGGTGCCGTTCACGAGCGGCGGCCGGGCGACCCCGGAGAAGACCTCGGCGATCGCGAGTGCCTCGACCTCGTCCCCGCGAGGGGTTCCGGTCGCGTGGGCATTGACGTAACCGATGTCGGACGGCGCGAGGTTCGCGTCCCTCAGCGCTCCGCGCATGGCCAGCACCTCGCCCGTGAGGTCGGGCTCCGTTCCCGTCGACCGATGGAGGCAGCTCCCCACTCCCTCGACCGTGACCGTGCCGGGGCCGTGCTCAGGACGCGCACTCAGGACGATCGCGGCCGCGATGGGGGCCTGCGATGTGCCCGCGTGGGAGGAGTCGAACGGCCGCACCGGGGCCTCTCCCTCGATCCGTGAGACGATGCCCAGGTTCTCGAGCATCTCCCGGAAGCTGTCGGACGGGAAGAACGCCGGGGCCACGACCAGGCAGTGGTCGAGGAGCCCGGAGCGGAGCAACCCGGCCGCGTGGACGACCGCGGAGGCCGAGCAGGCGGATTGGGAACCGACGGTCGCGGAGTGACCCGTGAACCCGAAGACCCGCGACAGGAGACCCAGGGCGTACGGGTCGAGGCACGCGAGACGCTCGCGCGGATTCACGAGCCGCGCGTGGCCCGGGCGGTCCGCGAAGGAGGTCTCCAGTTCACGGTCGAAGTGGTTGTTGGCCGCGAGGACGCAGCCGATCCGCTGGGCCTCCTCTGCCGTGGAGGCCGACAGGCCGGCCGAGGTCCACGCCTCCAGCGCGGCCAGGAGCATGAGCCGGTCGGCCACGCGTCCCCGGCGTGTCGCCTTGAGGACGACGCCCCCGGTGGTGCCGTCATCGGCGAGACGCCCCACGTGGGCGGTGAAGCGCTGTTCGTCGGCGATCTCTGCGAGGAGCACGTCGGTGCTCGCCGGATCGAAGGCCGGGGCCTGCCTCAGGGTCTCGCACAACGAGGCGGTGCCGTATCCTCCGGCGCAGAACACGCCCATCCCTGTGATGGCGGGCCGTGGTGGGGGTGTCTCGGGCATGGTCTCAGGCGCGTTTCGCGTGCAGCACGTGGGCGATCTCGCCGAAGGACCGCGCGTCCTTGAACTCCATCAGGTCGCACGTGATCGAGAGCTCGTTCATGGCCTGGATGAGGATGTCGATACGGTCGATCGAGTTGGCGCCGAGGTCCTTGAGGCTCGTGTCGGCGGCCAGACCGCTCAGGTCGGCGTCGTAGAGGACGCTTTCGATCGTCCGCCTCAGCACCGCTGTCGTCTCGTTCATGTCGCGTGCGTCTTTCTGATAGGTGATCGTGTTCGGGCTAGGCACGTTGAAGGTGCCCGGGGTCGGGACGAAGGAGGCTGCTGCCCGGTTCCGATCCATCCGTCTCGCGGGGCAGGTCCGTGTCCGCCGCACCGTCCCGGGCGTCCGACCAGACCGACCTGTTCTCCGGAGCATCAAGCCGGGGGCGACGGGTAGCGGGGTGGTTATACTTGAAAGTGCGCGTATTTGGAGACATGCAGTTGCGACCGTGATGGGAGTGGGAGCGGCACACGCAGGCAACGTATTCGGGTGACTTGAACGAGAGGTTAACCGTGCGTGGCCGCTAGTCGTGTCGTTCGCGTGATGCCGCTAGTGAGGCATCGTCCTTCTGGGATACAGGGTTTCTCAGAAGGACGACGCGGGACGATGATGGTCGCGTGGAGCAGTGGACGGACGACGAACTGTATGCCGAGCGTCGCCGGTTGGCGGACAGCCTGCCGGGATTGGCGGACTTCACCCCGGCGTCGTTGCACGAGGAATGGCGCCGGTGCGGTAAACCGACGTGCCGGTGCGCCCGGAAAGGCGATCCGGGGCATGGGCCGCGGTACACCCTGGTGCGGCGGCGTATGGGCCGGGTGGTGACCCGTCGGGTGCCGGCCGTGATGGTGGCCGAGTTCGAGGAACGCACCAAGCGCTGGGCCCAGTTCCAGCAGGCGTGCAGCCGGCTGGCCGAGGTCAATGCCGAGTTGGACCGGCGTCGACTGCTCGGGGAGGCAGGCGCGGGCCGGTCGGCGACAGGGGCCGAGCGACAGGGCGGCGCCACCCGTGTGACCCGTTCGGCGCGGCCGGTTTAGGGCTTGGGGTCAGCGAGGCACTTGCGCGCCGCGCGATCGGTTCGTCGCCGACGGTTCGTCGCCGACACCGAGCCCGCGGGAGGCCGTCCACGACGGGCCGTCCCCCGCGACGACCGCGTTCGCTCATCGCTGCTCTCTCCGCTGCAGCCAGCCCGCCGGTCCCCGCTATGACCGCGTCCACCCTGATTTCCGCACATCGACACGCCCAAGCAAGCGCTTCCCGGCCCCTCATGACCCGACGAGTGCGCAGAAATCAGGGCGGACGCCGCCGTCGTCCACGCGCGACAGGCTGCACCAAGGCATCGCGCTTGGCGGTGTCGGACGTCGATGTGCCCGCGCGACGGCAGACAGCGCGGTCTTTTCCCGAAGTGTGCGAATCGCCTCGCCCTTTCAGGGCACACATGCGGGACGCATCACATCGGATTTCGGCATCTCGCGTAGCAGAACCGATACCATGAAGCGAGATCAAGCAGGTTCCACCGTGAGGACGGCCAGGTCAGGATGTGGCCCGTGAGCATCGCCACATCGCGCACCCGTGGTCGCCGATCTGCGAGCATCACCCTAGCCCTCCTACTTGTGTTTTCCCTGTGCGGATACGCCGACACCTTCGCGAGTCCGGTCTCGGCGTCGGCGGAGACGACGGACGGCGGCCCAGCACCGATCGGGAAGGAACGCGATGTGCCGTCCTTCCACGACTACCCCGGTGCGCAGGCCAACTACGGAGGCCTCTCCTACGTCAACAACGATCCGGGTCAATACACCTAGGCCGCCAGCGATCTGCCGGTCTATCACGGGGCGACCACGTTCATACCCTCGACCGCACCCTGCACTACCGGGTGCGAAGTATCGAGGTCGTCGAACCGAGCGACATCTCCGGCCTCGTGGTCGTGCCCGGTGAGGATCTCGTCTCGCTGGTGACCTGCACGCCGCTGGGCATCAACACGCATCGGCTGATCGTGGAGGGCGAGCGCATCGCCGATCCGGACGAGGACCGGCACCTGCTGCCATCTCTACCCGCTCGGGGAGCGAACTCGCCGGCGCTGTCGTGCATATGTCGCGCGATTGTCCAGTTTGATTCAGAGCACGACATTCACGGCGTCAAGACCGCACCTTGTCTAGGCGCTGTTTAGTGCGGTTACCGTCCCGTCGCTGGGGTAGACAAGCCTTCAACCAACGTTCCAGGACCGCGACCTCCTGATCGTGTTGCTGGCCAGAGATGGTCACGGCGGCGTGAAACAAGGACATGAACGTTTGGTCGACACGTGGTCGCAGGTTAGCGACGCCCAACTGCCTAGGCTCATCAAGGGAGATCCCCGGTCCGGTTGGTCTCTCTATCCACACCCTCTGAGGCGCCGTTCGCGTCCTCGATCGTCGAACGAAGAGGAACCTCCTTAATGAAGCTGACGAGGACGAGGCCAACGACCACCATCGGGATCAGGGCGGCGAACACCGGGGTGAGCGCATCGTTGTACGCACTGACGATGACATCGCGAATCGCTTGCGGCAGTGCGCGTACGGCCCCGGGGGTGAGAGAGTCGAGGCTGCCTGCCGATGCTCCTCCCACCGACGCCAGCCCTGACAGGAGATCGGTCAGGCGCGAGGTAAACAGCGCCCCGACGATGGCGCCGCCGAGGGATGCGCCGATCTCACGGAAGAAGTTGTTGGCAGCGGTCGCAGTACCGACCTGTGAGTCGGGCAACGAGTTCTGGACGACCAGCACGAGGATCTGCATACCCAGCCCAACCCCAAGACCGAGGACGAACAGGTAACTCAGAAGAACCCAAAGACGGGTCTCAACCGTGAGCGTGGACAAGAGCCACAAGCCGAGACCGAGGCCGATCATGCTGGCAATGGGCATCCACTTGTAGCGTCCGGTTAACGATGCCAACTGACCCGTGGTGACCGCTCCCAGTGTGAGACCGGCGACCATGGGAATCATCATGAGCCCCGAAACCGTCGCGTTGACGCCCGTGACCATCTGCAGATAGGTGGGCAGGTAAGCGATTGCACCGAACATGGCTATCCCGATGAACAAGCCCGCGGTCGTGGCGAGAACGAAATTCCGGCTCTTGAACAATGCGAGAGGGATGATCGGTTCGACAGCGTGGTGTTCCGCGAGTACGAAAAGCGCACCGAACACCACCGCTGCCGCGATGAGACCGACAATGACGGGAGAGCCCCATTCGTATTCAGTCCCTCCCCACGACGCGACGAGGATGACCGATGTGACCGCGATAGCCATGGTGGTGATCCCCCAAACGTCGAGTCGAACCTTGTGCTCATGTTTGGGGAGTCTGAGGAAGACTGTTGCGAGCGCTATGGCGGCGATACCAAGAGGGACATTGATCCAGAACGCCCACCGCCAATGCGCCGACTCTGTGAACCAGCCGCCCAAGAGCGGGCCGACAACTGAGGACAATCCGAAGACCGCGCCCATGATGCCCATGTATTTTGACCGCTCACGTACCGGCGCAACGTCAGCGATGATCGCCTGAGCAAGGATCATCAGGCCGCCACCACCAATGCCGTGAACGGCACGAGCAACAATCAGCCCGGTCATGTTTTGGGCAAACCCTCCCAACACCGAGCCGACGAGAAAGATCGTCAGCGCCCCGATGAACAGGCCCTTGCGGCCCAGGAGGTCGCCGAGCTTGCCATAGATCGGCATCATGATCGTCGATGCGACCAGATATGCCGTCGTGACCCACAGCATGTGAGTCACCCCACCGAGTTCGCCCACGATGGTGGGCAGCGCAGTGGAAAAGACAGTCTGGTCAAGCGAACTGAGCAGCATCGCGACAAGAAGCCCGGCAAAAACGAGGACAACATGGCGAGAGTGCCCCGGCTCAGGGATGGACGCGGCTGCGTCGATCGCTGGTCTGATCGAAGTGGTCACTCCTCCAGACTTGCTGATCGTCATGCGCGTCCGCGTCCCCCGAGCGCGGCATCTTCCTACCACGATCGCGGTATCGGCCGTCAGCTTCCCGGTGTGAGCAATCCGGACTCATAAGCGATGATGACCAACTGTGCGCGGTCGTGAACCCGCAACTTCGTCATGACGCGGTTCACATGGGTCTTCGCCGTATGCGGCGAAATGACGAGTTCGTCAGCGATGTCCTGATTGGATCGTCCCGTCGCCACCAGGAACAACACTTCGCGCTCGCGCTCGGTCAGCCCCGACAGTTCGGGCAGTGAGCCCTGGCCTGCCCGAGCAGGCACACGGACGTACCTGGTGATCAGGCTGCGAGTGGCCGCCGGCGACAGTAGCGTGTCGCCGGCGTGCACCGCATGCACCGCACGGACGATGTCGTCCGGTTCGGAGCCCTTGCCGATGAACCCGCTCGCGCCTGCCCTGAGGGCGGCGACGAGGTACTCGTCCTCCTCGAACGTCGTGAGGATGAGCACTCTCGTGCCTGCGAGTTCGGGATCGCCGCAGATCTCTGCTGTAGCCTCAATGCCGTCCATGTTCGGCATTCGGATGTCCATGATCACGACGTCCGGGCGACGCGCCCGAGCCAGCTTGACCGCCTCCCGACCGTCGACGGCCTGGCCGACGACCTCGTCATCTTCTTGACCAGCAAGAATGTCCGAGACAGCCTGGCGGATCAGCACCTGGTCGTCGGCGACGAGCACACGCGTCACGTGGTTTCCTCCTTCGGTATCGGAAGCTCGGCGCTGACTCTCCAGCCGCCGGGCACCAGCCCCGCATGCACCGTCCCTCGCACCGAGGAGACGCGCTCGCGGATGCCGATCAGCCCCACCCCCGCCCCCGGGACGGGGGTGGCAGCCCCGTCCGGGACGGATGCAGGTGCGCCATGATCGACGGGATTCGTGACGACAATGCGCAGCGTTTCCGGCAGCACGGCAACGAGAACATGCGCGCGGTGACCGGAACCGTATTTGTGAGCGTTGGTGAGCGACTCCTGGACGACCCGATAGGCGACCATACCGGCGCTTCCACGGACGCGGGAGAGGTCACCCTCGATCCTCCGGTGTACCTCCAACCCGGTGGAGGAAAACTGGTCCATGAGCTCGTCGAGCTGCCCCAGCCCTGGCTGCGGCGCAGTGGCCGGGGCGTCCTGCCCGTCGGAGCGCAACATGCTCAGCAGGTCTCCGATCTCGGCCAGGACTGTGCGCGCCGCCCCGCGAATCGTGCCGAGCGCTGCACGCGCACGTTCGGGGTCAGTGTCCATCGCCGTGGACGCGACGCCGGCGTTCAAGCTGATGACAGCGATCTGGTGAGCGACCGCGTCATGGAGGTCGCGCGCGATCCGCAAGCGTTCTTCAGTCACGCGACGCCTCGCCTCTGCCTCACGCGTCTGTTCCGCGCGATCTGCCCGCTCCGTGACGGCCACCAGGTACTCACGACGTGAGCGGGTTGCATCCCCTGCGGCAGCCGCGAACGCGATCGTCACGATGAATTGGAACACGTGGGCGTCCAGGTCACGTGTGACTGCGACCGTCACGCTGATCGCCGTCATCACGCCCATGACGACTCCGCCGACGACGAGCGACGCCTTCCGGCTCGTGTCGTTGGCCAAGTGGAAGACTGCGACGGCGATCGCGAGGCCGATGCCCGGCAACAACGGTCCACCGATTGCGGTGATCGCGAACAGCGCGACCAGAGCGACGAGCACAGCCACCGGCGCTCGTCGCCGCAGCGGCAGCACGAGAGCTGGGACGAGCGCGGCGCTCCACGACAGCACATCGCTGGGAAGCATCTCGGGTTCAAGGAACGGCGCGAACGCCGGTGCGACGACAAGCACGGTAACCACAAGATCGATCGCCCACCACGGCGCGCGCGGATGCGGCTGAGGATAGGAAGTCGTCGGCGTCACTCCCCCAGTTTGCCGTCTGGCGCAATTACTCTCCTCCCCACCACTCTGCGAGCCGTACCGCGAACGCGGTATCGAAGTGTCCGCGACGGGGTGATGTGCCGCGCAGCGATGAGCGGGAGGCTGGGAACTCCAGCAGATGCCGTGCCCCTGCGGGCAATCCAGGAGACTCCATGAACAATCCGATCCTCGATGTGTCGAACGTACACAAAACGTATGGCCGCGGCCAGAACCGCTTCGAAGCACTCAAGGGAGTGAGCTTCACGATCTCGGGGGGAGAGTCCATCGCGATTCTGGGTAAGAGCGGTTCTGGCAAGTCGACCCTCATGCACTGCCTCGCGCTCCTCGACGCCCCGACGTCGGGCACCATCACTCTGGAAGGCGCCGACACACGTTCCCTCAAGGGACGCACCCTCAACCGAACCCGCAACAAGACCTTCGGATTCGTGTTCCAGCAGTTCTTCCTCACCCCGAGCGCCTCGGTTCTGGACAACGTGATCCTGCCGCTGAAGATTGCAGGCGTCGGCTCCGCCGAGCGGAGGCGCCGCGGTCTGGCGGCGCTCGAGCAGTTGGAGCTCCTCGACAAGGCGAAGAACAAAGCCACGGATCTCTCCGGAGGCCAGAAGCAGCGCGTTGTCATCGCCCGCGCACTGGTGAACGATCCTCGGATCATTTTCGCCGACGAGCCCACCGGGAACCTCGATTCCAAGACCGGTTCCGTGGTCGAGGATATTCTCTTCAACCTGAACCGCGAGCACGGAATAACCCTGATCGTCGTCACCCACGACATCGACCTCGCGACACGATGCGATCGTCAGCTTCGTATCCGCGACGGCCTGCTCGCCGGCACGGGGCAGGAGGCTGCCGCATGAAAACCACGGACCTTATCGCCTCAGCGATCTCGAACACGTTCCGGTCGAGAACCCGGACAATCCTCACAGTCCTGTCGATCTTCATCGGCGCGTTCACGCTGACCATCACCAGCGGGCTCGGCACCGGTATCAACGCTTACATCGACGACACCGTCAGCGGCGTGGGCGCGTCCAATGCCATGACCGTCACCAAGACCAGCGAGAGCACGGGCGACCCTCTGGCGAGCAGCGGCGAGCCGACGGAATACGATCCGGACGCGGTTTCGACCGGTATCCCGGGCACCACGGTCATCGCGCTCACGCCAGATGACATCCAGTCGATAAAGAACATCGACGGGATACTCGACGTAGACCCACAGCGAAGCATCACCCCCGACTACATCCGGTTCGAGGACGGCACCAGGTACGTCGCGAGCGTAGGCAGCCTGGTGGCGGGCCAGACGACAGTGCTCTCTTCTGGTGTCGAACCCGACGATGGCTCCGGCGATCTGCAGGTCGCCTTGCCACAGGCTTATGTCGAGCCCCTCGGACTGGGCGACGACGCGGATGCACTGGGACAAACGATCGCCATCGCCATCACCGACGCGACAAACACGCAGCACATCGTCGAGGCGACGGTCGTCGGCGTCACGGAAGAGGCTCTGGCGTCACCAACGGGCTCGAGCGTCCTGCTGAACCAGGCGCTCACGGAGACGCTTCACGATGCGCAGAGTACCGGTCTTCCAGCGACTCAGGCAGACCGATACTCCTCGGCCAGCGTCTGGTTCGACCCCGACGCCACCGACGCGGCGATCGATGAGTTGAAGGACCAGCTTGCCGACGCCGGGTACACCGGCACCACCATCGCCGACCAGCTCGGCATGATCACCACTGTCATCGACGGAATCGTGCTCGTACTTAACGCGTTCGCCGTCATCGCGCTTCTGGCCGCAGCATTCGGAATCGTCAACACCCTCTACATGTCAGTGCAGGAACGCACCCGCGAGATCGGCCTCATGAAGGCGATGGGAATGGGCAGCGGACGTGTGTTCGCCCTGTTCAGCATCGAGGCGACGTTCATCGGCTTCCTCGGCAGCGCGATCGGGGCATTGGTCGCGATCGTCGTCGGGTCGGCCTTCAGTCAAGTGCTCTCCGAGACCCTTCTGGCCGATCTCGCAGGACTCGAGCTGATCGCGTTCGCGCCGTCGTCCATCGCGACCATCGTCATCCTTGTCATGGTCATCGCGTTCCTTGCCGGGACGCTGCCGGCCGCTCGGGCAGCACGAGCCGACCCAGTGGACTCCCTACGGTACGAGTGACCTCATGCGTGCCCGCGGCCTGGGGCACCTTCTCCCGTCGGGAAAGTGCTCGACCCTCACTCATCTCGCATCCGACAGCGGCTCTCTCCTGCTTATCAGCAGGGAACAGACGAGGCCCGCACACGCCATGCCCAGCGAGAACGCGAAGCCCCAACCGACGCCCGCCGCTACGGCCGCCGTACCCCCGGCAGCCGTGGCGCGTTCACCGGCGCTGAGAAGGCTGGCGCCGAGCGCCGTTCCCACCGCCCCGCCGATCTGCGCAAGCGTGCTCAAGATGGTGCTCCCGTCAGACGCGAGATCGAGTGGCAACGCGTTGAGTCCCAACGTCTGTGTCGGCGCGTTTGCCAGCGAGATGCCGACCATGAGCAGGCAGTGCCCGAGCACAATCCACCACAGAGGCCTTGCCTCGCCGGTCGTCATCAGCAAGAGGGAGGCCATGATCGCGATCGCGAGACCACAACGGACCATCACCCGTGGGCTGGCGACGTCCGCGACGCGTCCCGAAGCCGCCGAGAACACACCGTTGAGGGCACCGCCGGGGAGCATGAGCAGGCCAGTTGCCACGACCGCGACGGACCTCGCGTTCTGTAGATACATGGGAATGAGGAAGATCGCACACATCAGCATCGCGTTGTTGCCGACGATGATCAGGGAGCTCAAGAGGAAGTTGCGGTGACGGAAAGGTCGCACGTCCAGCATCGGCTCGGCAAGGCGCAGTTGACGACGACTGAAACCCGCAACACCCAGAACGCCGACGATGAGGCTACCGAGGACCACAGGATCAACCCACCCGTTGTCCCCGCCAAGCCCGAGCCCCAACACCACCCCGCCGAAACCGAGGGTAGACATGACGATGGAGGCGACATCCACCCGAGGCCGCGTGATCGGGCGGACGTTCTCCAGCCATCGCATCGACACGACCAGAGCGACCACGAGGACCGGGATCATGAGCCAGAAGATCCAGTTCCATGTTGCGGATTGCAGTATGAGACCCGCAATAACCGGGCTGATGGCCGGGGCGAACATCACCACGAGTCCGATCATCCCGATGGCGGTTCCCCGCCTGCGCACCGGATAGACAGCGATAGCGGTGTTGAAGATGAGCGGAAGCAGGATGCCTGTGGCCATGCCCTGAACGATTCTGCCTGCAGCAAGCATGGGAAAGGACACGGCAGCGCCGCTGAGCACGGCGCCGGCGAGGAAACACACGGCGGCGAGAACGAGGAGCTGACGAGTAGTGAGCCAGCGCACGAGCACCCCGAACAGCGGCAACAGGATGCCCACAGCCAGGAGGTATCCCGTGGTCAGCCACTGCACGACGGCGGCGCTGACGGAGAACACCGTCATGAGGTCGGGCAGAGCGATGTTCATGGCCGCTTCGCTGTACACCCCGACGAAGGCGGCGATGAGCGGACCCACGATCACCCGGAACGGATGCGGATGACCTGATGCTCTTTTCTCGGGCATGTCGAGGCCCTCCTGCGGATCAGACGGCGCCGTCACCGATCGGACCCTGCTCTGCGGACGCTCTCGATCGTGCGCCTGACGAGTGCGGCCAGCTCCTCGACCTCGTCTGCCGAGAACCCCTCGAAGAGCTCGTTACACATCTTGTCCACGACGATGGACACGTACGCCGCCAATCCTCGCCCTTGCTCGGTGAGGTGCACCCGTTTCCGTCTCCGGTCTTTCTCGCTCGTCTCGAAGACGACCAGTCCCTTGCTCGACAACCGGTTCAGTACACCGTTCACCGTGGGATGCGACAGGCCGAGCCGCTCCTCCAGGTCTTTCTGCACGATTTCGCGTTCCCCGGAGCGAACCAGCAGTTCGAGCACGGTTCCCTGGGTGTAGGTGAGCGACACAGAGGCCAGCCGCCGGTTGAGCAAGGCCTCTATCGCCGTATTCAGCGTCTTGATGTCGAACAAGTCCATGGCTGCCACCATATAGGTCGCATGCGACCTAATCGAATCGACTGCCCAATTCGGCGAGAGTCGAAGCCTCGCGCCCTGCCCGCCAGGCTGAACCATGGTCCATCGCATCACGGCCACCTCACGTCCCGGGGACCAGACGACGGCGGGACAATAATGGAGTCGGCGGCGAACACCTTCTCGATCTGTGGTCGATTACACGGGAACCGCTGACGGACGAAGACGCCCGGCTTTCGCGCCTTGGTGCGCTCGCTCATCAGAGAACGGTTGCGGACGTAGCCGTCAGCAGGTCTGTCCAGTGACGCATCTGCTTGGAGCTGAACCCCTGCGGATGGAGTACGCGACGAGGGTCGTGCTCGATTCGGTCACGCTCGAGGCCGAGGAAAGCGACCACGTCGGCGCCGTCGGCCGGGATGGCGACGGCAAATCAAGCCTGCTCGCGACGCAGACGTCCTCATGGCAGCACAACCCGGCTGCCGCGGCGCCCCTACCGGACTCCACCTTCCCCCGAGCCGACGTCGACCTCGTGAGCCGGAGAGCGTCACACACGGTCACGGACAAAATCCGCACGCTCTTGTCCCCCTGTATGCATGGATTTTGTCCGTGAAAGAGTGCGACGAGACCCTTCCATCGACGTTCATGGCGGAGACCGCCCGGGCACACGGAGTGCACCCGCGGGACCTGTACGCCTGACGTGACGCAGGACAGATCGTGGAGGAAGACCTCGCCCGCGTCGAGACCCAGCCCGCCGCGATGCGCGGACGAACCACGCCCCGAGCCCGCCGAAAGCGGCCGCGCCGCCGAGCAACGCGCCGCGGCTGTAGCCCAACGGTATGCCCGGTCGCTCACTCCCAGGATGTGGCGACGGGGTTCCATCGGCCTGGCACCGAGGAGGACAGCACGGGATCGGCGAAGCCGGCGACCGCGGCGAGCACCTCGGCGAACACCTCGGGAAGTTCGTCTTCGCGGTGAGACCGGGTGCGCCAGGCGCGGTATTTCTGCTGCGACTGCTCACCCATCGGCGCAAGCGCGGGCAGCAGAGTCGTCAGTGCGACCTTGCGGTACTCGGCGACGGTCTCCACCGACGCGCGGAACTCGCCCGCGTCGACCTCGTGGAGATGAGTCAGCGCGTATACGTCGGCGAAGTCGCGCCAGCGAGTGTTGGCGAGGCCGCGGTCGATGGCGGTGACGACTTTCTCGGCCAGCACCATCGTCAGCGGGTAGCCCAGCAGTGTCACGGGCCCCAGCCCGAGGGGCACGACGCGAGGAAGGTCTATGAGCCGCGGGGCGGGCCAGATTGGGTCGCCGAAGTTCACATCTATCCCGACCGTCAGCCGCGCGGTGCCGAGTGTCGCCGTGAGCTTGACTCGAACCCCGGCGTACTCGTCCTCGTCGCGGATCATCGTCGCGGTGACGCTGGCAGGGGAAAACACGAGCCCGTCGTCGACATCCAGCGTCACCATGGCGCGGACGCGCTCGGCGACTTCCTCAGGGTCTCCGGCGAGCCGGGTGGCTTGCAGGTCGATGTCCTTCGTCGGGCGGCGCGCTGCGAACGCGGCAAGCAGCACGCCGCCCTTCAGCACGAAGTCGTCCCGGTACTCAGAGCGGGCGATCCGCGCCAGCAGTCCTTCGAGCGCGTACAGGGTCATCAGCTCCTGCACGTCCGCGCCGCTCCGCCGGGCAAGCCCACGAATGGCGATGGTCGCCTCCCCTGCCGGGGTGCCATGCTGCGGGTTCGGGCTCACAGCAGCACCTCCAGTGCCTGCTGGATCGCGGGACGCGCCTTCGGGAAGCTCTCCGCCAGCGCCAGCAGCGCGCCGGGGCTGTTGCCGCGCCCGCGCAGCCACCGTTTAAGCGCCCCGAGTGCGAGGTCGCTGCCCCACGCATGCCGCAACCGGAACAGGTCGATCAGGGTGCGCTCGGCGGAGTACAGGCCGATGGACAGGCCGCCCGGCAGTGCATGCTCGCTGCGACCGATGCTGAAGGTGTCGGCGTCGAAGCGGTGCCAGACAATGGGTGCGTGATGGACGATGACCGGCTGGGTACCGCGCGGGATAGCGATGTCGCTCCAGGCAGGGATCTCGTCGGTCAGTTCGTGCAGCGACAGTGCTGTAAGCAGGCACAACGTCGCATCGGGTTTCTTCGACGCAACCGCCATCCACGCGGCCGTCGTGTCGTCCACGAGCCCCGCTCGCAGGAACAAGCCAGGGGCGATGCGCTCGAACTCCCCCGACTCAATGAGCCGGTCGAGGCCATGCCGGGTGAGTCCCTGCGCGGTGAGATCGTCATAGCCGAGCAGGTCGGGCAGCGTCGTGGTGTCCATCGTCACTTCCGATCCGGCGGAATTCAATACAGATAGAGCATACCTGTGATGGTTTCCGATGACGAGGGGCTCCTTGGATGCCCACGCCATGGAACGCGAGTACAGACTGACGGTTCCTGCTGGGAGCCGCTGACTTCTGCACAGCACCCGGACGGACCGGCGCAACGAGGAGCATGGAGATACTCGATAGTGCCCGCAAGAACGAGCCCGACCACGGCGGGTACCGTCGACCAGCTCAGGTCTGCACCATCTTCGGCAAGAGCACGGGCGTGCTCGCACCGCACGTTCGGCAGCGTGACGAAACTACCCTCGGGCAAGCGGCAAGCCCGTTACGCCAACCCCGGCGTGTCGGACCAGGCCGCGCCTCCTGGATCCGCACTCCCACCGCCATCAGCGCCAAGGCAGATGCCGCTGTCTGGCTCGCGGCCCGCGAAGCCGAGATCGTCGAACACCGGTGGTGGCCCGCAGCCTGACCTCCCGCGTTCGTCAGCGCTGTCTGGTTGCATTGTGGCCGTGGATGATAACGACGCTGCGTATGAAGCATGGGACGCCAGCATTCGGCAGGACTACCCGTCCGCGTTTCGCAAGATCCGGGTCCAGCATAATGGCGCGCTGGAGGCGCCCGACTCGGACCTCGTCCTGGTAACTGCATCCGTCACTTTCTCCGGAGAGCCGATTGTGGTCTGGGCGAGTGCTCCGGATCGCGCTGCGATGTTCGGACGCCACGGGCCCGACGCGAACCCGGCGCGCCTCAATCCGAATGCCGCTTCAACCTTCGGTGGGAGTTGGGCGAGCATCCGGACGGATCGCGACGTGCGCCTCGTTGTCACGGTCGCCGGGTCCACGACCGAACTCAGGGGTTTGATGCCCGCGTATGCTCACGCACAGCGCTATCAGGACGGTCGCATCCTGCTCGTCGGCTCGCGTGCAGGCCAACCCGTAGGTGGCTCCGACCAGAACGCACTTGTCTTCTCCTCGCAAGGCGAGCTACTGGAGAGAGCGCCAGTCTCGGACGGAGTCGAGCACGCGTACCTAGACGGCGAGGATCGTCTGTGGGTGGGTTACTCAGACGAGGGCGTGTACGGTGCCAGTTCCGTGGGAATCGTCCGATTTGATCAACACCTCGCGCTCGACTGGACGTTTCCGGTGACCACTCTCAGCGACCCCAACGCCCCGCCGTTCATCGACGACTGCTACACGCTGAACGTCGCCGACCACGCCGTGTGGTCGAGCTACTACGGCGACTGGCCGATCGTGAGGATCGTCGCCGACTGCGCGGAGCTTGTCGGTTGGGGCAACCACGCCGCCTATCAGATTCTCGTGGACGAGCCCCGAGTTGCCTTGGTCGGCTACTACGGTGCGCCAGACCTCGTGCGTGTTGGCGAACTGCCAACGCAGGACTGGAACCCCGCGATGCGTGGCGTTCTCGTCGACCCGTCGGGCGATCCGCTGCCAGGCGCTGGCTGGCGGCATGCTCGAGGGAGCGATCTCCACCTCTTCATCGGTACCGAGTGGTTCAGCGTGTCACTTGACTCCATTCGCACTCAGATAGGCGATTGACTCATGGCCCGCTTGTGCCACTCGACTTCACGGGCTGCTCCATCAACATGCAGCTGCCAATTGCGAGACCCGTCCGCCGCTCGCTGGGAACGGTCGCTGTGTTCGTCGACCGGCTCACAGAGTTTGGGATCGAACGCACGTATGCCCTTCTCCCGCAGCTTCGGCGAAAGACTCTTCGAGTTGCGATTCACCCTCGTCCCAACGGCCAGGCGAACGCGGCGGTGTGCAGATGCGCGGCGTAGTGTATCTTGTTCTGGAATGACCGGTTTTGGTGGTGGCCATGTCCGTTCTCCCCGTTCGGAGAACGGAACGGTGAGCACTGTCGCGCATTTGTCGCACGCGGCCCTTCGAATGCCTCTGAAACCAGCCTTTGACAAGGCATTTCACATGGTCGGGCTGACAGGATTTGAACCTGCGACCCCTTGACCCCCAGTCAAGTGCGCTACCAAGCTGCGCTACAGCCCGCCAGACCCGGCTCGACGCCCGATCCGTTGACCTACGTTACCGGAACCAGCCCCAAAGTCCCAACCGGACGACCAGCGTGCCATCCACCACGGCCACCAATCGGCGACACGTCCCGGCAAGCACCCCCATCACTCCCCTACAGCCCCGGCGCTACCGACGATCCCGACGATGGCGTCCCCGTACAGTTCGAGCTTCTTCGCCCCCACCCCACTGATCCCCGACAACGCGTCCCGCGAGTCCGGCCGCTGCTGCGCGATCGCGACCAGGGTGGCGTCCGGGAACACGACGTAGGCGGGCACGGCCGCTGCCCGGGCGGTCTCGGCACGCCAGGCCCGCAGCCGTTCGAAGAGCTCCCGGTCGTCCGCCGACAACTCGCCGGCGGCAGCCGAGCGGGTGCGCGAAGCTCCCCCACCCGACGAGTTCCCCTTCCGCCGCCGACCAGCACCGGCCTGAACCACCGGGTCCTGGCGCAGGGCCACCGTCTGCTCACCCCGCAGCACCGGCCATGAGGTCTCGGTCAGCTCCAGGGTCCCGTGCCCGTCGGCCGACACCGCCGCCAATCCCTCGGCCAGCAGTTGCCGGACGACCGCCCGCCACTGGAGGTCGGTCAGCTCGGTGCCGATGCCGAAGGTACTCAGCTGGTCGTGGTGCCACCGCGCGATCTTGGGAGTGTGCCTGCCGAGCAGTATGTCGATCAGTTGCCCCGCGCCGAAGCGTTGGTTGCGCTCGCGCTTCAGCCGCACGATCGTCGACAGCAGCTTCTGCGCGGCGACCGTGCCGTCCCAGGGCGTCGGAGGCTCCAAGCAGGTGTCGCAGTTGCCGCAGGGCTCGCTGTGCTCCCCGAAGTGCTCGAGGATCAGCTGGCGGCGACACCGCAGCGTCTCGCACAGGCCCAGCATCGCGTCCAGCTGGCGGCTGAGCAACCGTTTGTGGGCCTCATCGCCGTCGGAGCCCTCGATCAACTGGCGCTGCTGCACGACGTCGGCCAACCCGTAGGCCATCCACGCCGTCGCGGGCAGGCCGTCGCGCCCCGCGCGCCCGGTCTCCTGGTAGTAGCCCTCGATACTGCGGGGCAAGTCGAGGTGCGCGACGAAGCGCACGTCCGGCTTGTCGATGCCCATGCCGAACGCGATCGTCGCCACCATCACCAGGCCGTCCTCGCGCAGGAACCGTGACTGGTGCTCGGCACGAACATCTCCGGGCAGGCCGGCGTGGTACGGCAGCGCCGGAATCCCCTCGCGGACGAGCGCCTCCGCGGTCTTCTCGACTGAGTTCCGCGACAGGCAGTAGACGATGCCGGCGTCCCCGTCGTGCTCGGTGCGGATCAGGTCGACGAGTTGACGCAGCGGCTGCTGCTTCGGCTCGATGCGGTACCGGATGTTCGGCCGATCGAAGCTGGCGACGAAGGTGCGTGCCCGCTGCAGCCCGAGCCTCTCGACGATCTCGCGTCGCGTCGCGGGGGTGGCGGTCGCGGTCAGCGCGATGCGCGGGATCTCGGGCCAGCGCTCCCCCAGCACCGACAACTTGAGGTAGTCGGGGCGGAAGTCGTGCCCCCACTGAGAGACACAGTGGGCCTCGTCGATGGCGAACACCGACACCCGCACCCGGTCGAGGAACTCCTGGGTGCGTTCCAGCCCGAGCCGCTCCGGCGCCAGATACACCAGGTCGAGTTCGCCGGCCAGCGCCGCCTGCTCGGTGGCGTACCTCTCGGCGGAGGTCTGCGTCGAGTTGAGGAATCCCGCCCGCACCCCGAGCGCCTCCAGCGCGGTCACCTGGTCGTGCATCAGGGCGATCAGCGGCGAGACCACCACCCCCACTCCGGGCCGCACCAGCGCCGGAATCTGGTAACACAGCGATTTCCCACCACCGGTGGGCATCAGCACCAGCGCGTCCCCGCCCCCGACGACGTGGTCGATGATCTGCTCCTGCTCGCCCCGGAAGCTGTCGTAGCCGAAAGTGGAGCGCAGCACGGACAACGCGATGGGCCGCTCGGAGGCGGCCACCTGAACGTCGGGAATCGGGGTCGGCACAGACGTCATGGTAGACGCGTGCGGTGACACCACCGTGTCGCCACCGACGCGTCGTCCCGGACCCCACGACCCACCAACTTTGCATCACCAATAACCTTGCACCACATACTAGCTGGCGCTACCATCTACCTCATGGACGACATCTCCACCCAGCTGCGGAAGGGCTCCCTCGAACTGGCGGTCCTCACGCTGCTGAGCACCCAACCGCGCTACGGGGTCGAGGTGGTGGACGACCTGTCCGCCCGTCCCGGCCTGGAGGCCACGAGCGGCACGATCTACCCGCTGCTCACACGGCTCAAGAACTCCGGCCTGGTCGAGACCACCTGGCAGGAATCCCCGGTCGGCCCGCCCCGCAAGTACTACCGGCTCTCCCCCGCCGGCCAGGCCCAGCTCGCGTCCCAGCGGACGGCGTGGAAACAGCTCGTCCACGCCATGAACACCCTCTTCGAGGAGGCCGGACGATGACCACGACACCCATCGACGACTACGTTCGCGAGGTCGGACGTCACCTGCGGCTCCGCGGGCGCAAACGCGCCCAGGCCCTCGCCGACCTGCGGGAGGCCCTTGCGGAAGCGGCAACAGCAACGTCGGTCGGCAGTGCCGTCACCGACGCGGGACCCGCCCTGGATTACGCCGCCAACCTGGACGAGCAGTTCGGCACCGCGGACGGCGCCTTCCACCGCGTCCTCGGCCTCCCGAACTCATTCGGCCCCGGCATCGGCAAGCGCCTCGCCTCCACGTTCGACCCCACCGACGAACGTCTGGTGATTCCCCGCGTCTTCGGCGCGGGGTGGACGCTCAACATGGGTGCGGTCGCCGTGCGCCTCGGGCTTCTCCGCCCCGATGACGCGGACGACGAGATCCTGGCCTCGGCGGCCGACGATCATCTCGTCCCCAGCCGGGTGCTCGCGCTGGTTCCACTCGCCACCGCCCTGGCAGCGGTCGCCTTCCTGCATGCCCGCCGCGATGTCCTCATCAAGCAAACCGGCAAGCCGCAGACGGCCAATCTCGTGCTCGGTACGCTCATGCCTCTGGGTGCCGCGGCCCTGGTGGCCGCCTCCGCGGACGACTCTCTCGCTCCCGCTCAGCGCCTGACCATGCCCGCGGTCGGCGCGTCCCTGGCGACGATCGCCGCAGGCACCTCCGCGCAGCTGGCCACCAAGCCGAAGGGCCAGGCCGTCATGCTCGCCTCCATCGGGTTGGCCGGGACGATCCAGTTGCTCCTCAGCTACCTGCCGGTGCGTGCCGCGCTCACCGAGCGCTGGCGCAACGCGGCCTCGTGATTATTGGGGTTGATCGTGGGTCGAACTCGACCTGCGATCAACCCCAATAATTCCCCGGAGGAGGCGACGGCCCCTACCGCACGTGGTCGAACAGCTCGGTCGACAGGTACCGCTCGCCGGTGTCGGCGAGGACGCCCACCAGGGTCTTCCCCTCGAACTCCGGACGCTCCGCCAGCCGGGCGAGCCCCGCCAGCACCGCCCCGGACGAGATTCCGACGACCAGCCCTTCCTCGGTCATCGCCCGCCTCGCGAACGCGATCGCCTCGTCCTGCGGCACCCGCAGCACCTCGTCGATCAGTTCCTGATCCGTGACGGGCGGCACACCGCTGCCCCCCGTGATGCCCTGGATCTTGTGTGGACGCCACTCGCCGCCGTTCAGCACGGGCGCTTCGTCCGGCTCGACACCGATGACGGCGACGTCCGGGTTGAAACGGCGCAGGAATCGTCCCGTGCCCGAGATCGTCCCTCCCGTGCCCGTGGCAGCCACAACGGCGTCCACCTGCCCATCGGTGTCGGCCCAGATCTCCGGCCCGGTCGTCGACTCGTGCACGGCGGGGTTCGCCGGGTTGCCGCCCTGACCGGACAGAAAGGCACCCGGAATGGCGTCGATGATCTCGCCCGCACGCCGGTTGGCCCCGGCCATTCCCTCGGTGCCGGGTGTCAGCTCCAGCTGCGCACCCAGCCCCTTCAGCAGAAGCCGCCGCTCGGTCGACACGTCGTCCGGCATGACGAGCACGACGCAGTACCCCAGGCAGGCGCCGATCCATGCCAGGGCGATGCCCGTGTTACCGCTCGTCGCCTCGACGATGGTGCCGCCCGGCCGCAGCCGACCGTCGCGTTCGGCGGCTCGCACGATCGACAGTGCGGTGCGGTCCTTCACGCTGGCCAACGGGTTGAAGAACTCCAGTTTCACCAGCACACGTGCCCGGTCGGAGCCGGCGAGATGCTGGAGCTGGAGCAACGGCGTGTGCCCGACCAACTCGGTCAGGCTCTGGTGAATACGGCTCATGGACGACTTTCCAACGGATCGGTGACCGCCGCCTCCACGTGTGGTGCGGGAGCCTCTTCTTCCAGCGACGGGGGCTCGTCCTCCATTGCGGGCATGGCATTGGGAGGGTAGCTGACCGGTCGGGCAGGCACGCCGGCCACGGTGGTGTAGGCGGGAACGTCCGCCAGGACGACCGACCCGGCGCCGATCTTGGCGCCCTCGCCGATCGTGATGTTCCCCAGCACCTTGGCCCCCGCGCCGATCATCACACCCCGGCCGACCTTCGGGTGACGATCACCACCCACCTTTCCCGTTCCCCCGAGGGTCACCTCGTGCAGCATCGAGAAGTCGTCCCCGACCACGGCCGTCTCGCCGATGACGACCGAGGTGGCATGGTCGAACATGATTCCCTTGCCGATCCTGGCACCGGGGTGGATGTCCACGGCGAACACTTCCGAGTTGCGGCCCTGCAGATACAGCGCCAACGCGGGACGATCGTGCGTCCAGTAGAAATGCGCCACCCGGTAGACCTGCAGCGAGTGAAACCCCTTGAAGTACAGGAAGGGCGTGGAAAAGCCGCGGCACGCCGGATCACGGCTGAGTACCGCTCGCAGATCCTCGCGTACCGCGAACCCGATGTGCGGGTCCTCCTCGAGGGCCTCGCTGAAGATCTTCTGCAGGCTGAGCGACGGGATCGACTGGCTCCCGAGCTTGCCCGCGAGGATATGGCCGAGCGAGTCCTCCAAAGTGCGGTGCGAGAGGATGTCGGTGTGCAGAAGACTGGCCAGTGCCGGTTCGGATCGGGCATCGGCGCGCGCCTCCGCACGGATCCGGGCCCACACGGCATCGTGATGGTTGGTCATGGTGCGCCTCAGAACTTCGATCGAATGATGGTGAGATGAGGGAGAAATCCGTCACGCGGGCATGGGCCCGGCTGACGGGATTCGCGCGCTGGCTGGCTCGGACGGGGTCAACGACAACAGCGACAACACGGCGTCATGCAGCGCGTAGCGC